>PAOJ01000009.1 GCA_002708005.1 Verrucomicrobiales bacterium | reverse complement strand
CTAATAACAATAAACGTTGGGCAGGTGTGATGACCCCACCACCTCTACCAATCAAAGCTAAAAGAGTAATTTTTTTATGCATGGCGGGAGGACCATCCCACCTAGAAACGTTCGACAATAAACCAGAACTAGCAAAGCTGCATGGAAAACCAATGCCGGAATCTTTTACAAAAGGTCAACAAATTGCTCAGCTTCAAGGAAAAGAGCTAAAAGCTTTTGGTCCACAACATGAATTTAAGCGCTGGGGACAATCTGGACAAGAGTTAACAACGATATTCCCTCAAATTGGAAAAATTGCAGATGACATTGCAATAATTCGCTCCATGCAAACCGAACAGATTAATCATGATCCAGCTCACACATTCATGAACACCGGATCAATTATAGCCGGCCGTCCTTCAATGGGCTCATGGATTAATTATGGATTAGGGAGTGAGAACAATGATCTACCTGGTTTTGTTGTACTAACTTCTGTTGGAGGGGGGCAATCACAGCCTATCGCCGCAAGGCAATGGCATAGCGGATTTTTGCCAAGTCGTTTTCAAGGAGTTCGCTTTCGAAGTCAGGGCGATCCGGTATTATATGTTAACAACCCTAGTGGAGTTAACCGAAAGCAACAGGGAGCCATAGTAAAAACGATACAAGGACTTAACCAAATTGCTTACAAAGAATTTTTTGATCCAGAAATCGAAACCCGAATTGCCCAGTATGAAATGGCTTTTCGCATGCAAGCAAGTGTTCCAGAGCTCATGGACACTACAAATGAACCAAAACATATTCTAGATCTGTATGGCACAAAAGGTGGCGATGGCAGCTTCGCTAGCAATTGTCTTCTCGCTCGCCGGCTAGCTGAACGAGGAGTAAGATTTATTCAATTATATCATCGNGGATGGGATCATCACGGTGGCATTAAAAAAGGAATAAAACACACTGCTAGCCTAGTAGACAAAGCTACTGCATCACTTGTAATTGACCTCAAACAGCGAGGCATGCTTGAGGATACGTTAATTATATATGGTGGAGAATTTGGGCGAACACCTATGGCACAAGGNAATGGAAGAGATCATCACATTAAAGCATTCTCCATGTGGTTAGCTGGAGCCGGCATTAAAGGGGGTGTAACTCATGGTTCAACAGACGAACTGGGTTATAATGCCATTGAGAATGTTGTATCTGTTCATGATCTACATGCAACAATACTTCATCTGTTAGGCATTCCTCACAAACAATTGACCTATCGTTTTCAAGGTCGAGATTTTCGATTGACTGACGTTCACGGCAATCGTGTAACTCCCATTCTATCCTAAAACTACAAAGAGTGCCTTTAACTGACTGCTGCAATCTTTCAATAAGAAATCGACTATAAATTAAGGCTAAAAAACCATTGTATATTCAAATTGGAACGCTTGATTTCCATTACATATTAGCTCAGATTCTCTTTTGATTTTCAAAATGGACAGATTTATAAAACTGATTTTTTCATACATCTGCTCAAATCTTTATATTCTAATAGCAGTATTACTAATACATGGAGAATATACATGTATTTCAGATAATTACGCGAATCAAAACAAAGTTAATCGTTTCGAGACTTGGTCTCTAAACCCCATAGCTAAACAGTCTCTCCCTTCCCTAAATCAAACAGAGAAAATCTGGGCTAAAAACCCAATTGATTATTTTATAGTAGCTAAGCTTAATGAAAAAAAACTTTTCCCTTCAAGAGAAGCTAAGCGAGAAACATTAATCCGCAGGTTATATTTTGATATAATGGGACTACCTCCAACCCCGGATGAAATAGTGGAATTCGTTAATGACACCAATCCATTAGCCTACGAACAACTTGTAGAAAAGCTGTTGGCTTCGCCAAAATATGGCGAACGATGGGCTCGCCATTGGCTTGATATCGTTCACTATGGAGACACTCACGGATATGATAAAGACAAATTGAGACCTAATGCTTGGCCTTACCGAGATTATGTCATCAGGTCATTTAATATTGATAAACCTTATAANCGATTCGTAAATGAACAGGTTGCAGGAGATGCCCTTTTTCCGGGAACACAAGACGGAATTGAAGCTACGGGATTCATTTCTGCAGGACCTTGGGACTTCATAGGCCATGCAGAAGTACCAGAAACAAAATTAGACGGAAGAATTGCCCGCAATATAGACCGCGATGACATGGTTAAGAACACTATGAATACTTTCATCAGTACTACGGTTCAATGCGCTCGCTGTCATGACCACAAGTTCGATGAAGTAAATATGACTGATTATTATCGTATGCAGGCAATCTTCTCAGCTTTAGACAGGGCAGACCAAGAGTACTATTCCGATCCTGAAATTGCTGAGAAAAGCTCTAATTTAAAAAAAGAAATCATTCACCAAAAAGCTATCCTCGCATCCATAGCATCAAAAATTCAGTCCAAAGGAGGAGAAAAACTTAAAAAACTTAATATCAAATTAAAGGAACTTCGCCAAAAAGCTAATGCTAAGGCAAGGGCCGAATACGGTTATCATAGTCAAATCGCCCAAAAGCAAGATACTATAAAATGGGTTCAAGTTGATCTTGGAAAAGCTAGCGAAATTAATCAAGTATCTCTCATTGGAGCCAGCGACAGCTATAATAACATCGGTGATGGTTTTGGATTTCCTATACGATATAAGATAGAGACATCAAACGATGCAGAATTTAGAAAAAATATTACTATAATAGCTGATCGCTCACATAGTGACCAATCCAATCCTGGTGTTCAACCTCAGCATTTCAGTTTTCCTAAAGTCAAAAATCGATATATTCGATTAACAGCTACAAAATTAGCCGCGCGCAGTAATGATTTCATATTGGCAATGGGAGAAATGCAGATTGAAAACAAATTAGGTGAGAATATAGCAATAGGAAAAAATGTCACCTCGCTTGATTCAATAGAGGCACCGATACGTTGGCAGAGGAAAAACCTTGTCGACAATCTATACAATGGACAGGCCAAAAATCCAGATTTAGCTCAACTTATAANTAATACAGAATCCGAACACACTTCATTAATTGACTCCATTGTATCAGAAGAAATTTTCTCAAAGCGTAAAAAGGCTAAGGCAGCTCTCGCTAAAGCTGAAGAAAGAATAAAATCACTACCAAAACCAAAAAAAGTATATGTTGGCAAAGTACATACTGGGAGTGGAGCATTCCGTGGGACCGGAAATGAAGGAGGAAAACCTAGAACCATCCGGATCCTACATCGCGGGGATATGAGCCAGCCTAAACAAGAAGTCGGGCCAGGAACCCTTAGGTTAACAGATAAGGATAATGGCCAGTTTGAGCTTCCTAATGAGCATTCGGAAAGTGATCGACGAATTGCACTTGCTTATTGGCTTACACAAAAAGAAAACCCTCTTACGTGGCGCTCAATAGTAAATCGAATTTGGCAATACCACTTTGGAACTGGCATCGTTTCCACTCCGAACGATTTTGGTCGGATGGGAGCAAAACCAACTCATCCAGAATTACTAGACTGGCTAGCATTAGAATTTAGAGATAATGGTCAGTCAATTAAAAGACTCCACAGGCTCATCTTAACGAGTGCTACTTACCGGCAAGTATCCGATTCTTCAGTAATACATGAAAAGATAGATAGCCAAAACCGCTATCTTTGGCGAATGAACCGTCGACAACTTGAAGCAGAAGCATTACGAGACACAGTTCTTTTCTTATCAGGAAAAATGAACTTTCAAATGTATGGACCTGGCTTTCGCAATTTCATTTTAGAGCATCCAGAACATTCACCACACTACGAGTATCATAAACATGACCCTGAAGACTTAAAGGTTCATCGGAGATCAATTTATCGATTTTTGGTTCGCTCTCAGCAACAACCCTTCATGGAAACTTTAAATTGTGCTGACCCTTCACAACAAGTCGCCAAGCGCAACGAAGCTATCACTGCACTTCAATCACTCGCAATGCTTAATAATAAATTAATGGTAGCTATGGCTAAACATTTTTCCGATGAAGTAAGCTATTCTAAAAAAGATATACCAACATCTGTCAATGAAGCTTTTTTCAGAGCTATTGGACGAATTCCAACAGCTGAAGAATCGGCGGATCTTGTTAAGTTTTCAAAACTACATGGTTTGAGCAACACTTGCAGATTACTATTCAATCTAAACGCATTCTCATTTATTGATTAATGAATTCATCCGNTTCATCTAAAAAAAAGTTTTCAGAACATTCCATTGATCGTCGAAATTTCCTTTGGCAATCGGGAGGAGGCCTAGGTGGTATTGCATTATCTGGAATGCTCGGACGCGACGGGTTACTAGCTGAAACGAATCAAGCACGCCAGCCTATCGGCTTACATCATGCACCTAAGGCTAAAAGAGTAATTCAACTATTCATGGGTGGNGCGGCTAGTCATGTAGATCTATTTGACTACAAACCTGAACTAATAAAACGCCATGGTGAAAAGTGGGATCCAGGCGAAACGATCGAACTTTTTCAAAGTTCCCCTGGAAACACTTTTAAGTCACCTTGGAATTGGTCAAAATATGGCCAATGCGGCAAGCCTTTGACATCCATTGTCTCCGAGCTGGGTGAATGTGTGGACGATATGGCATTTGTTCATAATGTAGTCGGAAAAACAGGAGTACACAGCCAGGCAACATACTTACAAGCAACCGGATTTCAGCGCCCTGGTTTTCCGGGAATGGGCGCATGGGTTAGTTATGGATTAGGCAGTCTAAATGATAATCTACCGACCTTTATTGTACTTCCAGATCATCGTGGATACGCATCCAATGGACCAAAAAACTGGAGCTCTGCATTCCTGCCTGCTTCTCATCAAGGAACTACGTTATTTCCTGGGCGTACTAATCCTATAGCTGATCTTTACCCTCCAAAAGAATCCTTTATTACCNCCGAAAGTGAATTAGCCTCTCAATCATTACTTTCAAAATTTAATCGAGAACATGCTGCCAGCCGTGNAGCTGATTCTCGACTAGACGCACGNATNAAGTCATACGAACTTGCNGCTCGCATGCAGCTAAGCGCACCCGAAGCNTTGGATATTTCAAGAGAACCAGCCCACGTAAAACGCCTATATGGCCTTGACCATAATGTCCAGAATTGGCCTAAAGAAATAAATGAAATTGAAGAAATCGACTACTTTTCCCGAAAATGTCTAGTAGCTAGGCGCCTTCTAGAGAGAGGTGTTAGATTCATACAAATCTGGTCAGGTAATGACAACGGATTCCCACGACGTAATTGGGANTCTCATGAAGATATAAAAAGAGACCATGGTCCACTTGCTCGAGGCATGGCTCGTGGAAGTGCCGCACTTATACTTGATTTAAAGCAACGAGGAATGCTCGAAGATACTTTAATTCTTTGGACTACAGAATTTGGNCGAATGCCATGTGCTCAAGGAAGCAAGGGCCGCGATCATAATCCTTTTGTATTCACAAATTGGATGGCAGGCGGTGGTATTCGAGGCGGATCAACCCACGGAGAAAGTGATGAATGGGGATTCCGCCCAGCAGACCGCAACAATCCCACTACATGCCACGATATTCATGCAACCATTATGCATCAGCTTGGAATAAACCATGAACAACTAACTGTACGACATGATGGTATTGACCGCCGACTAACAGACGTTCATGGTAGCGTCATCCAACCAATTTTAGCCTAACTAAATAATATGAAAAAAAACCCTTTTCAATCTGGATTCACATTAATTGAACTACTCGTGGTAATAGCAATCATTGCAATTCTTGCCGGACTTCTCCTCCCTGCCCTTGCAAAAGCTAAACAATCTGCAATCAAAACTCATTGTGCAAGTAACATGAAACAATGGGGAGTGGGTACTATGATGTACGCGGGTGATAATGATGACTTCTTTCCTGACAATACAACAAAAGGAAATAGGCCAGGAGCTGCTGGGCAACATACAAGCTGGGTGAGTGAAATAACTGCTAAATTTTGGGAAAAATATATTATGCCTCAAAAATTTAATGCNGAGAGAAAAAAAAATGGAGTCAAAAAAGAGCGTGCTCATGTGATCTTCTGCCCATCAGACGAATGGCACCGAGAGGCTGATTTGTGGAGAAATAGCGCAAACCAATACCCTATTTTGACAGGATATTTCTGGCTGCCTCATAGAGATTTATCTTCATGGGCATATAATGTAAATGGCCTTGAAGCCAAGAAAAGTAAAGGCATTCCNGGCTGGCATTCTCGAAAAAAAATAAATGAAGCTATTTTTCCNGGNTCNCCTTCCCAGGCACCAATNTTGATTGATCGCATACAAGGATTTGGATCTTTTAGTGGAGGGAAATTAAAAATGAATAATTGGTACACCGACTCNGGTGGNAAAAAAATCCCTACCGCAAATCATCCAACCGGTCCAAACGGAGAACCTCCCGGTGGCAACTTTCTGATGACTGACGGCCATGTTGAATGGTTTAAGTTAAATCAAGTTGAAGTAGGTTCCAACGGCGGNAGCTGGCAGTGTATATATAAAGTTCCAATAGAGTAAGATACCCTTTAATGTCTCTGCGATTATCCTTTTTACTATTCAGNATTGCTCTNTGCCAATCTGAAGCTAGTAAAGCAATCCAACTATCAAAAAATTGTACTATTCAGTTTGCCTCAGTTAANGAGGCAAAGGATTTTCTAGCAATACGAGATGTATATATCGAAGGACTNAGNTCTTTTGAGCGCGCCGCAAAAATAAAAAAGGCAGGCCCAATTTCAACCGATGAATATATTAAATTTATTCAAGATCAAGCAGTTGAATGGTCTAAAGAAGATAAGATCAAACTAAGTGAGATCATAGACAAAGCAAAAATAAAATTAGGGCATATAGTAAATCATCTTCCCCAAAATATTACATTCATCAAAACTACCGGCGAAGACGAAGGAGGAGCTCCTTACACTAGAGGTAACAACATCATTCTTCCAAAAAGGCAAGTTCGCCAATCTTCGAATAATCTAGAACGCCTATTCTATCACGAACTATTTCACATTATATCTCGAAACAATAATGAATTGCGTGATGAACTTTACTCAATCATAGGATTTAAGCCATGTGGCGTAGTGAAACTACCAGACAATATGATGCCACTACGCATCAGCAATCCTGATGCCCCGATTATTGAACATTGCATACGCATTTCCGTTGCAGATAAAAAATATTGGGCCGCCCCAGTTCTATTCTCTCGNATACCGAAATATAACCCTGAAACCGGCGATACTTTTTTTAGATATCTAGAATTCAGGCTTATGCCAATTGANATAAAAACTACAAAACCAATTTTNANTAAAGACAAACCAANCTTGTTTAAGCCNGATCAAGTAGAAGGTTTTTTTGAACAAATTGGACGGAACACTAACTACATACTTCATCCCGAGGAAACACTTGCAAACAATTTCGTGTTTTTGATCACAGGGAAAACAGACCTTCAAAATCCTGAAATACCAAAAAAAATTAAATTAGTTTTCGAAAAAACTAATGCAAAAAACTAAGTTAGAATACCATCAATTATTCGTCCATGCACATCTGTAAGACGATATTGGCGACCCTGAAATTTAAAAACAAGACTCTCATGATCAATCCCAAGTTGATTGAGAATTGTAGCATTCAGATCGTGTACATGCACAGGATCACGAACAATATTATAAGAGTAGTCATCTGTTTCACCGTAAACAAATCCCGCCTTTACTCCTCCCCCAGCCAGCATGTAACTGAAACATCGCGGATGATGATCTCGGCCNCCATTTTTCTCAGGCGATTGAGCATAAATTGTTCGTCCAAATTCCCCTCCCCAAATTATTAGCGTTTCATCCAGCAATCCACGCTGCTTTAAATCTGAAATTAAACCAGCAGTTGGATGGTCTGTATCACGGGATTGCTTTGGCAAATCACGGGATAAATTGGAATGATGATCCCAACCCATATGAAACAACTGAACAAATCTAACATCACGTTCAACTAAACGACGAGCCTGCAAACAATTAGCCGCAAAAGAACCGGGTTTTTTAACATCTGGTCCATATAAGTTTAAGACATGCTCCGGTTCACCAGAAATATCTGCCAGCTCTGGAACACTAGATTGCATACGAAAAGCCATCTCATACTGAGCAATTCGGGATTTTATTTGAGGATCGTTAAGAATACCAAAATTATGGAGATTTAATTGCTTAACATCATCTAACATGTCCCGACGCATTTCCCGATTAATACCATCTGGATTGGAAAGATAGTAAACAGGATCACCTGTATTTCGAAATTTCACTCCCGAGTGCTGNGTCGGTAAAAACCCCGATGACCACAACCGGCTGTATAATGGTTGAGCATCACCAGACCCGCCTCGCGAAGTCATAACAACATAAGCAGGTAAATCTCTGTTCATAGAACCAAGCCCATACGAAACCCAAGATCCTATACTTGGTCTGCCTGATAACTGGAATCCAGTCTGTAAAAAGGTTATCGCTGGATCATGGTTAATGGCCTCAGAGTGAATTGAGCGAACTATACATAACTCGTCAGCAACTCTTCCTAGATTTGGTAACAATTCGCTCAACTCAAGCCCACTTTGACCGTAAGTAGAAAAAGAGTATTTTGTNGGTGTTACTGGCAATGTTTTTTGATTAGCCGTCATNCCGGTTAGGCGCTGCTTTCCTCTAATTGAATTTGGCAGCTCCTTGCCTCGATGCTTCTCTAACTTTGGCTTAGGGTCAAAAAGATCCATTTGCGATGGCCCTCCCGATTGAAAAAGGTAAATCACTCGCTTTGCCTTAGGGATAAAGTTGGGTTTTTTGAATTGAAAACCATAAGACTCTTCCTCCCCTAATAAATTAGCCAAAAAAATCGCACCTAAACCATTAGCTGAAGATTGCAAAAACTTGCGACGGTTTAATGCGTCTTGCTTCTTCAGTAAATCGATTGAATTAATACTTTTGGGTTTCACTTATTAATTAATTCGTCCAAATTTAGAATTACGTTTGCTAGAGTAACTAGTGCTGCAAGCTCTACCTTATTAAAAGCTGGATTAATAAAACTTTCCCCTTGTCGAAGTAGCTTCTTCGCTCTATCAGGATTAGCATTAAACATTTCCAAACGCCTCTCATAACCATTGACTAATATTTCCAACTCATCTTTTTCAGGGCTTCTTGAGGTTGCACTTCTAAACGCCCATTCAATTCGATCACGGGAATCAGTGCTGTAATTCATTATTTTTTCTGCGAACTTTTTTGACGCCTCCACATATGTCACTTCGTTCATCAAGGCAAGGGCTTGCAGCGGAGTGTTAGTGCTGGATCGCCTGACAGTACATACTTCTCTACTAGGAGAATCAAACAATAACATACTGGGGTGCGCCACCGTTCGACGTATGCGGGAGTAGAGACTACGACGATATAATTTCTCACCATGATCTTGCTTAAAAGTGCCTCGTTTTTCTACTTCACGCCATAGACCAACAGGTTGATAGACCCACATACTAGGGCCTCCATGTTTCTCAACTATCAATTCAGAAAAAAACAATGATTGATCTCTTAACATCTCGGCTGTTAACCGAATTCTAGGCCCACGACTTAATAATCTATTTTCTGGATCAATGCGTTGCCGGCGAGCATCAGTATTTGCACTTTGCTGATAGGTCGCGCTAATGACCATCTGCTTAATCAAGCGCTTTACATTCCATCCATTTTCAACAAAGTCAGAAGCTAACCAATCAAGTAATTCTGGATGACTAGGCCAGTCAGCTTGAACGCCTAGATTTTCTGAACTTTTAACTATTCCAATGCCAAAAAATTGTTCCCAAAGTCGGTTCACCACAACTCGAGCTGTGAGGGGATGTTCTCCATCAGTAAGCCATCGAGCTAATGCCAAACGATTCATGGGAATATTTTTTGGTACTTTTGAAAATGCTGACAACAATCCCGGATAAACCTGATCACCGATAGAATCATATTGCCCACGATTCAAAATGAATGACCTTCGAATTTTGNTNTCCTTCATAATCATAACAAATGGATGCTCAGATTCTAATTGATCCATTGCAGCTTTAAGCTGAGTATCCTTAAGCTTAGATTGGAGCTGCTTTTTACGAAAATCAAAATTCTCTTTCTTATAGCGCATTCGAGGCTCAGCACTTCCTCGAAGATTATTTATAAAACCTTTCTCATCTAGATTATTAAAAAGTGCAAAAAGTTGATAAAATTCTCTCTGACTAATCGGGTCATATTTGTGGTCATGGCAACGAGCACAGCTTAAGGTTATTCCCATCCATACAGAACCCATCGTCTGAACTCGATCAATCACATATTCAGTCCGCCATTCATCATCAATCGCACCTCCCTCTGTATTGATTCGATGATTACGATTAAAACCTGTCGCAAGCACCTGACTCTCCGTAGGATTTGGTAATAAATCCCCAGCAAGCTGCTCAATAGTGAATTGGCTATATGGCATATTTTGATTGAATGCTTCAATGACCCAGTTTCGCCAAGGCCATTGGCTATTCTCAAGATCATTGTCATAACCATGACTATCTCCATACCTAGCTCCATCAAGCCACCATACCGCCATTCGTTCACCATACCGAGGTGAGGCAAGCAAACGATCAATCACTTTTTCATATGCATTTGGCTTAGTATCCTCCAGAAATCTATCAACCTCTTCCAACGATGGCGGCAGCCCAGTTAAATCAAGACTTACTCTTCGGATTAACATCTCTCTCTCAGTCGGCTTCTGAGGCAATAGATCAACCTCAGACATTTGCTTTAAAATAAAGTTATCAATTTCATTTCGGCCCCAATCAACAACACTAGGAAGCTTTGGTTTAGAATGTGATTGAAAAGCCCAATGCTTCTGGTAACGAGCTCCCTCTGTAATCCATTGCTTTAGTATAGCTTTTTCCGAACTGGAAAGACTGACCTCATCAGAGGGAGGCATAACTTCACTTTTATTATTCGTGAAGATNCTATTAATTAATTCACTCCCATTTATGCTTCCAGGTAAAATAGCTTGAANACCATCACGTTTTGCATAAGCCGAGTTCTTATCATCAAGGCGTAAATTTGCTTTTCGTTTAACCTTATCCTCCCCATGACAAGAAAAACATTTGGCTGCTAAGATCGGAAGCACATCTTTATTATATTTCACTTCCCCTCTTGATATAGAAGCTAAAGCACAAAACAAAAAGGTGATCAAAATCCTAATCATTATTTAATAGATTCAATCAGCTTATTGAAAAGGCCGCCATTCCTTAATAGCCAATTGTGCATCCAAAAATTCTTTTTTCATTATTTCAACTCGGTCCGGATATATCTCCGCTAAATTCTTTTTTTCACCAATATCATTCAATAAGTCATACAACAAACCCTGTTCATGAAACACAGAAGGCTCCCTCTTCCCCGTATATGGATCACGAGTTCTNGATCGNGTGTAATAATGTATCTTATAATTTTCTTTCCGATAAGCCATAGGCTGATGAAAATAGTATAAATGCTTAGTTCTGGTTCCTTTTAAACCTTTAAGCCAATGCGGAGAAAAATCAATCGAATCAATAGCTTGCCCTTGAGAAATCGTTATTCCAGCTAAATTAGCAAAGGTTGCATACATGTCATAATTTATCATTAATTGATTAGATATAGCTGGTGAAATTTTTCCACGCCACGAAACAATACAAGGAACACGTTCACCTCCNTCCCAAGTAGTTGATTTTTCACCACGCAACCCCCCTGAAACACCTCCAAATTCCTTAAACATAGTCCATGGNCCATTATCACTCGTAAACACCACTATTGTATTCCTAGTCAAGTTTTCATTATCAAGCTTCTTAACTATTTGACCTACTGACCAATCTATTTCTTTAACAACATCACCATATACACCATTTCGACTTTTACCTTTAAATGAACTAGATGCAAAAATTGGTACATGAGGCATATTATAGGAAAGATAAATAAAAAACGGTTTCTGCCTATGCTTCCGGATTAAACGCACAGCCTCTTCTGTATAGCGTTTCGTAAAAAGAGATTGAGATACAACTGCACCCTTGTTTTCACGATTTACAATTAATGGAGTTTTCCAAGCCTCCTCCGAAGCTTCTTTAAAGGAATCATAATTGGGTCGGGGACCATCCCAATCATTACTTCCAGGAGTTCCATACCAATAGTCAAAACCTTGATCTAAAGGATGCAACCCATCTGACATTCCCAAATGCCATTTTCCAATCAAAGCAGTTGCATATCCTCCATTTTTCAGCATCTCCGGGATGGTAATTGCATCTGCGAGTCGCCCCATTTTACCACGCGAATTATCCCAAGGGCGACTAGCATGGCAACCTGTCATTAAAGCCCTACGGCTTGGAGCACACCAAGGTGCAGCATGAAAATCCATCATCTTTAATCCAGTTGAAGCTAATGAATCAATATTTGGTGTAGTATTAAGCAAACTACCATAACAACCTAAATCTCCATAACCCAAATCATCAGCAAGGATATAAATGATATTAGGCCGCTCCTCATCTATTGACTGCGCTTTAACAAGCGGCGCAATTGCTAACAGCTTAAGAACGATCCAGATGATAGACCTTTTTAATTTCATTTAACCGGACGAAGTTTAAGTCTAGCAGCATGAATTGCCTGTGCTTCAGCCTCCTTATCAAACTTCGGATTGAGAGCTTTGGGAACAATAGCATTAGTATCCCTTCTCCAATCTTTAAGCATTTTATGTAATCTACTAACCATAGCAGGCCTTTCTTTTGCCAAATCTTTTTGCTCTGCTATATCTTCCTTGAGATTAAACAATTTAAGTGCTCCATCTTCAAAATACTCATGTAACTTCCATTTTCCAAAACGAATAACACTACATGGACGGGTACGAAACAAAGGGTCTCTTTGTTCTTCATACACATCATAACTCTGTAAGTAACATGGGAAATGCCAGAACAAAGGACGAGGGCCAACTGTTTTAACTTGCCCAAGTAAAAAAGGCTTGAGGCTGACTCCATCAAGCGTCTGATCAGGACGATTTACCCCAGATAAGTCAAGTAATGTGGGGAAAATATCAACTCCAATTATAGGCTCATCTGTCTTTTGACCTCCCTTAATTTTATTTGGCCAATTGACAAAAAATGGAACACGAATTCCTCCCTCAAAATAATTCCCTTTATATCCATAAAGTGGAGCCATATCAGTAGCTGGACCATATCCACCATTATCTGAGTAAAATAAAATTACAGTATTATTACGCTGTCCACTTTTTTTAAGTTTGGAAACTAGTCTNCCAACCCCTTCATCAACAGACTGAATCATAGCAGCCATGACTGGATCACGATGGAGTTTACCACCACCTTTCTTTTGATACTTTAATATTATTTTATTTTTAGCCTGAATTGGAGTATGNACGGCATAATGTGAAAGATAAGCACACCATGGCTTATTAGATTTTTCTCCAATAAAATCCAGAGTTCTTTCCGTTAGCAAGTCTGTAAGATATTCCCCATTCTTTCCTTTATGACCTCGCATACCGGGAATCTTATTGTGTTCAACTGCAACATCGAATCCTTGTGCTTTTGGTGACGGNCCAAGATGCCATTTGCCAAACATTCCTGTTCTATAGCCAGCCTGCTTTAAGCATTCCGCCCAAGTAATAATGTTCAGTCCAAGTTTATTAGTTCCAGCAATATGCTCTAGTCTACGATGCTTTTCATTTCCTCTTGGCCGAGTACCAACATTGTAAATTTGATGGCGCGGAGTGTATTGACCTGAGAGCAGGCAAGCCCTTGCCGGAGCGCAATTAGCTGAAGTCGAATATGCATCGGTAAAGATCATCCCGTGATTAGCCAAGCGGTCAATGTTAGGAGTTTCATAAAAATCAGAACCCATATAGCTGGTATCTTTCCAGCCAAAATCATCAAGATAAATGAAAAGAATATTTGGAGGCTGATCAGCCTGCGCGGTCAATCCAAGCANAAAAGAAACGCACCAAAATATTCGTTTTGTCATNGCTTCCCTNCCTTCAATCTCGGCATCTTGGCATCCACCTCTTTTNGCCAAGCACGCAACTTGCCCAAGAGTCTGGCTACCNTTTCCGGCTCAGTGGCTGACAAATCGTTTTGTTCGCCTAAGTCNTCCTTGAGATTNAACAGTTGCACCGTGCCGTTTTCAAAATACTCAAGCAATTTGTAGTNCCCTTCGCGAATAGCACCAGCTGGACTCTGCATTCCATGATTACTGTAGTGTGGAAAGTGCCAGTAGATAGCTCCTCTCTCAAATGGTTTATCACGAAGTGCAGGCACAAAACTCTTACCATCTATATGCTGGGAANGGATTGCTGGGAGTCCTAACATTTCAAGAATGCTAGGATAAAAATCCGTACTCATCACCGGCTCAGCACAAACCACACCGGATTTACCTTTNCCAGGCCATTTCACGATCATGGGCACTCTAANTCCACCCTCATATAACCAACCCTTGGCTCCTCGAAGGGGAAGATTCGAGGTCGCGTAGGCCNAATCAAGCTGACTATTCTTAACCNCTCGTTTTGGATTTCCGAAATTACCAGCTGACATCCCTCCGTTGTCAGAGGCGAAAATAATAATCGTATTTTCTGCCTGACCAAGATCTTCAAGTTTTTTCATCACACGCCCTAGGCTCTGGTCTATAGCTTCCACCATGGCTGCAAATTCGATGTTATCCTGTCTCTGTTTGATCTTGATCGTTCGCTGTGGCAATACCTTGTGCCCCTGATGCGAAGACTCATTTAAAAGTTCAGTAAGTTGTTTTCGAGATAATGGATTTTTGTCATCCGGATTTCCCTCAAGAATAAACTCCGGCCCTTGAACGGGTGATAACTTGACCCGTTTTTTCTGATATTTTTTTACAAGATCCTCCCTACCTTGAATAGGGTCGTGCACCGAAAAGTGGGAAAGATAAAGAAAGAATGGTTTCTCTCCAGCCTGCTCTATAAAATCGAGCGCCATGGAGTTCAATCGATCCGTAAGGTATTCATCCTCCTTCCCTTCTATCTTCAGGCCTTCCATCTTGTAAGGCGGATGATAACCGCCCCTAGGACAGCATCCGTTCCAACTTGGAATCTGAACATCGAACCCCTGACTTAATGGGCCAGCCTGTTCATTGCCAAGATGCCATTTACCAAAGATACCTGTGCGATAGCCATTCGCCTTGAGAGCCTCTGCCAAGGTCACCTCCTTCAATGGAAGAGCCTGTAGTTTCTCAGCACTCAACAATCGCTGAAAAGCAAAATCACGGCGCCCCGATAGCCAATCGGTGAGATTCAACCTACCCGGGTATTTTCCCGTCATGATACTTGCTCGCGTGGGGGAACATACATGGCATGCCGCATAGGCGTTCGTAAATTTCACCCCCTGCTTGGCCAAGCGATCGATATTAGGAGTGTCATAAAAAGAACTTCCGAAGCAGCCGACATCGCGCCAGCCCATGTCGTCTACCAAAAAGAACACCACGTTTGGCCGCTTGGCTGCATTGACCGACATAAAAGCAAGTACACAGCACAATACTATTAGGAAAATTCGTTTCACGGTAACAGGATTCTGCCCAATCCCCTACTACGTGGCAACGCTTGGCTCAGTTGAATTTTAGTTTTGCGAACAATTTTTTAGGCATCAAAACAGATAACTTTACTGTAACTAGGGCCTCAAAACTACTTTCGGGTTTTCGGGGCGGGATATTTATCAAGAATTGCTTTTAACTTTTTTGCCACATCTGGCTTGGCCTTATAATGGTTTTGTTTTTCCCACGGATCGGTC
This sequence comes from Verrucomicrobiales bacterium, assembly GCA_002708005.1. Taxonomy (GTDB): domain Bacteria; phylum Verrucomicrobiota; class Verrucomicrobiia; order Limisphaerales; family UBA1096; genus UBA1096. The sequence continues at coordinate 5,737 of PAOJ01000009.1, read as the reverse complement.
TCGTAGTCGTACAATTCATAATCAATTGGTACAGTTGCGTCACTATGGTTTTTCCATTCGACGAAACGATACCGTTCAGTACGAATCGCCCTCCCCAATTTTCGTCCACGAGGATAAGCATGAAAAGCGTGATCACGAACCCGGACTGAAGGGTTCTTCAAAACCGGTACCAAGCTGACTCCGTCGATTTGTTGCGGCACTTTCGGTTCTGGTAATCCGGCCAACTCCGCTACGGTCGGAAAGATATCTACAGTCTCTGCAAGTTGCCGTGAGGACTCGCTTGCTCGCGCAACCCCAGGAGCTGAGATCACGATTGGAATACGATTGGCTTGTTCAAAATTTGTATGTTTCGTCCAAATACTTAAATCACCCAGATGCCAACCGTGATCACCCCAAAGCACTACAATTGTGTTTTTCTCCATCCCTAACTCTTTCAACGCTCGAGTGACTTTTCCAATCTGCGCATCAACATACGTTGTGCTTGCATAGTAACCGTGAATCAGTTTGCGAGCCAGCTCTTGATCAATCTGCCCATCTGACGGGACTGGCTTAAAGGCTGAAATTTCTCCACCACGCTTAAGCGCTACTCTCGGTGCGTCTTTCGGAAACGATTTATTGACTGCAAGTGTAAGCTTAGCCGGGTCGTGCAAGTCCCAATATTTTTTCGGAGCAGAAAATGGCAGGTGCGGCCTTACAAAACCGGCGACAATAAAAAACGGTATGCCTTCATTTGCTCGGCGTGCTTTCGCAGCCTTCAAACGGTTGATCGTCTCCTTGGCAACGCGACCATCTGCATAATCCTCATCCTTGGCAATCGGAGCTTCAAATGCAGCTCCCCTCGGAAGCGAACGTATTTGGCCTAACTTTTGGTTTGTGAATAAAGCCTCCTCTCGGGTGAGTTTCCCGCCATCCGTACTATTAGGCACCAGATACTCGATCACCTTGTCATGAAAATGCGGCACCTCAAAAGCCTGCGGATCGCCAAGGTTCCCGTGCCCGATATGGAACACCTTGCCCAACGATTCAGCCCGATAACCGAATTGGGAAAAATACTGAGACATGGTCACCGCGTTCGGAATCACTCGGCGCAGGTGACTACCCAACCCATAAAGACCAGTCGAAGTCGAGTGCGCACCCAGCATCAACGTAAACCTCGAAGGGGCACAAACCGCCTGATTACAGTACGCTAGGTCGAAACGCACACCTTTCTCGGCCAAAGCGTCCATGTGCGGCGTAATCGCATGTTTATCACCGTAACAACCCATTGCCGGCTTCAAGTCATCCACCAGTAGCAACAATACGTTGGGCTTGGACAATGCGTTTGACTTGGCTAAGCCTAGAAAAATGACCGTTGAAAAAATTAGTATTCGTTTCATCCGAAAATTGGACGCTGGTAATCCGTTGAGGCCACGTTGATGCGATGGTAGGCTTTGCCAACAGAAATAACGTCACGCGTTGAGATAGACAATGGAAGTCACAGAAGCAATTCGAAACCGCAAATCCACAAGAGCTTTTCTACCGAAGCCAGTGGATAAAAAATTAATAAAAGACATTTTGGAATGTGCCCGCTGGGCTCCATCCGGTGTAAACTCACAGCCTTGGCAGGTTGCTGTTGTCTTTGAGGAAACAAAAAATAAACTAGCCAATGCCCTAGCTAAATGTCGTGCTAACGGTGAATCTGCAAGGCAGGATTATGATTACTATCCCACCAAGATTGAAGAACCTTATCTTTCTCGAAAAAAAGCATGCGGAAAAGCACTATATACCGCTTTAAACATACAAAAGGATGACATCAAGAAACGTAAGGAACAATGGATGAAGAACTATTATAGTTTTGATGCGCCGGTTGTTCTTTACTTTTTTATTGATGAAATATTAGAAACTGGATCATGGGTAGACTGCGGAATGTTTATTCAAAATGTAATGTTAGCGGCACGCGGATTTGGGCTCGAAACTTGTGCTCAAGCCGCACTTGCCGAATACCCGGATGTTGTACGCAATATTTTGAAAATTAATGATACAAAAAAACTAATCTGCGGAATGGCTCTCGGTCATGCCAACTACCAAGATACATCTTACCAATACCGTACAGAACGTGAATCGGTGGAAACATTCACAAGTTGGTTCAATTAATTTCCTTAATCCTATATCAGTATCTGATTCAATGAACCTGTACTATCTGCAAAACTACTACGCTTCAACCCCATCACCTGTGCTTGAGTCAACCAAAGATTAGCCAAAGGCGTTCCAGTAGGCATGTTTAAGTGCTGCCCTCCAGCACGTAGCTTCCCTCCACCTCTACCTGCCATAATAATCGGCAACTTATTGTATTGATGAGAGGCCCCATCACCCAAACCAGAGCCATAAGTGAAAACTATGCTATCAAGCAAAGTTGCTCCATTAGCCTCTTTTATTCCTGACATCTTTTCCACCAAATAAGCAAATTGCTCCATATAAAAACGATCCACTTTTGCCAAGTCATCCACAAACTTCGCTTGGTTATGCGACATTTGGTGGTGACTGCGTGGCTTATCAAATACTCCCTCAAACATGTAAGGAGTATTCCAACGCTCAGGACCAATCATCATTGTAGCAACTCTTGTTAGTCCGGTTTGCAACGCAACAATCATTAAGTCCCCCATTAAACGAATATATTCACCACGCGGGAGATACGCTGCTAAAGGCTCCTTAATGGAAGCCTTTAATAAACCACTTTTCATTCGTGCCATATTCTCCATTTGTTCCTCTATAGTTCTAATAGAGTCAAAGTATTCATTAAATTTATGGCGATCCTCCGTTCCTAATTCACGCTGAAGCGAATGAGCATCCTCAAGGACCAAATCAGTGATGTTACGAAAATTTTCCGCATCCCTTGTCCCAAACAATCTACGATACACCTTTTGTGGATCCCTCATAGAAGGCGCAACATGTCCAGTTCCATACCAAGAAATATTGTCGAAGTGGATGGACTCCACATTATCCTTATGACTATTACAGCTAAACTCCAGTGTCCTGAAGGGAGTATCATCCCCGACATAATCAGCAACAACATGATCAAGCGTACGATTCAATGGCCAAGCGGAAGATTTAATCTCATACGGAATAGCACTACTCAAAAAACAACTTCCACATTGAGCATGAACATCCGTACCGTTTTGATAAACACGATCCAAACCGGTAACTAAAGTTACATGTTTTTGAATTTTTTTTAGTGGCTCAAGCGTTGGCGTCCACTCAATAGGCTGATATCCACTTTTATAGATATCCGGTTGATCACGCCTTCCACCAAGAAACCCCTGAAACTTGGGCACCTCAGTTAGTGACTCCCCAGGAAAAAAAGATCTTCTTACTACACCAATTGGAACATAGTAAACCGCTAAACGAAGTGGTGGTTTAAACGAATTAGCTCCATTAGCTATTGACTCTAGCCAAGGTAACGAAAGGGTGGAACCAGCTGCCCCTTTTAAAAATGTTCGTCGATTTATCACGGAAATATCATTTCGGTTCATTCAAAAACGGCTCGCTAAGGATGATACTTTTCAGGAGTGGTTGAAAGCGATAATCCTTTTTTTTAGCCTCATCAGCAATAATTTCTAATGCCGGCAAATCAGCTGCAGTTAACTTTCTACCAAGCGCAAAGGATAATATATGTCCAGAGAACGCTTTCACAAAACGTGGTTTTTCCGCCANAATCGCATCTTTAAATTCTTCGATCGAAGAAAAATCATGCTTACGGAATAATTTACCCGAAGAGTCGACCTTTCGGCCATTTTGATATGAGTCTCGCCATGCACCAACCGGCCCGTAATTTTCCAACGCAAAACCAAGCGGATCAATTTTCAAGTGACATCCTGCACAATCCGGCCGGTCTCGATGCGCAACCAAACGTTCGCGNAGCGTCAATGTTTCATCGTGTTTTTCACTTTATAATTTCNGGCAAAGACGGAACATCAGCAGGTGGAGGTTCNGGTGGGTTATTNAAAATTACTGTCAGCATCCANGCTCCGCGTGTAATCGGTTGTGANCGGGTAGGATTTGAAGTCATGGTCATCACGGCCGCGTTGGTTATAATTCCACCCTCTCGCCGACTTGTAAGAATCTCTCGTTTATAGGCCAAGCGCGTTGGCGGCAAGCCTCCTGTTCTTTTTCCATTCTTATACCAATTGGAAAGAGGACCACTTCGATAACTAAAATTGGAATCAATTAACTCATAAACTGGGCGATTTTCGACCAGAATAGTTTCAAATAATAATAACGGCTCAAGCATCATATGCATACTAGTCCTGTAAGCATTCGCATAAAAAGTCGGAAACATGATTCGATCTGGTGTTGAAGTAATAATTCGCTCTAACTGAAGCCACTGAGAGGGAAAACTATCGCAAAATCGCTTTAACCGCTTATCTTCAAGCATACGCTTTAATTGCGCAATCAGAACCTCTTTCTGACTTAGAGTTTTGGATTCTGCTAGCCTCAATAGTTCCTCATCAGGAATGCTGCCCCAAAGAAAAAAGGAAAGTCGTGAAGCTAAATTAAAATCATCGTCCACCCCCTTAATAGGGCGATCGTAAAGATACAAAAATCTGGGAGAACATAAAACAACTGAAGCTATGTCTTTCATACTTCGAGTAAAAGACTCTCCCTTGGCAATTCGGTATTGGACATTCTTGGTATATCTTGCAACCAATTCTGAGGTTACAGGCCTGCGAAAAGCGCTTCGAAGAAACTTCGATAATCGTTGATGAATAACTTGATCAAGCTCCCTGCCCTCCTCTTGTGGTTCTGCAAAAAATTCATCCCAGATACCACAATGTTTGGCCGTAAACGTATCACTATTCACAATAGATTGACTAAGCTTGTAAAAGTCCTCCATCTGAATAGGAGACAACGAAAGGTGATCACCTTGATTGTCAAATCCATGCTCAGCACGAAGGTCCTGCGGAAACGGACCCACTCCAGCCAGTCGAGGCTCGATCATCTGTGACTTACCAAGAGGCCTACTGCCAACATGTACTGTGTCTGGAATTTCGCCTGAAGCGGGATCAAAATATCCATAACTGCGCATCATTTTTTCCGGCAATGAAAACACCTCCACATTCAATTCAAACAAATCTTTAACTGCATTATTATACTGAAAACGATTCATACGACGGATTGGTGTCTTTGGAATTAATTCGCCCTTAGCAACAACATCATTAAGTATGCCTCGCAACTCACTTACCACTCTTTTCCTGTCAATGGGTTTTAGTTCCGACTCCCCTTCAGGAGGCATGTCACCGTTATTAATGACATCTATGAGGTCCTGAAGAAGATCTATATTTTCACTCAGCGTTGCAGAAGTTTTTATCTCCAGCAGATTCACTTCCCCATTCTCTTTCCCCCTTTCTCCATGACATTTAACACAATGTGATCCGAACATTTTCAGAACAGAATGTTCCGATGAATACGCACTTGTAATCCCGAAAGAAAACAGAATCAAGATGAAGGATAATCGCAAAAAGAACACAATTTATTGCTCTTTATTAAATGTTAATCTTAATTTGACCAGCCGCTGATTTCGAACTGGATTGAATACTCTTAAACTCCCTCATATCCGGCAAATCTCGACCAATCTTGACGGTATATTTCCCTTCGGAATACACCTTAGGCTGGAATCGGTCATTTATAGATCGGGCTGTATATAGAACCTCTCCACTATCCTCCTCGATAACCTGTACAACGCAATTTTCACCATTGGAAA
>PAOJ01000008.1 GCA_002708005.1 Verrucomicrobiales bacterium | reverse complement strand
AAATTTAATGAAGCGATTCACCGTTCAATTGGCATTGAAAATATTGCATGCATAATCAAGGAGCCATCTTTTGATTCGTTTAAGGAAATGTGTGCCAATGAAAATGTTCGTTTGTTGTGTGTTACTGGCGGGCCAGGTGTTGTTGCGGCTGCAATGCAGACGGGCAAGCGTGCTATTTGCGCCGGGCCGGGGAATCCTCCAGTGTTTGTCGATAATACAGCAGACATAGATCGAGCAGCCCGTTGTGTGGTACAGGGTGCTAGTTATGACAATAACCTCCTTTGCATTGGTGAAAAGCAGGTATTTGTTTTGGATAGTATTGCCGATGATTTCATGCGTGCAATGGAGCGTCACGCTGCAGTCCGANTAAACAATTCACAGCTCGATGCGCTGACGCAAGCTGCATTTATTTTTCCAGAAGGGCAAGGCGCGGGATGTGGTCATGCCGCAACCAATAAAGATTTTATTGGCAAAGATGTTTCAGTTTTGGCTCAGGCTGCAGGTGTCAATATATCCCCTGGATCGCAATTACTTTTTGCTGAAACAAATGCTGATCATCTTTTTGTTCAAGAAGAGCAGATGATGCCTATGATACCTATAGTGCGAGTTAGTAGTGTTGAGGAAGGGATAAATGCAGCTAAGAAGTCAGAGCACAATTATCGACATACGGCCATCATTCATTCTCACGACGTCAACAATATGACAGCTATGGGAAGAGCGCTTGATACCACTCTATTTGTGAAGAATGGGCCTTCTATGGCAGGGTTAGGATTGGGAGGTGAGGGGTATTTGAGTTTTTCAATTGCTACTCCGACTGGGGAAGGGGTGACAAACCCAAGAACATTCACTCGAGTGCGTCGCTGTGTGATGGTTGATAACTTGAGGATTTACTAGATATGCGTCTGGCTCGAGTTGAAGGGAACGTTGTGGCAACACGCAAGCATTCAAGTCTTGATGGATGGCGAATGGTTGTCTGTCAGCCAATCAATCTCGAGGGAGAGAATGACGGTACGCCTATTATTGCCATTGACCCTTATGGCGCTGGGATGCATCAGCGAGTTGTTGTGACATCCGATGGTGCTGCTGCCAGAAGTGTAGTAGGGGATAATCGTAGCCCAGTTCGTATGATGATTACCGGCATAATAGATAGAATGGAGGAAGAAAAACAACATGAGATTGGGTAAAGTCATTGGGCGAGTAACGTTTAGTCAGTCGATTCCGGCTTTTGAAGGTGGACGTTGGCTAATTGTTAACCCCTATACCTGTGATAAGTTTCAGAGCGGCGATAATCCTCCCGAAGGCATAACAGCAGAACCGAGTTTGGTGGTTTATGATTCACTTGGTGGGGATCTTGGACAGACAGTTGGATTTATTGAGGGGAGGGAAGCAGCGTCTCCGTTTCCTGAAAGGACACCGATAGATGCAATCAATGTTGCCCTTGTAGATAGTGTTTATCACAAACCAAAGAACTAATTTAAATAACATATGAAGAAAGTTTATAGTGTAAAGGATATTGATGAATTGCATCGAGGAGGAGGGCTTGAAAGTATTCCATCGGATGCTGTGATTACTCCTTCAGCACGAGATCGCCTTAATGAATTAAATGTGAATCTGGTTAAGCGAGCTGGAGGCTCTATATCTGATTCAATTTCTATAAATAGTGCTACGTTGGATGCGAGTGGGATTGATCAATCTGTTCGGGCAAACTCCTCAAAAACAGATCTTGAAAGATTGTTTAATAGTCCTGCGGTTCATGAATTAAAGGAACAGATTTGTGACGTGGGGCGTCGTTTATGGCAGCGTGCATATGTTGATGGCAATGGAGGGAATCTTTCAATTCGTTTGACGGAAGATGTGGTGCTTTGCACGCCTACTCTTGTATCCAAAGGTTTCATGAAACCTGAAGATTTATGTTTGGTTGATCTTGATGGAAATCAATTAGCGGGCGTAAAAAAGCGTACTAGTGAAATCCTGATGCATTTGTCGATCATGAAAGCTCAGCCAAAAGCAAGAGCGGTTTCACATGCTCATCCTCCGTATGCAACTGGATTTGCTGTGGCAGGTGTGCAGCCGCCAACCTGTATGATTCCTGAAATTGAAGTTTTTATTGGCCGCGTTCCGATTGCCCCTTATGAAACGCCGGGGACCCCAGAGATGGGGCTTAAAGTTGCGGANTTGGTTGACNAGCANAACACTGTATTAATGGAAAACCACGGTGTAGTNTCTTGGAGTAACACCATCGAGGATGCTTATTTNAAGATGGAGATTGTNGAAGCNTATTGTCGAACCGTTCTAGTCACNACTCANCTNGGTGTTAAGCCAAAGCAATTCTCGCCTAAACATTTGCAAGATCTTCTTGAGATTAAACAAAAGTTGGGGGTGCCTGATCCGCGTATTGGGCTTAAAGAATGCGAGTTGTGTGATAATGATGAGTGGCGCCCAGGTGTTACTTGTGAGGTGCCTAATAAAGGTGCAGGGAGCGGTGTTGAATCAACCGATCCAGAAGCCGAGACAGTAGTGCAAGCCGTGACAGATGAAATTCTTGCCCGGCTAAAGGGTTAAATTTTTTAGCTCTGTAAAAGAGAGCCTAATGAAATCGCTAGATACCAAGCTTGCTGCCTACAGGGAAAACCCTGCGGTAAAAGATTCATTCATCATTGCTGATGCAAAGGATCCAGATATGGCGTTTGGTGTTAGAGGGTTAGGTAAGCGCTTATACCTTTCAGAGAGAGGGTCACAGCCTGCACAATTTTCGCCTGAGATCTGGACTCGTGACGAGTTTGGTTATCGTAATTTACCTGAATTTCTAGACATTATTCGTGAAGTTGTGGCGCAAGGCTTGGTTGATATTATGCTTATGTCAGCCCACGTTAATGAACAATTAACTATTAAGGAGGGACTTTTCCGTGATTCACATATTACACCAGCTGCTCGAGCGAATGATGCTACAGATGTATGGGCTGTGCGGCATGGCAATTATTTGAGCCATCCTGCTCAGTCATTTCGTTCTGCGAGCATTGATCATATCCAGTGTGGAAAACTTGATTGTGACCGTAGTGAAAATGAGTTTTCAGGTGCTAATCTTGGGCTATACTCCGTGACATATCTCAACGATCTAGAGCGAGACAAACGAACTCTAGAAGCGTTTCATGAGTTTCGAGAAGAAGCTGAGCGGAAAAATTTCCGATACTTTCTAGAAGTCTTTGATCCTAATTTGGATAGTGGTATTTCACCTGAAGATCTCGGTGGATTTATTAACGATCAAATTTTGAGAACTCTAGCTGGGATTACTGAGGCAGGGCGTCCAGTGTTTCTTAAGATTGTTTACCATGGACCTCGTTATATGGAGGAGATTTGTCAGTACGATTCTAATATGGCTGTTGGAGTGCTGGGCGGTAGTGCAGGCACTACCTACGATGCCTTTCGATTATTGCATGATGCTAAAAAATATGGGGCAAGATTAGCTCTTTTTGGTCGCAAAATTAACAATGCCGAGCATCAGTTGGCTTTTATTGAATTTTTGAGGCTTATTGCTGAGGATCAAATTTCACCTGAAGAAGCTGTCCATGCTTATCATGGAGTATTACAGGGTAAAGGTATTATTCCAAACCGTACATTAGAGAAGGATCTTGAGCTTACTGAACAAGCTATGCGTTATGGAAATGAAGAGGGGAAAACAATTATAACTATGACGAAAAATCCTTTNNCCAAACAAAATAAGCCTAAAGCTAAATCGAATATTATAGCTAATTCTGACTGGCCAAAAGATGTTAATGGGCGTCCTGATTTTGCATCGATGACGGCAGATCAACGGCTTGCTTATCATACTAGGCGGTTAGGCCTTTAAGTTTATTGGATAATAAAAAAGGGCGACCTTACGGCCGCCCTTTTTATAAATCCAAAATCTTATTTATTCCTTTTTAAGATCTTCAATTGTAAGTGGTTTATATCCTCCAATACTTTTGAAGTAAAAGAATAACAGTAAATAAATAACAGCCATTGCTGCTGGTATTAATGAGTCAGCTTTAAGCGTTAGTCGATCACCTTCAATAGAGGCTTGAGCTACAGCTTTTTCATCGTCTGATTGTTCAGATGCTTGCTTCTTGGTAATTTCACCAAGTTTTTTAGCATCTATTCCATTTACTTCCTTCAGGAACAACCACTTACTTGAAGTTTCTGCTTTGTATTCTTGGTAGAGAGCAGCATTTTTTTCCTCAAGTACTTCTCCTGCAAAACGATCTTTTGCATAACCTAAACCAGGTGATCCTAGTAGACCTGATGACATCATACCAATACCTCCCATGATACTAATTGCAATAGCACCNGACCTAGGGAATCGATCAGAGGCAACCGCCAACATTGTTGGCCAGAAGAAAGTTTTACCAAAAGCATAAATACTCAAAGCAATAANGGCTCCTGTGAAGGCTGTGGCGGTGCTAACTACATTCAATCCAATACATGCTAAAACTGCACAAACGAAAAGAAGAGTAACAGGTTTAAGATTAAGAGTTTGTTCCAGCCAATGTGCACAGAATCGAAGGCCAAACATCATTAATGAAGTCCATACAAAAAGAATTTTTCCTTCTTCTGAACTTAGAATGTTTCCAGTGATGTTTTGAATCCAACCGTCAGTGCCTAATTCTACCGCGCCTACTAGTGCATGGGCAATGAATAGAACAAATATTAACCAATGCCCAACAGCAAATCCGGTTATTACAGCAATTGAAATTAAAAGGCCGCCGCCTATGATCCATGCGATCCAACTTAAATCAGCAGGAAGGATTCCTTGGAAAAATAATACGAGTAAGTAACAAATAATTAGTCCGCCAAGCATCCCGACATCTTTAAACATTTCTCCAAGACTAAGTCCTTTTTCAGCTGCTTCAGATTTTGGATATTTTTGCCCTAAAAACATTAAACCGTAAATAACTGTAGGTATTAAATATAGTGATAATTGAAGCTGCCAACTCCAATTAAGTTTGTCATCTAAAACCCATCCAACTACTCCTCCGATAACCATTCCTGCGGGCCAAGATGCGTGTAATATATTTAAGTAATGGTTTCGTTTATCGGGAAATAATGTAGCTACCAAAGGATTGGCAACAGCTTCCAAAGTGCCATTAGCAAAAGCAAAGCAGAACATGCCCCAATACAAACTTGTGTATGCTGTGTCTCCTGCTGCAGTAAATGTTATAATTGCAGATAGTATGTGAAATGCAAAGGCAACAAAAACTAGTTTTCCGTAACCTATTTTATCGCAAACAACACCGCCAATTATGATCCCGAAACAGAATCCTGAGAATCCCATTCCGCCAATTGCACCCAGCTGTAATCCAGTGAATCCATATTCGTCTCCCCAGTTATCGAAGATGCCGCCACGAATGGCGAATCCGACACCAGCTGCTAGAATGGCCATAAAACCAGCCCATAGGAGCCGTTTGGCATTCACTTCACTTATCGTGTTTTCGTTACTCATAGTTATGTTTGTTTATGTAATTAGGTCAGGGAAAATTATATAGTAAATGATGGCAGGTCGATTCTAGCCCCACCTTGCTCGGCACTTTGATGAGCACAAATACCTACGCANGTCCAGTTAGCAGAAGTCTTGGCGTTAGGCCAAGGTTGTCGATCTTCTGTAAGTGCACTAAAGAATTCATTCACCATATGCGGATGACTACCTCCATGACCACCGCCTTGTACGAAGGACAGGTGATCTGCATCTTCAATGCTTTGTGTGAATTTCTGTATTGGTTCTGGTAACAAATGTGCGAAATCAGGGATTTCTACTTTTTCAGGAATTTCAGCTTCAGGGCGCTTAGCTACATGCAGGACACTGGGTTCGCCTTCGACGAGTGTCCACTCGAAGCTCTTCTTACTACCATAAACGTCGATACTCTCGCGGTACTGTCGAGCTACATCGTAAAGGAATCGCCATATATGAGCAGATAGATCACTATCTTTGATCTTGATGTGGCAGCTTTCTACNGCAAATTTGTTACCGCTTTTTTGNGCNATNTCATCACGAACGGTGCCNCTTCCAAAGCAGCTTACGTACTCAGCCAATCCATCTACCATTCCCAAGCAAGGGCTAACAACATGAGTCGCGTAGTGCATGGGAATCATTTCCTCCCAGTAGCTAGGCCATCCGTCCATATCTTGTGGGTGACTTGCGGCGAGATATTGGAGCTTACCTAATTCACCTTTGTCATAGAGATCCTTAATAAAAAGAAATTCACGACTATAAACAACTGTTTCGGCCATCATATACTTTAGACCGGTTTCATCGACTACTTTGCATAACTCTTCACATTCCTCAATAGTTGTTGCCATCGGCACTGTACACATTACATGTTTACCTGCGCGAAGTGCTTTCAAGGATTGTGGGGCATGATCTGGAATAGGAGAGTTGATATGAACCGCATCGATCTCTGGATCTTTTAGAAGTTCATCATAGTCGGTGTAGCGTTTTTCAATTCCAAACTGGTTAGCTACGGCATTCATCTCTGCCTCGTTGCGTCGACAAACAGCAACTAGGTTGGCATTTGGATGTGCCTGATGAATAGGAATAAACTCAGCCCCGAAACCGAGGCCAACGATCGCAATGTTAAATTTTTTGTCGCTCATTCAGGATGTGCGCATGTGACCTATTACCTTTGAAGCTGGGTTGCTTGTAGCGGACACGCGGGGATCACAGCCTGCTGCACAGCGGGTGTCAACGCCTTTTTTTTAACTTTTTGGGCTTAAAATGAATAAAATTCATTAAATTTGTAATAAAAAAAGGCGCGGTATCAATTGCTGCCCGCGCCTATTCAAAAATTTTTAAACTAGTTTTAGCTCTATAACTTAGGAAACTATTCCTTAAAAAAACGATCGAGTATCCCGGTGATACGTTTACCTGTTTCACTGGCAGGTGCTAATTTTTGAGCTTCAAGTAAAGTGGCCTTAGCTTTGGCTTTATCATCACGAAAGTATATAGAACCTTTGTAAAATAGCGCTTCTTGCCTGGCCTCACCTGTTGGTTTCTTTTCTTCAATTAACTTGTCTATAGCTGCTAGGACAGCTTTAGGGTCGTCACCTCCTGTTCTCATTACATTTTCAAGATCTGCTTTGAAGACTACGCTGTTTTTTAGACCTTCGTATTTGGATTTTAGTCCCGCTTCATTATTTGCATCGAGTTTAATTATTTCAGCCACTTCATCGCTATATGTATTAAGGGCTAGTTCACTAGATACAAGTGACAGNCCGTCGGCTATGTGCTTGGCTTTTTCGCTTCCAGAGGTTTCAGAAGCTTTTGCAAAGGCAGCATCCCTCTTTGCTAAAGTCTTAAGCTGATCTTTAAGGTTTGCCACATACTTATCAGCAGGATCCCCACTATAGCCCACTGTCTGCCAGTAAGGACGTCCTTTTGCATCCGCGAGGAAAATTGTTGGAACACCTTGAATACCATACTTTTTGCTGAGAGTTTTATATTGCTCAATTTCTTCAGGTGTTTGTTTGGACTTATCTCTTGGGTTGTCGAGTTTTAGAAGGACAAAATCTTTTGGAACCTCCTTCTTAAACACATCTTTAGTTAGTACATTTTCTGCGAGCGACTTACATGGTGGGCACCAATCTGAACCAGTAAACTCCATTAAGAGACTTTTGCCTTCTTTGGCAGCTTGAGCCTTGGCTTTTTCAAAATCAACCAGCCATCCTTCTGCGGTGTGAGCAACGTTATGAAGTAGTAGAGTTGCTGTAACAGCGATCATTAAATAAGCCGTCCGGATACTAAAATAAAATGATTTCATTGGTAACTCTTGTTACGCTTGAAATGAGGCTTTGGCAACGGAATTCGAATATTATTTTAGTGTTCTGTTTGTTGCCTATTTACTAGTATTTTGTCATATTTACTTTATGGCAGATAAGCAACCCAAAAAAAAAACTGAGCTTTATGGTCAGAATATGGAATTACTCGGTGAAGATTTGGAAAAAAGTAATGCTGCTCTTGGTGTTGACGCGAAAAATGATCAACTTGGAATTGAGGCAATTGAAGCAATGCAATCACTACTAAAAAGCGATCAATCAGATCCGAACTAATTGTTTACTTCAATAGATTAGTTATTTTCGACATTTGAAGTATTTGGGTTTAAATCTGAACCTTCTTCAAGCTTGTTGTTTTGTTGGGATTCAATTTTTGGAGTCATATTTTCAATATTGTCATCTGGAAAGGCGGTAAATAAAAAAACACCCAACATCGCCAAGCCGCAAATTGCTGATCCAACCATGCCTAGCAGTACTCCCACCACTGCGCCGATTCCAGCCTTGCTNGCCTCTCGAACTTCTCGGCCGAAAGCCCATTCGAAGATTATCGCTCCAACAAAAGGACCAATTATTATTCCAAATGGGGGAAGCAAAATTAGTCCAAGTATAATTCCAATTAATGCACCCAGCATTCCACGCCATGTGGCGCCAAGTGTTTTTGCCCCTAGAAGTGATGCTATGTAGTCAATTAAGAATGAAGCAGCCATCAGTATTCCTAAAACAAATATCCAAAACCAACCTATTCCGCCACTATCTCCAAAGTAAAGTTGGTGTATAATGCCGGCGGTAAAGATGAGGGATGTGCCTGGTACGCCAGGAATAAGATTTCCGATCATGCCAATAAACATCACTAATAAAACCAACCCAAAACCAATCCAAAGTTCTATCATAACTTAATTATTATTTCTTAGTATGTTTACTGTTTGCTTAAAGTCGTTTGGCCAAGGAGCTTCAAATGATTTTTTTTCTCCTGTTTTAGGGTGGCAGAATGTTAAGTGTTTAGCATGTAGCATTTGTCGTTTNGGTTTTATACCAATATCATTGGCTAATTGTGATGTAGATTTAGGGCCGTATACTATATCTCCTATTAGCGGAAATCCGATATACTTAAAGTGGACGCGAATTTGGTGTGTGCGTCCAGTATGGATTTTTGTTTCGACTAGTGTGCATTTATTTAAGCGCTCAATAACACGCCAAGTAGTTCTTGCATCGCGGCTTGCATTTGGTTGGACGGACATCATTTTTCGATTTGTAGGATGTCGAGAAATAGGAGCATCAATTTCGCCATCGTCTTTCTCCAAATGGCCTGCCACGATAGCATTATAGATTTTATCGACTTCGCGATTCTTGAATTGATCGGCTAAACTGAGATGGGTTTCGTCATTTTTTGCAGCAACTAGGCAACCGGAGGTGTCCATATCTAACCTATGGACAATGCCTGGACGAACAGCACCTCCAACCCCACTAAGGCTACTGGCACAATGATGTAGGAGTGCGTTTACAAGTGTGTCGTAATCATGACCGTTACTTGGATGTGTAGGCATACCTGCTGCTTTGTTCACCACAATTAGATCATCATCCTCGAAAAGNATATTTANAGGTAGATNTTGGGGTTTTGCTTTTATTTCTTTTGGGTTTGGCCAGGTAATTTCGATTTTTTGACCTGCGACTGGATGTTGNGTTGGCTTGGCCTTTTTACCGTTAACTAGAATATTTCCTTCACGTAGAAGCCTCTGAATGCCACCCCTCGAAACATTAGGCAACTTTGTGGCTAGATAGCGGTCAAGTCGTTCATTGGTCAGCGTTTCAGATATCTCAATCATTGTTGATTCTGGCTCATTTAATGAAAGTTCTTCAACCACTTTATTAATTCCTAACCAAGTTGCCAATATCCTCTACTTCGATTCAAGCTTAAGTCGCTAGTATTTTGACTCCATGTTTGCCCTTGGTCTATTACGACGTTAGTTTTGGGGCGTGAAAACCAGAGCAGCAGTCATTCGGCAAATGGAGTTGCCGCGACCTTATTCAAAGTCGCTTCCGCTTTCGATTGAGGAGGTAGAACTTGATGGGCCAAAGGAGGGAGAGGTTCTGGTGCAAGTAGCTGGGGCAGGGTTATGCCATTCTGATTTATCAGTAATAAATGGTTCGAGACCGCGTCCTGTGCCAATGGTTATGGGGCACGAGGCAGCAGGTATAGTTCGTGATGTGGGTCCTGGAGTAAAGGATTTGAAACCTGATGATCATGTGGTTTTTTCTTTTGTACCATGTTGTGGAGGTTGTTCAATGTGTGCTGTGGGTCGTGCTCCTCTTTGTGAACCGGCTTATGAGGCTGCAATAACTGGCCAACTTCTTCATGGTGGTCGAAGATTTAGTNTGCCTGGTGGTGAAGAGATTAACCATCATCANGGTGTTTCAGGTTATTCGGAATTCACTGTTGCTGCTCCAGAGTCACTGATTAAGATAGAAAAGTCTTATCCANTNGAAANGGCTACGTTATTTGGTTGTGCCATAATGACAGGTGTNGGTGCGGTAGTGAACACAGCGAAGGTTCAACCAGGGACAACAACAGCAGTATTTGGAGNGGGAGGGGTTGGTTTGAGTGTGGTTCTTGGCTTAAAATTAGTGGGAGCTTATCCAATCATTGCGGTAGACACATTGATGAACAAGTTAGACTTAGCAAAGCAGGCTGGAGCAACGCATTTAATCAATGCTTCTGAAGTTGATCCAGTATCAGCTCTTCGCGATTTGACTGGTGGAGGTGCGACCGATGTATTTGAGGCTGTTGGTAGTGAGAAGGCACTTGGGCAGGCGTATGCTGCAACTCGAAAAGGAGGTCGAACAATTACCGTAGGCCTGCCAAGTCCGGAAAGCGAATTAAGAATTCCTGCGCTCTCGATAGTTGCGGAAGAACGGCAACTTTTGGGTTCATACATGGGCTCTTGTGTGCCTAAAAGAGATATACCTCGCTTCTTGGAGCTATACCGAGAAGGACGTCTTCAGGTTGATGTTTTAAATAGTCGTTTCATTAGTTTGGATCAGGTTAATGAAGGGTTTGATGCCCTTGACCAAGGAGAAGTTGCAAGACAGATCATCAAGTTTGATATTTAACTAATTATGAATAAAAAAATTCTATTAACGGCTGCTGTATTATTACCATTGTCGTTATTCGGGCAGGAGAAAAAAGGGCCATACGAGAGTGATTTCGATCTGCCTGGTTCTAGATCTGAAGTGTATAAAACGATTGGTGATACAAAGTTAAAGATTTATATTTATGAACCCAAGAGCCATAAAGCCAATGCAAAGAAGCCAGCAATTGTTTTTTTCTTTGGTGGCGGTTGGCGTGGAGGAACACCAAAACAATTCCAAGAGCATTGTCGGTATCTAGCTTCAATGGGCATGGTGGCAATGACGGCTGATTATCGAGTTTCTAGTCGGCAGGGATCTAAGCCTTTTCATTGCGTTCGGGATGGTAAATCAGCTGTGAGATGGATTCGCCAAAACGCTGATCGCCTTGGAGTTGACTCAAATCGGGTTGTTTCAAGTGGAGGTTCTGCTGGGGGGCATGTGGCTGCAAGTACTGGTATATTGCCTAAGCATGAAGAACCTGGTGAGAATATAAAGGTGAGTTCCGTTCCAAATGCATTGGTGCTTTACAACCCAGTTCTAATTACAGCTGAGGCTAAGGGTTTGAAAACATTCGGTGGCGACAAACTTGAGAAATTGAAGACACGACTTGGGGTGCAAGATCCAACTACGATTTCTCCTTATCACAATATCCGTAAGGCTCTGCCACCCACACTGATTCTTCATGGCAAGGCGGATACGACTGTGCCGTACTCNAATGCGGAAGCATATTTAAAAAAGGCTACTGCCATAGGTTTGCGAGTAGAGTTAGAAGGTTACGAGGATATGCCTCATGGATTTTTTAATCTAGGCCGTAATGATAACAAAATGTTTCTGGCGACTGTCACTCGGATGCATGAGTTTTTGCGCTCTATTGAATATTTGAAAGGTAAACCAAGGGTTGGTGAGTTCCTAAATAGCTTGAGTAAAAAGGAGTAAAAAGGGTTGGACAATATGCAAAGTAAACTGGGGATGATGGTGTCAGTATCTCCAGATGCAAAAGGTTTTACGCAGGCGCTTGCGCAGGCGGAAGAAGCCTTGAAAAACGGAGAAAAAGTTTACCTCTATTGTATCGATGATGCGGTTGAAGGTTTAAATGACCCGCGTTTAATTAAGTTAAAATCTGAAGGATTAAATCTTTTTGGATGTGCCTTTAGCGTTCGTCAGCGCAAACTTCCAATCAACGATTTAGCTATATTTACTGGTTTATCTGTGTTGAGCGATATCATGGCTGAAACAGATCGCTTTGAAAGTTTTAACTAGTATTTGCAGCCTAAGTGTTAGGAACGGTGAGTGATTGTCCGTTATCCTTTGGTCCCAATCGAAGTAGAAAAGGAGCGGCAACCTTTGCAAAGGTTTTTGGTTTTATAGCTGTATCTGCTCCATTACCAAAGCAGCTTTGTAGCATTGTGGTATTTACTACACCGGGGCTTAAAGGCACGCATGCCATACCGCTCGGAAGTTCTTCTGCCATTGCTTTACTTAGCCCTTCAATGGCCCATTTTGTGGCGCAGTAAGGTGCCACATCGGGAGAGGTGCTTCGACCCCATCCAGAGCTAAGGTTCACTATTATGCCATGGTTACGCTTAATCATTTCTGGTCCGAAATGTCGAATAACGTTGGCTACTCCCTTGATATTAATATCAACAACCGCGTTGAACTCAGCGGCTGAGATATTTACAAGTGAGCTATTAGTATTAATAATTGCGGCATTGTTAATAAGAAGGTCAGGAGATCCATGGTTTGCGAAAGTTTTACTTGCCCAGTCGGCTACTGATTCATCATCGGTGACATCTATTCTTGAGAATTGATGTTTTGCTCCGAGAGTTTTTTGTAACTCATTAANTTGTTCCGCTGTCCGGCCGCATCCAATTATTTTATGGCCTAGTCGGTCAAATTCCTCCACTAACCCCCGACCTATACCACGAGTAACTCCGGTTATGACAATTGTCTTACCCAAGCTTATTTTCCTTTTATGGTTTAATTGAACGAAGATTTATATTGCGAATTTTTGAGATACATTGGAACGATGCAAAGCCAATCGGTACCGACAGCTCAATTGGTCCTGGGCGTAATGCAATATTTCGATCTTCGAGAGGAAGATCAACTACCATTTCTTTATCAATGAAGCACTGAATCTTTTCATCAGTGACACGTATTTTAAATCGGTACCATTGATTCTTTTCAAATTTTTTAAATGAAGCTGTTTCATTTTCGGCTGCATCCATTCCATCGATGCTAGATATTCCGACTACAGATCCCCCCCATCCTCCTGGTATAAAAGTTGCGTAGGTTTTGCCTAATGGAAATGTTATTGCGCAAAAAAAATCATCTCCATCAACTTTCAACGCCTCAGCTTCCAATTCGTAATTAGATCGTGGAATAGTGTCATGAGCTAGGTTGATTCCTGAGATTAATTCTCCCATGCCTATATGCAGTTCGCTATCTTTGACTTTGATCTCTCCACTGCCAGCAAAATCAGTAATTTCCCAGCCGGTTAGGTCTTTGCCATTGAATAATTTCGGTGAGGTGTTTTGTTTTCCAATTTTACAGCCTGATCCAATCGCAGCTATAAATAAGACGCAAAACAAGGATGTTTTAAGGTTTAAAAACATTTTGGATAATTTCATAAAATTGTTAGCTGGCAAATTGGAGGAAAGGCACTGTTTTGTTCAAGACTTTATTGTCCGTTGACTTTTTATTAATTGAGGTTTTTGCATGAAAGCTTATGTATTGAGCCATCTTTCATAATTGTATGGATGTTATTTCGGTTGAGCAGCAGCTTGGGGTCTGAAAGGGGATCGCCATCAATCATTAAAAGATCGGCAAGAAATCCTTCCTTCACTTGTCCTAGTTGGTTGGGCATATCCATTGCTTCTCCTCCGTTTTTTGTCATCGTTAGAACCGCCTCCATGTTTGTCATTCCGCAGTGACGAACGAAGTGGTCTAAATCNCTGGCGTTTTGACCATGAGGAGTAATCATAAAACCATAATCTCCTCCGCCTAAAATTCTTACTCCACGTTTCATCATCTCTTGAATTGCTTTAATCGCACTATCGAGTTCTTCACGGAATCCCATGTTTTTAACTTGTTCCTCTGTAAACCAATCTGAACCCTCATATGCTGCAATTGCAGTAAATCCGATATTGGGGCTTACAAATAGCCAGTCTTTGTTTGCTTCCAGTAAGTCAAAAGCCTCTTCGTCTGCATAGTTAGCGTGATAGATCACTTTGATGCCATGGCGAACGCACAGTTTGATCGACTCGGCACTCCGTGCATGAGCACTTAATCTTTTGCCATGTGCATGCGTCACATTTGCGGCTGCTTCAACTTCTTCTTCACTCATGATCGTTGTTTCAGAACCTGCATGAGGAACGAAAGAGTCACCTGAGATTACTAATTTGATGATATCTACTCCTTCACGGATCAATTCCCTTGTAAGGCGGCGGTATTCTTCTGGGCCGTCTGCCATTAATGCCATTGAATCAACTTTAGGCATATGGAGTGTCCGCATGTCTCCTAATCCACCAGTTACCGTCAACCATGGAGTGGCAGCAAGTAGGCGAGGTCCTGGAATTTCGCCATTTTCTATGGCATTACGAATTACTATATCTAAACGCGGTTTGGCCGATGCTGCACTGATACAGCTGGTAATGCCGTGGTCAAGGTAAAGTCGAGCATTTTGCATAGTCAACAAAGTGTGCTCTTCAGGTGGCATTCGGCCCAATGCTGCAAGATCATCGGTATTATCAATGCTTAAGTGTGCATGAGACTCAATTAGTCCGGGCATTAGAGTCATACGGTTTTCTCCGTTAATTATCTCAACATTGTTTTGATTAAGGGACTCGCCGTTTCGAGCTATTGCAGAAATTTTATTGCCTTCGACTAATACTTCACCCGGAAACGGATTTTCTCCTGTGCAGTTAAGTATGGTAACATTTTTAAAAAGGTACCTGCTCATAGATCAGTCCTTTGATATTGTTTTGAGTTCATTCAATAAATCCCGGGCGGCGTTTCCCAAGTGAAGTGTGTCTACACCNGCTAAAATTAGATTATATCCCTTTCGAAGGTAAGGCTCGACTGCTTTGGTGTTTACACCAAAGTAACCAATGGAAAGATTGGATGACTTGCAGGCCTTAAAGACGCGATCCATAGCATCTGTGACTTCCGGATCGTTGATTTTACCCATTTTACCAAGGCTTGCCGAAAGATCATATGGCCCAAGCATAATGCCATCTATGCCTTCGATTTTGACTATCGATTCAATGCATTTTACAGATTCTATATGTTCTGCCTGAACAATTACAGCCACGTTATCATTAGCCTTTTTCATATAATCTTCAAATCGCATACCGTAGCCGTGGGCTCTGCCTAATCCGACGCCTCGGGTTCCCTCTGGTGAGTAGCGGGAAAATCGGACTACATCTTTGGCTTGATCTATCGTATTAACCTGAGGGGCAATAATACCTGCGGCTCCTAGATCGAGTACTTTCTTTATTGGCACTTCCTCTGCGGAAGATAAACGCACTACACAAGGGACTTTGTCACCGACAGCCTGAAGAATGCTTTGTATATCATTATAATTTAAAGAGCTGTGTTCTGCATCCAGAAAGAGCCAGTCAAAACCGATGTCTGCCAAGATCTCTGCAGTTGCAGCCGTGGGGAGTGTTACCATGGTGCCTATTAATGGATTGCCACTCCTGAGTTGCTGTCTGAAGTTTTTTATCATTAGCCAGTACCATGAACTATCAAGGCAGCCAATTCTGCCTAATAAGTTTTCTACATGGAATGATGTGGGGAACAAGCTGCCCTTAATGGGCAAAAGTATTCAAGCCTTAATAGCTTTAAAAACTAATTCATTTGTTTATTTCGGAAAAAGTTTTTCCTCCGTTTTGTTTTATTATTTCTACCAAGCTGTCTTCGGCCACATCAAGTGGAGTTCCACCGAAACCATCGTCTGTTGTGGAGTTTATATCGGCACCTTTTTCAATTAGTAGTTCGATGATTTTTTTATGGCCTCGTTGCGCAGCTAGATGGACAGGAGTCCAGCCGGCTAGCCCTTTGGCATTAACTTGCGCTCCTTTTTCAATTAGTAGATCGACTATTTCTAAGTGTCCCATGAACGCTGCATAAGTGAGAGGGGTGTCGCCGCTTTCATTAGCAAGATTTACATCCGCTCCAGAGTCGAGTTGTTGAATTACGATATTCAGATTGCCCTCTTTAGCAGCTTCGTGGATAGAACTGCTTTCCAATAATGCTATGATCTTTTCTTGTTTCCAAAATCGTGCTCGATCCACTGGTGTTTGNTCGATGTCATCTTTTGCATTTATATCAGCACCTTTTTTAATCAGTAGCTTGGCTACATCGACGTGNCCTTCCTGCGCTGCAAAATGTAAAGGAGTACTTTGGTCATCACCGATCCCATTAACAGGAACTCCGGCATCGATTAGCTTTTTGACCGAATCAAGGTCTCCAGCTTCAGCTGCATCGAGTAGACTCTGAGTTTCATTACTGGATTTAGGTGAAGGTTTTTCTGACGATTCCCCGCAACCGGTTAACAAAAGGAGGAAGGTTAGCAGGCTAAGATAAATTTTCGGNATCATTGGTTCTTTTTCTTAAAGGTGGTTTTACTTGTTTCAGCTCCGATTTCACTAAGAAATTGAATCATCATTTGGTGAAGTTCATCGGTCTTGGATGGTAACCTTTTTGCTAAGTTATTTTTTTCACTCAAGCTTGTGGACATGTCAAACAACTCTAATCGATTGCCCTCCCAAGTTTTTATCAGTTTAAAGTCTCCGAGTCGAAGGCTTGTTTGAGCTTTTCTAGCTACAGCTTGATGGAAGATTAGAAAAGGATTTATTCTTTGAATGGTTCCTCGTCCATTGTTTTGAAGTAAATTTTTCAGGCTGCCTCCGTCGAGGGTATTGGGTAGTTTATGAGTATNGCCAGCCAGATCTGCCATGGTGGGAAAAAGATCTAAACCGGTTATGGGCACGTCGCTAATACTGCCTGGTTTGATATTTGGACCAACTGCTATGAATGGAACACGTATGCCACCTTCATACATTGACCCCTTTCCATCTCGAAGTGGATAATTTCTGGGAAGTTTTTTATTTTTTTGTCCAGGCATAGTCAGCCTGCCTCCATTGTCAGACAGAAAAAAAACGTAGGTTTGTTCGGATATGCCAAGTTTATCAATCTGCTCAATTAGGGAGCCCAACCCTTTGTCCAAGTCTGTAGTCATAGCAGCAAATTCTGGCAGTGTATGTTTTTTTCCTTTTGCAATGCTTCTGGTCTTTTGAAGAGAATTTTTTGAATAAAAAATATCAAGATGCACAGCATAATGAGATAATTGTATGAAGAAAGGTTTGTTCTGCTGCACTTGTGTCTTCATGAAATTATTAGCTCGTTCTGTAAGGCTTTGTATTAGTTTTGGATCATTCTTTGCAGCTGGTCCACCTGATCCCTTTCCGCCGCCAGTGCTGTTGCCGGTTATGCCATCACTGACATCGTAGCCCATTTGTTCGGGAGAGACATTGTCAAATCGCATATCCCATTTACCGAAGTGCGCTGTTTTGTAGTTGCCATTTACTTGTTTAAGCATCCTTGGAAGGCTTAACTGTTTCCGGAAATTACTTGTCCAGTTTTGCTGATTTTTTTGATAAATATGCCGAGCTGGAGTTTGGCCAATGAGTAAACTGCGTCGAGTTGGGCAGCAAAAGGGTGCGGGAGCATAGCCCTGAGTAAAAAGCATTCCTCGTTTGGCCAGTCGTTCGAGATGTGGTGTTTGAAAGTAGTCGCTTTTTGTTCTTGAATCCTCTGGCTTCATTTTCAGTGAAGAGCCTACCCAGCTTTGGTCATCGCTTAAAATGATTACAAAATTAGGGGAGGTCGGTTCTGCGGCTCTGGTAGAGGCGAGCTGAAGAAATTGGATTAAAATAATTAATGCCAGTCTTGATTTCATTAAGAACATGAGTGTTGTCATCCTGAGAATTACATTCTTTATGTCTAATTGAAATTTAGTCTGAAAACAAAGACTATGCTTGCTTAATAGACGGGCTTCCATTCTCGAGAACAAGTGAAGTTCGTTTGGTTATCTTGCCATCTGGAGTAGTGACTTTATCAGCTACCATGAAGTCGGTTGTCCACGTTTTTTGGGTAAGAGTACATTTGACATAACCACGTTGGCGGTTATGAAATTTTATGAATGGGTTGTTAGAAATCAGTTTGTCTTGATCTTTGATTCGGTCCTGTCCATCTCCACCGCTGGCGATTGATGTCCCTACGAATTCTGCAGCTACNGATGGAGTGTCCATTTTTCNATCATCTACGCGAAGTTCATTGGCCCAATTNCTATGTATATCGCCGGTAAGTACAACAGGGTTCAAGATTTTTCGGTCTGCCATGAAGCGAAGTAAATCCATTCTTTCATATGTGTAGCCTGGCCACTGGTCCATTGAGTAGTTCATCGGGTTTTTACTATTGGGAGTGCCNACCATNCCCATCATTACCTGTTGNGCTAGAATGTTCCATGTGCCACGAGATTCAATTAGGGACTGCTTTAACCAGTTTCTTTGTNCNGTACCAAGCATNGTGCTTTCTGGATTAATAGCTGCTTCGTTAAGTGGTGAGCGGACATCATTATTGGGTTGATCGCTGCGGTATTGACGGCCGTCGAGAACCATGAATTCTGCTAATTGACCAAAAGACCCTTTTCGATAAAGTTGCATTGAAGGTCCTGAGGGAAGTGATGTCCGNCGTAATGG
This sequence comes from Verrucomicrobiales bacterium, assembly GCA_002708005.1. Classification (GTDB taxonomy): domain Bacteria; phylum Verrucomicrobiota; class Verrucomicrobiia; order Limisphaerales; family UBA1096; genus UBA1096. The sequence continues at coordinate 19,819 of PAOJ01000008.1, read as the reverse complement.
CATATTTTCATAGTATGCTTGGTAGGCGGCGGCGCGTCGGATAAGGAAGTTTATCGGTTTTATATTTTTTTGTTCTGAGATGTCATCTGCGCAGTTGTTATCCAATTCGTGGTCATCCCAAGTAACGAACCATGGGCAACGGGCATGCATTTTCTGTAATAACTGATCCATTTTGTACTGTGCATGCCGAACTCGATAGTCAGATAATGATTCNATTTCCTTTCCATGGTGTTTTCGAATTGTTCCCTGATTACCAGCTTTATACTCGTAAATATAATCGCCCAAGTGNAATACTAGGTCTAGCTCATCTTTTGCCATGCTATCATAGGCAGTGAAGTATCCTTGTTCCAAGCTCTGGCAAGAGGCGAAAGCAAAAGACATTTTTTTTGGNGANGCAAATCNCTTGGGCATTGTGCGTGTTCGACCTATGACACTCTCTTCNCCATTTACGCTGAACTGATACCAATACCAGTTTTCGGNTTTTAAGTTTCCNACGGTTACATGTACTGAATGGCCCAGTTGAGGGGTAGCTAGTTGTTGCCCGGAGGCAACCACATTTTTCATGTTTTCATCCGAGCATATTTGCCATGTTACAGGTACTGAAAGATCTGGCATTCCGCCATTTGGGGTCAAAGGCTCAGGAGCAAGCCGTGTCCAGAGAACTACGCTGTTACTGTCTGGATCTCCGGATGCCACTCCAAGCGAGAACGGGTTTTTTGTAAACTTCATTCTACGCTTTATATTTGCAGCTTGGCCAATGGTTGGAATGCTGTAGAGAGCAGCAGCATATGCGAGAAATAACCGACGACTTACGCCGCCTTCTAAAGATACAGCTTTAAGGAAGTTGTTTTTGTGGAATAACATAAACGACAAAGAATGGTTAGAAGAGTCTCCGCCAATTTTTATTTATTCAAGTTTTTTGAAGCTTCTTCCTTTACTTTAAGTGAGGCGAAGCATTGACCGAAAGACTTCAAAATGAAACGCTAGTTCGTCTTTGAGAATTAAATATATGTACAATCGTTTTGTTTGTGCCTTGATACTAGGCTTTGGTATTGGTCAGGCATTTAGCCAGGAAGACCCTTCGGCTTCTCTTTTTGGCTTGGACAATGTTGTTGATATTCACATCACTATAAAGGGAGAGGAATTTGATAAACTAAAGCCTCCTGCTGATGTGAGATTAGATGGCCAAGCTGTTGGCCAGGCTTTTGAGGATTTGATCGCAGATGCAAGTAGAGGAGGTCATTTTCTGAGCGAGAAATCTACTCGTCCAGGTTTGGCTGGTTATCTTGGAGTTGACCACCAGTATGGCAGGGCTGATGTTGAGATTGACGGGGAGACCGTTAAGGATGTTGGTCTTCGCTATAAAGGCAACGGGACGTTTATCGAAGGAGACAGAGTTGATCGATATTCATTCAAGATTGATTTCAACGAGTACGTTGAGGGACAAGAGTTTCGAGGGGTTACAAAGATAAACTTGAACAATAATATAACAGATCCGTCGCTCATGCGAGAGGCGTTGTCTTATGATTTATTTCGTGATGCGAAAATTCCAGCATCGCGTGTTGGTTATGCAAGGGTTTATTTAACAATCCCTGATGAGACCAAGCGAGAGATCAAGCGTGAGCCTATTGGCCTGTTCACTTTAGTTGAGCAAAAAGACAAACGATTTTTAAAGCGCAACTACGGTTCGTCGAAGGGCCTTCTAATGAAACCCAGTACTTTTGGCTTGTTTCGTTATTTAGGTGAGGAATGGGCTGAATATCAAATTGGATTTGTACCCAAAACGAAGCCAACCGAAGAACAAAAAAAACGTGTAATTGAGTTTGCTAGACTTATTCATAAATCTGATTTTGATGAGTTTGAAAAACGATACGATGAATACCTTGATGTTGATCAGTACTTGCGGTTTCTAGCCTGCAATGTGATAGCCTGTAATCTAGATAGTTTTCTTGGTGGATCACAAAATCATTACATATATCTTGAACCGAAATCGAACAAGTTTCAGTTTTTGCCGTGGGATATGGATCACTCGTTTGGAGCCTTTCACTTGATGGGAGAACCCAATGCTCGCCGTAGACTTAGTATTGACCGTCCCGTTACAGATAATCGCCCTATCATTGATCGAGTACTTCAAGTGCGAGGAAATAAGGAAAAGTATCACGCTTATATAGAGGAATATATCAACACGATTTTTGATCAGGCAGTTATGTTGAAAAAGATTGAATCGATTGGGGAATTTGTCAGGCCAATGGTTAATCTCAATGGTGATGATGCCGAGTCTAGATTTGACAAGGTTTTGGCAGATGAACCATCTATGTTTGAACAACACCCATTAAAGTATTTCGTGAAGGTGCGTCATGAATCGATACGGGCACAGTTGGATGGGTCATCTCTCGGTCAATCTGTTGGGTTTGGTGGGTTTCCTGATTTAGGTCCTTACATTCCGTGGATTATTAGTGCTTTAGTTTTAGTGTTTCTTCAGTCGATCGGCTGGATATGGGGGATTGTGGTCGGTTTTCGAGGGAGCACACTTTGGGGTTGTTTAAATATTTTCTTTTCTCCATGGACTCCTGCAGTCTATGGGTTTGCCATCCGGCGTGACCTTGGGTTTCGCTGTGCTCTATATTCTATGTTTTGTATAGCAGGTTGGGTTGTTTGGATTTTTCTGCTATTTTTTCATAAATCAATTTTTGGTGAATAATGAGACTTTTAATTACTAGTATTTGTTTTGTGGCTTTCTTTGCGATTGGCTTGACGCAAGGTCAGGAGTTTAAAAAAGCGGATCACATTTTGGTTCCTTATGGCAAAGATCCAAGGCAGGTGCTACATCTTTGGTTGCCAAAAACCAAATCACCAGCCCCACTTTTATTACATTTTCATGGCGGCGGTTTTTTAGCTGGTGATATTCGTGAAAAGACCCGCAATAAAACTGCTGAGATGATCAATGCACAAGGAGTTGCTTATGCCGACGTTGAGTATAGGTTGCTTAATACGGCTATGTTGCAGGATATAATGCGCGATTGCGCAAGAGCGTTACAGTTCCTGCGTTATAATTCGAAAAAATATAATTTAGACAAAACCCGGGTTGGATCATATGGAGAGTCCGCTGGTGCTGGAGCCAGTCTTTGGCTGGCTACGCATGATGACTTGGCTNATTCCCAAGCTGAAGATCCAGTGTTACGTGAGTCAAGTCGGCTGACTGCNGCGGCTGGATTCTGGGTGCAGGCGACTTATGACGTGATTCAATGGCCTAAAATTCTCGATTTACCCGAGGAGAAAACGCCTTATTGGAAGTTTGTAAAATTTTGGAAAGCAATGCTTTCTGAAAAGCGTTTTAATGAACTNCGNAAAGATTTGGATATGCTTGCNAACATGGACAAGGATGACCCCCCAATGATGTTTACCAATGGCACTCCAGATAAGGGAGTTCATAGCCAAAGATTTGTTGATGCTTTAGTTAAGAGAGCCAAGGAGGTTAATGCAAAGCTAACAATTAGCAATGATCGAAAGCAACTTACCGATTTCATGCTTACTAAATTAATGGCAAAGCAAAATAAGGACTCGAAGTTATCTGGAAAGCAAAGACGTAAGGAATTTCCTGATCATTGGGGTTCACCTCCCAAACTTCAAACGCGTGATTATCGCAAGCTTCCTGGTGGTTATGGTTTTGGGAGTGGTACTTTGTTTAATTGGATCCAAAAAAACTTGGATAAGGATGCTGAAATCAAGTCTGGAAAATGAGTCATATANCTGCATTTGTTCTTGGAGGGGTTCCGGCGGTTAATATGAATGTCCGGCACAGGATTGATTTTTCGGTAGGTGATGCTGTGTTTTATATCAACCTGCCGAAATCAGGTGGTGGCAGTCGATCCATTTTATTAGTTCGCGACATTGAAATGGATCGGGCACGGAAGTTAGCGCGTGCAGATCAAATTGGCTGTGCAGCTGATTATGTTCCACATGGCGGTTTATCTGGTGATCGAGACACAGCTTTGGCGCAAGCTGGTGCCGAGTGCCTTCGTCAAAATGGAATCAAACGAGTTAGTACGGATAATTCGTTGCCAATGATTTTTGTTTATCATTTGCGAGATGCTGGAATAGAGATTGATTACGACCCAAATCTTGCAGTTCTCGATAGGCGTAAGAAGTCGGACAAGGAGTTGGAGCATCTGCGTGAAGCACAGTCTGTTACTGAGGAAGCAATGGAGTTTGCTTGTCGAACCATTTGCAAAGCCACTCCTGATGAGGAAGGTATTCTGCATGATGGTAACACGGTGTTAACTTCCGAGTTAATGCGACAACGCATAACAAGTTTTTTAATTGCTCAAAATTGCTCCAATCATAATGACTCGATTGTAGTAACAGTACCTCATGTTGCGGATTGTCATCATCACGGTTCAGGACCACTGCGTACTGGGTTACCTGTTATTGTTGATATTTTCCCCCGTATGAATGCCACTGGCTATTGGGGTGACTGCACTCGTACAGCTGTCAATGGAGAGCCATCTTCACAAGTATTGAAAATACATGAGGCGGTAGTAAAGGCTAAGGAGGCGGCAATCCATTCTCTGCGAGTTGGCACTACTGGTAATGCAGTTCATCAGGCTACAGTCGCATCTATTACTGGTAGTGGCTATTTAATGGGATTGCCTCCTAAAGGTGCAGGAGATGATTTTATATCGATGCGTCATGGGACCGGGCATGGGATTGGACTGGATGTTCACGAGCCTATTTTATTGTCCGATGGAGGAGGTGAAATTCTTAATAACGAGGTGTTTACAGTGGAACCAGGACTTTATTCGGCTAAGTTTGGAGGGGTTCGAGTGGAGGATATGGTTGCTGTCACGGCGGCTGGTCCTATTAACTTTAACCGACTTCCAGATCATCTCGACTGGCGATGATTTTGGTTTCTTCTAGATTTCTGCATTGAACCAGAGGTTTGGTTTCCGTAGTTTCTGCTCCTACGCATTCATATTATGAGATTTGGCATTAATTCATTTTTGTTTGTGTCGCCATTTACGACACAGAGTACTCGTCTTTTTTCTAAATTCAAAAAATGGGGATTTGATACAGTCGAACTTCCTATAGAGGCTCCAGAGCATATTGACTCGCTTAAGGTCAAGGCAGGGCTAGATCGTGCTGGTTTGGCTTGTGGTTCAGTATGCGCCTGTATGGGGCCTGGCCGTGATTTTCGAGGATCCGCTAAGGATCAGCGTGAGGCCATGAAGTATTGCAAGGCACTTATAGATCACATGGTGAATCTCGATTGCCCTTCGCTAATTGGTCCTGTTTATTCTGTTGTTGGTAAGGCTGATGCTGTTGAACCTAAAGATCAGAAAAAAGAATTTGCCCTCGTAGTTAAGAATCTTAAGGTGCTCGCTAAGTATGCTCAGGATCGGGGGAAGGTTATTTGTGTTGAACCTTTGAACCGTTTTGAGACTGACTTTTTAAACACATGCGAAAAAGGTCTTCGCCTTATTAAGGCTGTCGGTAGTCCTGCACTAAAACTCCACCTCGATACTTTCCATATGAACATCGAGGAGAAAAATCAGGCCAAGGCAATTCGAGCTGCTGGTAAACACTTAGGNCACTTCCATGCTTGTGGAAGTGACAGAGGGACTCCTGGAAATGATCANATTGACTGGAAGCCGATAGTGGCGGCTCTGAAGTCTGTCAAATATAAGGGCGACGTTGTTATTGAATCGTTTACGACAGATGTAAAAGTGATCGCAAGAGCAGCAGCTATCTGGCGTAAGATGGAACCGACTCGTGAAGAGATCGCCACGAAAGGGCTCAAGTTTTTGAAAAAAGCTTTTAAGTAAGATAAATTTAAATCATGAAAAAAATTGTTATTCTATTGGGCCTTGCCGCATTTACATTTGTCGGTCAGGTAGTTGGTGCCGAGAAGGGTTTTAAATCGATCTTCGATGGTAAAACTTTGGATGGTTGGGATGGTAATCCCAAATTTTGGTCAGTTGAAGACGGATCTATTACTGGTAAAACTACCAAAGAAAATCCAACTAAAGGAAATACTTTCATCATTTGGAATGGGGGTAAAACTGGCGATTTTGATTTACGCTTAGATTACAAGATTGTCGGTGGCAACAGCGGTATACAATATCGCAGTTTTAAGCTTAATCGCGCAGATAAGTGGCGTATCGGGGGATATCAGGCCGACATTGATTCCGGTCCAACTTTTTCTGGAATCTGTTATGGAGAAGCGTTTCGAGGAATCCTTTCTTTACGTGGTAAGAAAACTACATTGACCGTGGGTGAAGATGGGAAATTAAAGAAGAATGAAGAAGAGTTTTCTAAGGATACTGATGTCGCTAAGGCGATTAAAAAGGAAGAATGGAATAGNTACCGCATCGTGGCGCGTGGTTATAATTTGACGCAGTATATCAATGGGGTGAAAACCACCCAAGTAATTGATAGAGATAAAAAGACACGTCGTGCTGACGGGATGCTGGCATTTCAGCTTCATGCAGGACCACCAATGCACATTCAATTCAAGAATATTCGTATCAAGGAATTACCTAAACGCGTTCGCAAATCCGGAGCTGGAAAAAAAGGCAATGCTAAAAAATAAGTTGTCCATTAGGATTTAATTAAATGAGAAAACTACTTGCCGTCTTTGTTATAGGAATGGTTTGTGTAGCATCTGCTGCCCCTAAAAAGGTTGTTATGATTGCTGGTAAACAAAGCCACGGCTTGCTGTCTCACGAACACAATGCGGGGATTCAACTCTTGGCCAAGTGCTTAAAAGAGGGAGCTTCAAAACAAGTTGCTGCACTTGTTCAACTGAATGGTTGGCCAAGTGACGAATCAGTTTTTGATGATGCGGATGCAGTAGTTATTTATGCTGATGGGGGAGGGAGACATCCTGCAATTCAGGGAAATAATCTTGAGAAATTAGATAGAATAATGAAAAAGGGAGCCGGGTTTCTAACAATCCATTATGCTGTCGAACCTACCACCAATAAGGGCAATAAGGAATTTCTTAATTGGCAGGGAGGTTGTTTTGAGACTCACTGGTCAGTTAATCCGCATTGGGTAGGCAATTTTAATAAACTTCCTAAGCATCCAATAACTCGGGGTGTAAAGCCTTTCAAAGCTAATGATGAATGGTACTTTCATATGCGCTTTCGTAGTGACAATAAGGGCAAGCTAATTCCAATTTTAAGCGATGTTCCACCAAAGGAAACGATGAAGCGCGGTGATGGCGCTCATAGTGGTAATCCTAATGTCAGAAAGGCTGTTGCTGCTGGTGAAGCTCAGCATGTTGCTTGGGCATATCGCCGTGAGGACGGAGGTCGAGGGTTTGGTTTTACTGGTGGGCATAATCATTTGAACTGGGGTAATGATGATTTTAGGAAGACTGTACTAAACGCAATTTTATGGGTAGCAAAAGCCAAGGTGCCAAAGGATGGTGTGCCGTCTAAGGTGACTAAGGAGGATCTCTATGCAAATCTAGACGGGAAACGAGGCAAAAAGCCTGCTCCAAAGTCGGCAACTGGGACTAAGAAAAAATAATCGATTTTTTAACTCATATTAATATTATTTATTCGGAGCAGCTTGTTGGCTGCTTTTTTTTTAATTTCGTAATTCTGAATATCTAACTTACTCCAAAAAGCTTTCGTCAGTTTGATGAAAAAGGTACCTTTGTTTTGTGAAACACACACAGATTTTATTAGCATTTCTATTGGTTGGATTAGGGAATTTTGAATTTGGCCAATCTGCTGCTGATGAGTTTGCCAGGTCTGTGTCGACTCTTCGCAATGTTGGGAGTGAAGGGGAGGGGAATGTCGCTGCTAGTCAAGCGATGGAATATTTGTCTAATAGTGGGAAGGAGGCGATACCTGCTCTGCTATTTGAGATGAATGGAGCTAATCCGTTTGCAGCCAATTATCTTCGTGGCGCTGTTGAGGTTATTTTTAATAAGAATTTAAAAGAAGGTGGATCTTTGCCATTAGTTGCTTTGGGTGAGTTTTTGTTAAATAAAAGTCATGATACTAAACCAAGGGCAATGGCCTTTGACTTAATAAAAAGGACTGACCCTAGCGTTGCCAATCGATTAATTCCCGGATTTTTGGGAGATCCTAGTGTTGATCTTCGTCGTGAGGCAATTGCAATGTTACTTATTAAGGCTAGTGGTTTGGTGAAGGAGAATAAAAAATCAGCNGCTGTTCTTATGTATAGACAGGCATTAGATGCGGCGCGGGATTTAGATCAGATTCAAACTATTTCATCAGAGTTAAGGGAACTTGGACGCAATGTAAATCTAACAAAACATTTTGGTTTTTTAACTAATTGGAATCTTGTTGGGCCGTTTCACAATAAGGGTAGAGCTGGATTTGAAGAGGTTTTCGGACCTGAAAAGAATTTTTCCTTAGATGCTCAATATAAAAGCAACAATGGGAATATTACTTGGAAACAATATTCGACAGATGACGAGTACGGCATGGTTGATTTCAACGAACCTTATGGGGCATTGAAAGAGGTTACTGGTTATGCACGAACGACATTTATATCGTCATCTGATCGACCTGCAGAGTTGCGCTTAGGATGTAAAAACGCGTGGAAGATTTGGTTAAATGGTGAGCTTGTTTTTGGCCGAGATGAATATCACCGAGGCATGCGTATTGACCAATATAAGCTTCCGATACAGCTTAATAAAGGGACTAATATTATTTTAGTAAAGGCTTGTCAAAATGAGCAAAAAGAGGAATGGACAGTGCAATGGCAATTCCAATTACGAGTTTGTGATTCAACCGGGACAGCGATTCACTCTTATAGTAAGCCTGTTTCAAAAGTTGCAGCTAAATAATTTTAGAATAATGAAAAAGTATTTGTTGATTATTGCATTAGTTTTTCTTACTGCCCGAGTTTCAGCAGGAGATTGGACCGGCTTTCGCGGGCCACATGGTAATGGTGTTTCGGATGAGGTTGGTTTACCTGTGAATCTTGATATCAAAAAGCATATTGCTTGGAAAGTTGCTTTGCCTGGTAAAGGGCTTTCAAGTCCATTGGTGGTGGGTGATCGAGTTTTTGTCACAGTTAGTGGTGGAACAAGACAGGATAGATTGCAGATTATTTGCTTGAGCTCTATTGACGGTTCAGTGATTTGGCATCGTCAATTTTGGGCTATGGGAAGTACAATGTGCCATTCAAAGACTAGTATTGCAGCGCCAACTCCTGTAACAGATGGAGTTTCACTTTTTGCAATTTTCTCATCCAATGACATTTTCTGTCTGGACTTAAATGGTAATTTAAAATGGCTGCGAGGTTTGACTGTGGACTATCCGAATGCTCGTAATAGTCTTGGAATGGCTTCTTCATTGGTTTTGGCCAATGATGTTCTTGTGGCACAGGTTGAGAACGATAGTGAGTCTTTTGTTGTTGGATTGAATAAAGGAAGCGGTAGCAATCTATGGAAAATTAACAGACCAAAATCTGCCAACTGGACTACAGCTACAGTAAATAAAAGTAAGTTTGGAAAAGATCAGGTTTTTTTGCAATCTGGTGAAGGTATTCATGCTGTCGACCCAGAAAATGGAAATATGGTTTGGCATTATTCTGACGGAGCCTCGACAATCCCTTCAAGTGTATTAAAAGGGAACATGTTATATGTCCCATCTCAAGGTTTGACGGCGCTTGAGTTGTCCAAAGATGGAAAAACGTTTAAGCAGAAATGGCGTTCTGGCAGGTTGCGTCCTGGTACAGCTAGTCCGTTGGCATATCGAAATCATATTTATAGTCTCAATAATGCAGGGGTGCTTGCTTGTGCAGATATAGAAAGTGGCAAACGCCTTTGGCAATTACGTTTGGATGGACCTTTTGGAGGTTCACCCATTGTTGCAGAGAATCATCTTTACGTATTCAGTGAGGAAGGTCTGGCACAGGTTGTCGACTTGACTGCCCCAGAAGGTAATATATCTGGTAAGATGGATTTGGGTGAAATGATTCAGTGTTCTCCCGCGGTTGCCAATGGAGCAATATATGTTCGTAGCAACTCAAGTATTTGGAAAATTGCTAGAAAGATTCGTTTCTGATTTTTTCTTTTTATTTTTAATCTTTAGGCCTTAAAGGATATATAATTAAACAACTACGGTTTGATTGTAATCTTTGACCATTCGAATTCATGTCGTTCAGCATATTCTGAAAGCACTCGTTCGTTTTCAATTAGCACAGCGCGAACCAAAGCAGAATCATCTGCTCGCCCAATGTGGTTGATATGACTTGGAATTAGCCCTGACTCTTTGTGTGCATAAACCANGGCATAAGCGGCTTCTGCGATAGCTACATATGGTAGATTATCCTCTACGCCTTCGACAAAATCCTCTACAACATCCGCTAGAAACTCTAGTTGTTCAACCAAGTGAGGGAACTCAGGTGCATTAATTTCAGCAAATTGTAATTTTAGAGCTGGTAATTTTTTATGGATCCCGCGCAGAATTTTAGGAGTGATTTGTTCCGCGCCATGATGGAGGAATTCTACAATTTCCGACATGGCCGTATCGTGTATTTTGTAAAGTTAAAACTCAAGAATTGATCGTGACTGATATATCTCAAGTAGAAAAAAGCGAAAAATGGAAGGGAAGATTTTGGAGATGGATTAAGTTTATTTCCAAGTTAACTGCTATCGCAATTGTCCTGCTTTTGATTCTGCGTGAGTTGTTTTTTTCAGGATCTTATTTGCCAACTGAACAGTCTTACGAAAAGCCTATTTTCGATATGCATTGCCATACGGCTGGTATTGGAGCAGGAGGAAGTGGTTGTTTTGTGTCTAAGGAGCTAAAGAATAATTTTCGTTTTAGAGTATATCTCAAAGCTTTTGGCGTAACACTCCCAGAAGTAGAGGCAAAGGGAGATAGAATTTTGATGGAAAGATTAGCTAGTAGATTGAGAGACAGTAAAAGAGTTGGGGGAGCCATTATTCTTGCTATGGATGGTGTAATTGATGATCAAGGTAATTTAGATGAGGGCAGAACTGAGTTTTTTGTTCCTAATGAATATGTAGCTAAGGAGACACTGCAATATTCAAATTTGTATTTTGGCGCAAGTGTTAACCCGAATCGTCCTGATGCATTGGCCCGCCTGCAATGGGCTAAAGACAACGGTGCCTTACTTGTTAAGTGGTTGCCATCAATTCAATTTATAGATCCAGCAAATAAATCATTTGAGCCGTTTTACAGGAAGTTGGTGGAGTTGGATTTGCCTTTATTGACTCATGCGGGTCAAGAGCGGTCTTTTACTCATGCTCGTGATGAGCTTGCAGATCCTATTCGGCTTAAATTACCACTAGATTTGGGTGTTCAAGTGATTGTTGCGCATGCCGCTTCTACTGGGGAAAATGAAGGGCAGGAAGATATTGATCGTCTTATTGGAATGCTTGATTTTTACCCTAACCTTTATTCTGATATCTCTAGTATGACGCAAATTAACAAACCTGGTTATTTGAGTAAGGCGCTTAAGGAAAAACGATTTAAAGGAAAGTTACTTTACGGTTCTGATTTTCCGCTGATTAATACGGCAGCTGTTTCACCTTGGTATTTCCCGCTTAATTTAACGAGAGAACAAATGCAATTTATTGGTTCAATCGAAAATGCATGGGATCGAGATGTTGCGTTAAAAGAGGCACTTGGAGTTTCTTCTGAAATCCTCTCTAAGCCTGCTGATTTTTTTGGAATAAATTGGTGAAAATAAAGAATTTGTTCACCTAATAAAAAATTTAAATCAGCGGGAAATTTGTCCTTCAAGATATCTGACAGCTTGTCTAACTTCTATATCAACTTCCATTCGATCACGAACCAAGCGGCATGCATGAAGCACTGTGCCATGATCACGACCACCAAAAGCTTCGCCAATGGAGTTAAGTGACTTGCCAGTGAGTTCTCGTGACAGGAACATCGCTACTTGGCGAGGAAATGCAATATTTTCAGGACGCCGCCGGCTGGTCATGTCGGCCAATCTAATATCATAATGTTCGGCAACTCTTTTTTGAATTTGCTCAATTGATATAATCGTCCTGCCTTCTTCGTGAAGAACATCCTTGAGCAGACCTTCTACTGTAGCAGGTGTCATAGGCTTACCAGTTAAGGATTGATAGGATGAAACTCTTATTAACGCACCTTCAAGTCTCCTAATATTAGTACGAATGCGCTTCGCCAAAAATGCAACGATATCTTCTGGTACATTAATATCAATAGATGCTGCTTTTTTTCGAAGAATTGCCAAGCGGGTTTCATAATCAGGCGGCTGCATGTCGGTAACTAGGCCCCATTCGAAACGTGATACCAAGCGATGCTCAAGATTCTTGATTTCGTTAGCAGGACGATCGCAAGTCATAACGATTTGCTTATGCGCTTCGTGAAGGGCATTGAAGGTGTGAAAGAACTCCTCTTGTATTCTCTCCTTTCCAGCTAGGAACTGTATATCATCAATCAATAAAATATCTGTTTTACGATAGGTGCGCCGAAACTTAGTTAGTTCGTTGTTTTGGATGGCATCAATATACTTGTTAGTAAACTTTTCAGAAGATAGATAGGATACCTTAAGTCGAGGATTTTCTTTTAGTGCATAATGTCCAATCGCATGTAGAAGATGTGTTTTACCTAAGCCTACTCCACCATAAAGAAAAAGTGGATTATATGAACGACCGGGAGATTGAGCTACAGCTAATGAAGCAGCATGCGCAAAACTGTTATTATCACCGACTACAAATGTGGAAAATGTATTCTTGGGATTAAAAAGTTTTTCCGCTGAATCATTGTTTTTAACCCTATTAGAAGTGACTGAGGATTTTGACTGCTTGGTTTTGGGGTTTTTCTTAATTTCAGATTCTACATTTTCTGAATTACTTGTTAATTGAGNGTCATCATTTTCTGAACTAATTTCAAATTTTACAGTTAGCTTGGAGCTAGTGATATGAGATAAGACATCCTGCAATATTTCTTTGTAATTATCTTTTAGCCAAACCGCGCAAAATTCGTTGGGCGCCACCAATGTAGCAATAGACTTTTCAATAGAAACTAATCGTATTGGGTCAAACCAAAGATTAAACAAGTCTGGATTCACCATACTTTGCAAAGTTTCTTTTGCTTGTTTCCAGATTTCTTCGGTTGAGTCATTCATTCTGGAAGATAACAGAGAGTTTGTTTCGGTTTTATTCACTGTCTGTTATCGGGTTTAGGACTGTTATTGTATTTGGTAAAATTATCAGCTGAATTTGGTAAAAAAAATCATCGAAAAATTGGTATAGTTGTTTACTAAATCGAAGTCTTTTTAAATTCATAAATATTTGTTTATCAGTTAGTTATGTGTGTTTTTTTATAAGGTCTGCTATTTAGAACCATTCGATCTAAATGACACAATGCAAAAAAATGTTCAGAAAAAGTATTAATGCTGCTAGATAATTTCCAGAAGAAGCTATTAACTTTTATCCACACTTTATTCACAGGCTTTATATAACGTTTTCTCGCTAACCTTGAAAATAGCTAAAAACCCTTTACTGAAATCAAATTCAGTACTCTCTTGAAGAATCCTTCTAATTAAAAAAGGTAAAACAAGACGCGCGAACCAAAGGTTCTAAAAATCGCTGTTAAATAGCGTCAGGACCAGTTTCGCCAGTTCTTATGCGCATTACACTATCGATTGAACTAATAAAAACCTTACCGTCACCTATTTTATCTGTTTTAGCGCTATTTACAATCGCTTCAACTGCAGCATCGACTTGGTCTTCTTCTAGTACAACCTCAAGTTTAATTTTGGGTAGAAAATCAACGGTATATTCGCTTCCTCGGTAGATCTCGGTGTGACCTTTTTGCCGGCCAAACCCTTTTACTTCAGTTACNGTTAATCCTTCCACGCCTATGGTGGCCAGGGCCTCCTTAACATCTTCCAATTTAAATGGCTTGATGATTGCGTCGATTTTCTTCATTGGGTTGCTTATTTAGTTGGTAGCAGGAAGAGCAGCATAGAGGTCGGTTTTTTTTCTGACAACAGGTTTTTTAGAATTACAAAATTTTTTTTTTGTAGCCAAAAGTGATTACTGCTTGACAGTAAGCAAAGAATTTATTCGCTATTATTAAGTGATCAATCGTTGAAGAGTTTTTGAAACGCTTCCTTTGCGGTTTTGGAAGATGAAGTTTCTCTTTCTTTTCCACTCCAATCACGCATTAAAAAATCGAAGTATTCGCAAAAATTAGATCTATTTTTTTCCATTATTGGTTCGGCTCTTCGCTCTTTGCACTGGTGTGCTACACTTGAGTCATAGAAGATGCAATTTAAGCAAATACGAAGATCCTCATTGCAATTGTGACAGCTTTCGCTTCGCCCTGGTTGTCCATCGAGGCTCCATTCTTTTCCGCAATTGTGACAATGCTTAGTCACAAAATTAATTAATTGCTATTAACATTATCAATTGAGAGTAATTCTTTATTGTTATTCCCAATAACTTGTTTGATTTTTTCTGCAGCTACTTCTCCTGTGAGTCCGTGTTTTTTACGCAAATAATCAACCGATGATGCGTGTTCTATAAATTTATCTGGCCAACCAATACGAATGACAGGTGTATTTATATTTTGGTCAGCTAAGTGATCTCTAACAATGCTACCATAACCTCCATTTAAAACGTGGTCTTCAATCGTTACGATTATATCTGAAGCTTTAGCTAAAAAGTCAGTGGTTCCAGTATCAATTGGCTTAGTAAAACGTGGATTGATAATTGCTGCATCAATATGTTCTGGCCCGAGACGTTCAATCGCTTGATCTGCAATATCCCGTAATGGGCCAAGTACAAAAAATGCAACTTTGATCTTTCCGTTATTGGAAAAATTCTGAATAACTTCTGCTTTACTAATTTCGATAAGCGTTGGCTGTTCTTTAACAGTGACACCTACTCCGTTGCCTCTAGGGTATCTGATAAATACCGGCTGATTTTGGTGGGTTGCAGTAAACATCATATCTGCTAACTCATCTTCGTCTTTCGGTGCCATCGCAATTATATTTGGAACGCAGTTTAGGTAAGCAATATCGAACAGGCCATGGTGTGTAGGGCCATCGTTTGCAGAAAGNCCCGAGCGATCCATGCAGAAAATGACAGGCAAGTTTTGAAGCGCCACATCATGAATAATCATGTCATAAGATCTCTGTAGAAATGTTGAGTAAATTGCACAAACAGGTCGGTATCCCATGGTTGCCATACCTGCTGCGAAGAGTACTGCATGTTCTTCTGCAATACCGACATCGTAGTATTGTTTAGGGATCTCATCCTCTAGGGCTTTCAATCCGGTGCCACTTGGCATAGCTGCTGTAATGCCAATAACTGATTTGTCCTTTTGGCAAATCTTGACCATAGTATTACCGAAAACATCCTGATACTTTGGTGGTTTATTTGTTTTTTCAGCGATACTCTCACCTGATTTTGGATTATAAGGGCCGGTTCCATGGAACTTTTCTGGATGTTGAACGGCGGCACTGAATCCTTTGCCTTTCTTAGTAATTACGTGAAGAACAACTGGTTGATCACAGCTCTTGGCGAATTCAAGTGTTTCTATAATAAGTGGTAAATCATGTCCATCGATTGGGCCGAGATATCGAATGCCAAACTCCTCAAAGATCAGACTGCTTCCAAAACCGCCACGTCCATCGGCATCCATTGTTTCTTCATTATGCTCGAGGATAGCCTGTGTTACAGTGCCTTTTAAGGCTTCTTGGCCTCTTAATCCTAATCGAACAGCTAATTTTCCGCTTGGGATTTTTTCCAGAAAATTTTGTAGATCATTCGTGATCTTATTGTAGCTTGGATTGGTAATTAACTTATTGAGATAGTTGGAAATGGCTCCAACATTTTTTGCAATTGACCATTCATTATCATTTAGGATGCCGATGAATTTTTTTGTGGTTTGGGCAATATTATTAAGTGCTTCGAATGAGCATCCGTTAGTTAGTGCGGCGTCTCCAAATACGCATACTACATTTTCTTTACTACCTTTTTGATCGCGCGCAGCTGCCATTCCAAGTGCGGCGGATAATGCAGTACCCGCATGGCCTGCTCCATAACAGTCGTGTTCACTTTCGGTCCGTAGCGAAAAGCCATTTAAACCGTCGGTTGTCCTTATAGTTCTAAATTGTTTCTTTCGGCCAGTGAGTATTTTGTGCACGTAAGATTGATGACTGACATCCCACACGAATTTATCCTTCGGTGTTTCAAACACCTTATGCATTGCTACTGTCAACTCGACTACNCCGAGATTTGGGCCAAGGTGGCCTCCATTTTTTGCTAGTCCCTCAATTAGTTCTTGCCGAAGTTCTTTTGCTAAGTGTTCAAGCTGCTTAACAGTTAATTTTTTAACGTGGGCAGGATGATCCACCATGTCGAGATAGCGATTGTGTGTTTGGGTTTGTGCCATGTTATAATTCAACCGATTTTTCATCGAAGAGTTCATCTTCACCATTTATGTTGGGCTGAAGTTTTTTTATCTTTAATTCTGCAGATTGGAGTTTGTCTTGGCATCCCTTTGCTAATCGAATTCCTTCTTCGTAGTGCTTAAGTAGATCTTCTAGCGGTAATTCATCTTTTTCCATTTCCGCCACTATTGCTTCAAGTTTCTTCAGGCCATCCTCGAAAGGTAGATCTATTGGGGTAGAAGATTGTTGTTTTTTAATAGCCACGCAGGGGGGAAAGTAAAGCAGCTTGGGCAAGCGGACAAGCGGTTTGACTGATCTTAGCTAAAATCTAATTTAGAAGGNATAATTGCATGACCGTTTTTAAGCTTTGAAGTGTTGGGCTAAAAAGATATTAAACTATTGAAAATGATTCTAAACCTTCTTTATATCGAGATGCGAGCAAGTCTATAACTTTTGGATGCATGGCAAAAAGTTTACTTTTGAAGGTGCGTAAAGTGCTGCACTTGCTTTCAGCAGATTGGCAAATTTTATCAATATCACCGCCAGTTCCTGCATGTCTGCCTGGTGAAATAAAAAGCATTGCTAAAACAACATCTTGAATAAAATCATTTTGACCGAGTAAGTTTTCTAAAAGTGGTTCATTAAATTCGTACTCCTTGCCTTCTCTCCTTTCCATTGATGAAGCTTTTACTTGAGCTACCCGTCCATTAAGTATTTCAGTTAGTTGCTGGCTGATATGGTTTCTAACTTGGTTTACTTCTTTTACAGGGGTGCCGTGATCAACAAGAGTAACATGCGGATTTTTTAAATTTTTTTCTTCGATTTTCTCTAGTACTAATTCGCTTATTATATTTGAAACACAATAGTCGTTTTTATCTTCGATTTTCACAAGCGTTGGTGCCAATTTTATTTCAGTTTTCTGCCATTTGCTTTTAATGTCTTTACCTCTTTCTGGTAAATAATCTTTTAGTGCAGCACTTTGTCCAAAGAAAAATGGGATTATGAAGAATGAGTCTACGCCTTTTTCGCATTTTGATTTAATAAATGGTTCCAATATTTCTGCTTTTTTGCCTTCGAGTTCAGAAGGATTAACTTTGGTGGAATGAAGTAATGATACTGGGTGAACTTCTGTGTTAATATGCTGACTAAGTGATTGCGATATTCGACGCAAGCTGATTGTTGACTCTGCCCTATGTGAGCCATTATCCATCAAAATTACACACGGTTTACTTTTCATAACTTTTTCACAACTCCTTTACAAAAATTGGGTCCTTTCATTAGGGCTTAAGCCTCTTCAAGTTCCTTGTAACATCGTAACCTATGGATAGAACTGTTCAATATTAAGATGAAGATAATCAATTGGTATAAATAAACTTCATTTGTTAGAGTGTTTTTTCACTCAAGAATATGGATCGCTCTATTATTTCTTCAAAGAAGTCTTTTAAGGGCTTTTGGAGTCTTTTTCTTACTCAGTTCCAAGGGGCTTTTAATGATAACGCTTTCAAGTTCATTGTTATCTTTATGGTGTTGGGAAAAGCTGCAGCTGATGAGTGGGCGCCTTTAATTGGGTTTGTTTTTGCTCTTCCTTTTATATTGTTTTCGGCATTTGCAGGACAACTAGCTACCCGTTTCAGTAAGCGTAGAGTTGCTGTTGGCACTAAATATGCGGAAGTTCTGATAATGCTTCTAGCAACTATCGGCTTATTTTTTAAGTCAGATACAATGCTGATTATCGTGGTTTTTTTGCTTTCGACTCAAAGTGCATTTTTTGGCCCGTCAAAATATGGGTTGCTTCCGGAATTGTTGCCTGAGAAGCGGTTGTCATGGGGCAATGGTATCATTCAGTTTGGGACAACAATTGCTATTATACTAGGCACAGTAATCGCTGGAATTCTTTTTGGTATGTTCGAAAGTCACCAATATTTTTCTGGAATAGTACTTTTAGTTTTTTCTGTTTTAGGTCTCAGTTTTTCATTGCGAATTGATCGGGTTAAACCAGCAGTGCCAGACCACCAAGTTATTTTCAATCCCTTACCGGAGTTATTGAATAGATTATCAATGATCAGAAAAGATAGGCCTTTATTTTTAGCGGTCATTGCTGAGTCTAATTTCTGGCTACTTGGGGCATTGATGCAATTTTGTATCCTGTTTTATGGTAAACAGTTGGGATTACCTGAAGAACAAATTAGCTACATAATGGGAGCATTGGCTGGTGGGATTGGTTTAGGGTGTTTTCTTGCAGGATATTTGTCTGCTAATAAAATCGAATATGGTTTTGTTCCTATTGGTGTTATTGGATTGGCGACGTCTATTTTTNTTATTCCTATCTTTGAGTTAAGTACTTGTATTTCATTGGTGATTTGTCTGGGTGTTGTAGGTTTTTTTGGAGGATTCTATCTGGTTCCATTAGCTACAATGATTCAACAACGTCCTGATCCTGAGGTAAAGGGGGCCGTTATTGCATTAAACTCTACGATTTCGTTTATTGCAGTAGCGTTTGCATCGGTAATCTACTATGTTTGTAAGGTTTTCTTAAAATGGGAATTACTGGAGATTTTCATGTTATGTGGCTTCATAACGCTAGCTATAGGAATGTGTATTTTATGGGTTCTTCCAGATTCCTTNATTCGATTATTAGGAATAATTGTTACTAGAACCATTTACAGAATTAAGATCTTAGGGCGCGACAATATTCCNGAGCGTGGTGGAGCNTTATTCGTTTGTAATCATCTTTCTTTTATTGATGTGCTTTTGCTGCAGGCGTCAACAGATCGACCAATCCGGTTTATTATGTACGCTGGATACATGAAAAATAGGATCTTAGGAATTTTTGCTCGAATTATGAAATGTATNCCCATTGATTCTGAGTCACGCCCACGTGATTTGATCAAATCGCTTAAGGCGGCAAGTCAGTCGGTTAAAGATGGTGAAGTGGTTTGTATTTTTGCGGAGGGACAGATAACGCGTATCGGTCAAATGCTTCCATTTAGGCGTGGTTACGAAAAAATCATGAAGGAAGTTGATGCTCCGATTATNCCTGTGCACCTCGATGGGGTNTGGGGCAGTATTTTTAGTTATTCAAGGAGTANNTTCTTTTTCAAAATGCCTCAGCGNATTCCTTATCGAGTCACAGTGAGNTATGGTGAGCNATTGCCTCATGATGCTCCTCCAAATAGGGTAAGAGAGGNAGTTCAAGAACTAGGTGCNGATGCTTGGGTGCATCGNAAAANATATATGAAACCGTTGCACCAAAGTTTGATTCGTTCTTTCAANAAGCGTCCTTTTCAAATGTTTGCAGCTGACGGTCAAAGGGGAAGNGTAAGTTGCNTAGGTGCATTGACCGGTTTAGTGGTAATTGCTCAATTACTCAAAAAGAAATGGGAAGGTCAGCAAAAGGTCGGAATCTTAA
>PAOJ01000007.1 GCA_002708005.1 Verrucomicrobiales bacterium | reverse complement strand
GGCATTACATATATCCTTATTTTCATCAGCTATAAGTTTGAATGGTAGTTCAAATTTCTCGATGAACTTCTCGTGTTTTGTTACTGAGTCAGCGCTAACNCCTAATACTAAAGCATTTTTTGCAACGATCTCGGTATGTGCNTCGCGAAAACCGCAAGCTTCTTTATTGCATCCAGGTGTATTGTCTTTTGGATAAAAATATAGCACTACCGTTTGTCCGCGGAATTGACTAAGCGAAACCTCGTCGCCCCCATTTGTTGGAGCGGTGAAATCTGGAGCAGTATCTCCTTCACTTAATTTTATTTTAATCTTGGTTGCCATAGGTAACTTAGAGTCTTGTCGTGCTCGCCTTTAGTCAATCGTGTTTAATTATTCCACCATCTTGGTCGATGCTTCTGGCCAACTAGTTGCAGGCCCTTAATTGTAAGCAATGGATCTACATGTTTAATAGATTTTATTTTCTTAGCTATAAGATTTGCGTATCCGCCAGTTGCGACTACAGGCATTTTACTAAGATTTAGTTCTTTTTTTAATTGTGTTAGCAGTCCTGATATAAGCCCTCGATATCCAATCACTGCACCGATTAACATGGCATCTTGTGTGTTTTTTCCAATAATCGATCTAGGCTCTGTGATTTTTATTCTTGGGAGGAGAGCCGTTTTTTCATGCAAATATTCTGTCATCGCTGCAAGTCCTGGCGTGATAATTCCGCCGACATAGTTTTTATTTGAATCTACAATGTCAAATGTAACTGCTGTGCCGAAATCAACAACTATCACTGGGCTTCCGAATTTTGCCTGTGCTGCGATGGAATTAGCTAAACGGTCTGCACCAATAGTATTTGGCTTAGGGTAATCAATTCCGATTCCAACTGTTGTCTTTGCTGTCAATTGAAGTGTTGAGCACTTCCAATTATCACGCAGTATTTTTTTGAGTGGTTGATTTAACTTAGGGGCAACACTACAAAACACAGTTCCAAATGGCGCATTGCATTTAGTCGTCTTAATCAGTTTTGCCAATGCAGACTTTGCTTCACCGGTTAAAAGGCTATTACTTGGGATAATTATATCTGCTAGAACGCGTTTATTTTTGACTGCAGCAGCGTGTATATGAGTATTTCCAATGTCAATTAGCAGAACCACACGAGATGAGCTAACCTTTGCAATTCGAAGATTCAAGATTGAAGTTTAAGATAACCATGTTGTTATTGCATCGCTTTTCTAAGAGCGATTGGGCTTGATTGATTGGCTGACCCCAAGGACAACAGTTCGCAGGTTAACTGTTTTGAAAGGATTATTTTAAATAATGAAGCAACAAACCATAGTCACATTNGATCTTGAGGGAGTGTTGATTCCAGAGATTTGGATCGCATTTGCAGAGAAAACTGGCATCACTGAACTCAGCCTGACGACAAGGGATATTCCCGATTATGATGAGTTAATGGCAGGGCGTTTATCTATTTTGAACAAAAATTCACTAAAACTTGCCGACATTCAGGAAGTAATCAGCATGTTGACTCCATTGGAGGGTGCTAAAGCTTTTCTTGATGAATTAAGATCAATGACNCAGGTGGTGATTTTGTCAGATACTTTCCAAGAGTTTGCTAAACCATTTATGGAGCAGCTTGATTGGCCGACGATTTTTTGTCATGACTTGAAGATTGATGGGGAGGGAAGTGTTGTTGATTATCGTCTTCGACAGTCAGACCAAAAACGCAAGGCAGTAGCAGCGTTTAGAGGTTTGAACTACTACGTTATTGCAGCTGGAGACTCCTATAATGATACAACTATGTTAAGTGAGGCTGATAGAGGATTTTTATTTCGATCTCCAGACAATGTGAAGAATGAGTTTTCTCAATTTAAATCGACAGAAGAGTATGGAGATCTTATGCAAATGATAAGGGGCGAATTAGAGGGATAAGTATTTGCCATATTATGGTTTTATTAATTAGGTTAAATTTATTCATCTATTAAAAGATAATCCTTTGACACCCGAAAACTCGGTGTTATTTTCTTCGACTTCGCTCCCTTTCATTGGGAGCGTTTTGGTCGTGTTTTTCAACTTTTTTAAATGAGCCAGGGGGAAATTACTGAGGATGATAATGGGAAAGCTTCCCAGTCTTCTGATATTTCTGAGGCAGTTATTCGTATTGCTGGTAACTCACAGGATGGGATCCAGTCTATCGGTGGGTTTTTGGCTCGCTTGGCTGGTCGCAGTGAGCAGGAGGTCATGACTATGATGACGATTCCTTCAACCATATCTGGGGGACCGTCTATTTTTCAGGTAAGACTGGGAACAGGAGATGTATTGAGTCCTGGGGATGATGCCGATGTATTACTCGCATTTTATCAGCATTCTTATGAGAACCATGTAAGTAATTTACGTGAAGGTGGTCTTATTGTTTACGATAGTGATCATATTGAGCCAAAAGAGGAATGGCTAAAAAAATACCGTCATATTGGAATCGGTATCTCCAGTCTAACAGTCGAAGCGATTGGAGGAACTGCTCGAGATAAGGGTAAGAATATTTATGCCCTTGGTCTAATTGGTCGTATGTTCAATTTAGATCTAAAGAAACTTGAGCGGTTAATTAACGAACGATTTGGAGCTAAAGGTGAGAGTGTAGTTAAGACTGCAATGGACGCTTTCCAGTCAGGTTATCGATATCAATCCGATGATATAACAAACCTTTTTAATTTTAAACAAAGTGAGGTTGATCGATCGAATCAAGTTGTGATGTCCGGAAACGAGGCAATCGGTTATGGGTTGATCGCGGCGGGTGTTCGATTTGGAGCTGGTTATCCAATAACACCGTGGTCTGATATCATGGAGTTACTTCGTCGTGAATTGCCAAAGTACGGTGGGTCTTTTATTCAGTGTGAAGATGAGATTGCCTCAGTGTCGATGGCGATTGGATCCAGTTATGGCGGTCGAGTTGGTGTTACTGGTTCAAGTGGTCCTGGTATTTCTCTTAAAACTGAAGCTATTGGTTGGGCGGTGATGGCAGAGATTCCGCTGGTGGTTGTTGATATTCAGCGGGGTGGTCCTTCCACGGGATTGCCCACCAATGTGGAGCAGTCAGACTTGAATATTGCTTGTTTTGGTGGACATGGTGATTCTCCTAGGGTTGTTTTAGCTGCGGCCAATGTTGAGGATTGTTTTTACACTGCCATCGAAGCGGTAAATATCGCGCGTAATTTTAGTGTGCCTGTCTTTTTATTGAGCGATCAGGCTATAGCTACTCGCATCGAAGCATTTAATGAACCGGATTTAAAAACATTGTGCCAAGATCTTACACCAGATTTGACGCCGGTTCAGACTCACAAGCCCTACGATTTGAAAACAGCAACTGGAGCAAGTCATCATCGAGTACCTGGTACTCGTGTTGAAGATGGCCGTTATCCGGTTGTGACGGGGCTGGAGCACGATGAGATGGGGCATCCTAGCTCATCTCCTGAATTGCATGAAGCAATGACCCGGAAAAGGCGCGATAAACTAAAGGCTCTTGCGAAAACATTGCCAGCGCCGGAAGTTTATGGTGCTGAATCAGGTGAAGTGCTAGTTATTGGTTGGGGATCAACTACTGGGCCACTTTATGAGGCTGTGGAAAAATCAGGTAGCAATGGTCAGGCTATATCTGCTCTAAAACTTCGTCACATTAACCCGCTACCAAATGGTCTTGAGGATATCTTTGCCCGTTTTAAGAAAATATATGTTGTAGAAATGAATGACGGAGGAGTACATGGCTATGGGCAACTTGCCGGTATATTGCGGGCTCGTTTTGCTGATCCGCGCATTCAAGGAATTAATAAGACAGATGCACTTCGTTGGAAAGTTTGGGAGATTCTTGACCGTGTTAACGAACGGCGAAGTACTGAACCTGCTTTAACAAACGATTAAATTTCGAGATATAATGAGTGATACCGCAATAATTGAAGAACCTCAACCGGATGCTGAAGAACGTCAGCCATTAACTAAAAAAGAGATCACGGCTGATCATCCAACTTGGTGTCCCGGCTGTGGAGATTTCTCTATACTTGCGATTTATTATAAACTGATTTTAAAACGTAATATTTATCACGAAAAGGTAACAACAATTGCAGGTATTGGATGTTCAAGTCGTTTTCCATATTTTGTTCAAGCGCACGGAGCTCACTATATTCATGGTCGTGCTTTGTCTTTTGCTAGCGGAGTCTCTTTATCGCGGCCTGACTTGCATGTTTTTGCCTTTGGTGGAGATGGTGACGCTTTTTCTATCGGGGGTAATCATTTTGCACACACGGCCCGTAAGAATGTCAAAATGACTTATGTTGTGATGGATAATTTTGTCTATGGGCTAACCAAAAAGCAGACCTCGCCAACTTCACCTGTTGGATTTAAGAGTAAGACAGATAACTGGGGGGCACTTGACCAGCCAATTAATCCTATGAAGCTAGCTATAGCAGCTGGGGCTTCCTTTGTGGCTCGAACGACACACACTAATCCAAAGCATCTCCTTGAAATAATGGATGTTGCTATGGATCATGACGGTTTTGGGTTTATAGAGTGTTTGAGCGAGTGTACAGAATTTTTTAAAGGAGCGTTTGATGATTCTAATCCTCGAAAAGGTGGCACTTTTGATCTTGTTCCTGAAGATCACGATGTTACGGATGAGGCGGCAGCATATGCGCTTGCTGGTGAAGATTTTCCNGGTAAATTTGGTATTTTTTATCAAGTACAAAGGCCTACNAAAAATGCTTTAGANGCAGNNGTTTCGGACGCTGCCAAAGCCAAGTTTGAAGGGAAGCAAGATTGGGAAGTCCTTCAGTCCACCTTCAACCGCATGAAGTAATTTAAGGGATGTTGGGCCTAATCTTTTGGTTCCATTTTCCAGTCTGCATCTAAAAGTGCCTTGAATCCTCCAATTAGTGAATGGACGTTTGTGTAGCCCATTTTTTGGGAAATCTCTGCAGTAAGGACAGAACGGTAGCCTCCTCCACAGTACATTATTATTTCTGTGTTTTTTTCAGGCACGACAGATTCTATATCACGTTCGAGTATACCTTTACTTAAGTGTACTGCTTCAATTGTATGCCCGTTTTCCCATTCATTATCTTCACGCACATCTATAAGTATTGCGTTAGAATTCTTAGCTAATCGTTCGCGAGCTTGTTTAATGTCAATCTCATTAATATTTGGGCGAGCTGCTTCTACTACTGCAAGAAATCCTTTGGAATGCTGCATAAATTGATCGTGACCAGTTAGATCAATAGGGTCAACTTTCTGCTTAGCCAAGCTTGCTCTCTTAAGTACTTGCACAGATATTTGTTGCCAGCGAGATGCAGATAGAACTTATCAATACCGGTTCGGAATTGTTACTTGGTCGAGTACTTAACACTCACCAGCAATGGTTGGGGAAAAAATTGGCAGACGCTGGTTATATCTTATCTAGGCAAGTTACAGTACCGGATACTGCTGAGTCTATTTGTGAGGCAGTAAAGGTGGCACTTGGTCGAGCTGATCTTGTAATCACAACTGGTGGTTTGGGGCCTACTTCAGATGATATTACTCGAGAGAGAATCGCAGCTCAATTTAGTAAGCCTCTTAAGAAGAATGAGGCTGTTGCAGAACAAATCTCCAAATTTTTNGCCCAACGCAATCGGCCGATGCCAAAATCAGTACTTNTTCAGGCACAGGTGCCTGAGGGGGCATTAGTCTTTCAAAATGATTACGGGACNGCTCCTGGATTGGCTCTAACTGTTTCTGTAAGCAGATCGGATAATGAAAACTTGCAGCCTTGGTTGGTAATGTTGCCAGGTCCTCCACGTGAGCTAAGGCCAATGGTTGATACATATTTACTTCCATTTATCCGAGAGAAATTTCCCCTTAAAGATGAGTTTCACTGCTGTACTTTACGGACTATGGGAATTGGTGAATCTATGGTTGAAGATCGTCTGCTTGATCGTTTGCAACCATTAATGGAAAAAGGACTTGATCTTGGATTTTGTGCGAGAACCGGACAGGTGGATATTCGTTTGTGTGGTCACGGATCGGAAATACTTGAACTAATTGCTAAAGCGGAATCGTTGATACGAAGAGAAATTGGAAAATATATTTATGGAGTGAATGATGATTCTATTGAAAAATCAGTTGTCGATAAACTTATTGCTAACGCTCAGACAATAGCCGTTGCTGAGTCTTGTACAGGAGGTTTTCTTGGGCATCATATAACTAGTATTCCGGGTTCTTCGAGAGTCTTTCTCGGAGGCTTTCTTACCTACAGTAATGAGCTAAAGGAGAAGATGCTTGGTGTGCAAAGTGAAACTCTTGCGAAAAAAGGTGCTGTCAGTAAGGAGGTCTCAATAGAAATGGCTGAAGCAGCAAGATTGAAGAGCAACGCAGATCATGCAATCTCTATTACGGGCATTGCAGGGCCCGGCGGGGGAACAAAGGATAAACCTGTAGGTACTGTTTGGTTAGGTTTAGCTTCGAATGGTTATCGCCCTTTAGCTATNAGAAAATTTCACCCTTATGATCGAGAGACATTCAAGCAGGCCACAGTTAATCAGGCTTTAGAACTTATCAGGAGAAGATTAGTANAAGATGAATAACTTTTTATNCTCCATCATCGCCAATNGCTTCAACTGGGCATCCTTCCATAGCTTCTCGGCATAGTTCTTCNTCTTCGTCATTTTCNGGCTGTTTNGTGACAAATGAATAGCCGCCATCATCGTTTCGGGTGAAGCAATTNGGGGCAGTCTCGCGGCATAAATCGCAATCTATGCACTCTTCGTCTACATAAAACTTTCCCTTAGCGTTATCCTCGTATTTATTCTCAATGTCAGCCATAGCAAAAAACAGCGGAAACTTATTAACGAACTAAACTGTCTGATTCAAGCGTCATTGCCTATTATCTCAATAATCTTTGACAGGCGAAATCGATCTTAATTNAGCGGTAACACTAGAAAAAATCTCAATTGCTTCCAAAATTTCAGATTCGGTTAAAGTAGTTCCTATTCCCCAGAGTGTTGTTCCTCGAGCTAGATCTGCATTTCTTCCTAT
The DNA here is from genome assembly GCA_002708005.1 of Verrucomicrobiales bacterium. Taxonomy (GTDB): domain Bacteria; phylum Verrucomicrobiota; class Verrucomicrobiia; order Limisphaerales; family UBA1096; genus UBA1096. The sequence goes on along the minus strand of PAOJ01000007.1, from coordinate 5,557 downwards.
AGCCTTAAGAGACGGTGGTATCTGCATTGTCTTTGTTGTGCAGGCTGCTCCGGCGTGAATAGCTACTCCACGAAGATCCATTGCAAGTGCTTGACCTTCACCTTCAACGCCTTCAGTGCTAATACTTAAGTGGTGTGGAAGGCGTTCTGAGCCAGGCTCTGGACCATTAAGGTGTATACCTTCCACTATTTTTCGAATTCCATTTAGCAGTTGTTGTTGTAATTTTTTTGTATGATTAATTCGTTGATCAAGCTCGCTGATTGCTCGGATTGAGGCTATGCCCGCACCAACGATTGCTGCAACATTTTCTGTTCCGGCCCGCAATTCGTTTTCTTGCATCCCTCCATGGATCAATGACTCGACGGGTGTGCGTCTTTTTTTATATAGAACACCAACACCTTTTGGTCCGTAGAAACGATGAGGTGCTAGCGCAAGTAAATCTACTCCAAGCTGCTGAACATCTATTGGTAACCAGCCTCCACTTAAAGTGGCATCAATGAACAATGGAATGCCCCGTTGTGAGGTGAGTGTTGAGACCTCGGCGATAGGCTGAATAATGCCTAGGTCATGGTTTGCTTGGTGTAAAGCAACTAGAACAGTGTTATCTCGTATTGATTGTGCCAGTTCGTTGGGGTCGAATCTGCCTTGATTATCTACATTGATATTGGTGCTTTCAAAACCTTGTTTTTCAAGCCAAGAAACTGAGCCCGTGACGGCAGGGTGCTCGATGTTAGTTGTGATAATATGATTACCGAACCGTTTATTAGCTAATGCAGAACCTTTAACAGCAAGGTTGATAGCTTCTGTGCCGCTAGAGGTGAAGATAATCTCTTCAGAATTAGAAGCGTTAATGAGCTTAGCTAAGCTGAAGCGAGCCTCGTCTATAGCGTCACGCGCTTCTATACCCAGTTGGTTAAGTGCATTGACCGATCCAAAACGTTCTTTTAACCAAGGCTTCATTAACTCAAATACCTCAGGGAGAGGCTTTGTTGTAATGAGGTGATCGAGATGAATCATAAGGTTTAAAGCAAGATCTTAGATTTATAAATTTTGAGTATTGAATTTGCAGCTATGGCTTTAATCACGGGAGAAAATAAACCTCTATCCATTAAATTTTTTCCATAATCAAAGCATCTACAAACAAGAATGTAGCTAGAGCTGCAAATTGAATGAAAGATTTTTTTTATTATTATCGTGTTATGTACAAATGCTGACGCAAGGTTAGGTTGGGTCAAATATGTTATTAAATCTGGATAGTAAGAGAAAAAACAACCCCGTTTTCAATTTGGAAAACGGGGTGAATTAAAATTAATCTAATACTTGGTTTATTAGCCAAGCTTGAGCATTAGGCCCTTATGCGCGGTATGCCATGTGTTCATTGCTTCGCGAAGTTCTTCTACGGTTGTTTCTACTTTTTGTTGTAATTCAGCAAGTTGTTCCCGTTTGGATTCGAGTTTTTGCCGAACCGCTTTCATATATTCTTTAGTGGCTTCTTCCCAAGATTCGTGAGCTTTTTTTAGTTGCTCTTGTGCGTCAGTAAAAAGTTTTTGAGTTTTCTCGCAGATGTTTTGTTCATATTTTTCAAGCTTAATTGCGATGCATCGTTGCTTTTGGTAAATTTCTGCCATTGCGATAGTTTCATCAGATACTCGACGTAATTTAGATGCGAGACCGAGTTTTTCTAAAATACGAATAGTCCACTTGGTAGGATCAAATTGCCAAGGTTTCACACCATTTCGGTAGTCATGTTGAAATTCGTGATGGAAATTATGATATCCTTCTCCAAAAGTGAAGAGGGCCATCAGCCAACTATCTTTGGCNGAGCATTGGTCTGAATAGGGTTGGCGNCCGACAGTGTGACAAAGGCTATTAATAAAAAAAGTCATGTGATGTACCGCTACAAGACGAGTAACCCCTCCGATCATTAATCCAGCCGCAGCACCTAAACCACCCTCAACAAGATAGCCAATTAAGCTTGGAAGACCAAAGCCTACGATAAGCCCTATAGCTACCCACCACTTGTGTTGGAAGCGGACTAACGGATCTTTTTTTAGATCATTGACATTTGTTAGGGGTGATTCACCTCCAATTGGTCGCGTCATTATCCATCCCATGTGAGCGAAAAAGAACCCTCTTTGAATACTATATGGATCGTCGTCCTCATCATCTGTGTGTTTATGGTGACGTCGATGATCAGAACACCATTCCAAAGCTGAATTCTCCATGGCAGTGGCTCCAAAAATCAGTGTGAGTAGTCGCACAGGCCAACTTGCCTTGAAAGACAAGTGTGAGAAAAGCCTATGATATCCGAGTGTGATGCTTAATCCTGAAGCAATAAACATCCCGACAAACATACTACCATGTAACCACCAGTTAATCTGTCCACCATATTGATAAACAAAAATTGGAAGACCAATAAAGGCGGTTAATAATGTGCCAATTAAAAATGCGGAGTTCGTCCATCTGACGTTACGCAGAAAATGGGCGGAATTCATGTCCTTGTTGTTTGGCGGCTTAGGGTTCTAAGCCGCGAAAGGGAGAAAATTAGGCTGTAGATGTGTTATGGCAACTCATTTTTCTGAATTTTTTAATATGTTTTAAGCTAAACTTTCTTCATTTGTGCNGTTTTGTTAGATTTTGCGGATGATTTTATTTAGGAAGTTTTGTCGAATTTGTTTTTTTATATTCTTAGTTTCACTATTTACGAATGACCAAGCTAGAGCTGCAAAGCGTCCCAATGTTCTTTTTATAGCCGTAGATGACCTAAATAACGATTTAGGATGCTATGGTCATCCGCTAGTACAATCACCAAACATTGATCGATTAGCCAAGCGCGGGATTCAATTTGAACGAGCTTATTGTCAATACCCAGTCTGNAATCCTAGTCGTTCATCGCTAATGACAGGCTTGTATCCCGAGCAGACAGGGGTTCTTTCTAATGCCGGTGTGTTTCGAAAGCGCCATCCTGATTTGCCTACTCTTTCTCAGCATTTTATTAAAAATGGCTATTTCGCGGCTCGAGTGGGGAAAATATATCACTATGGTGTTCCNTTACAGATTGGAACTTCAGGTGAAGACGACGAGTTNTCGTGGAATCGTGTAGCAAATCCAATTGGTATTGATCGTACTGAACTAGAGCCGGTCTCTACACTAATGAAAGGTAAATACGGTGGTACTATTTCTTGGCGTATAGTGGAAAGTAAGGACGAAGACCACACTGATGGAAAAGGTGCGATTGATGCTATTAATATTATGAAGGAGCATCACCCAGATAAAACTGGTAAACCATTCTTTTTAGCAATGGGTTTTTTTCGGCCACACACACCTTATGTTGCTCCCTCGCACTATGCTAAATTATATCCACTCGAAAAGATTGAACCTGTAATGGAAAAGGCTGGTGACCGAAATGATATTCCTTCGTTGGCACTCCATGATAGGCCTCATCAACGTGAACTTTCTATTTCAAAGCGTAAGGAAATCATTCAAGCATACTATGCATCTATCACACTAATGGATGCTTGTGTTGGTAAACTAATGGATGCTCTAGATGAATTAAAATTAACACAAAATACTATTGTAGTTTTCTTTTCGGATCATGGCTACCATCTCGGGCATCATGGTCTTTGGCAAAAGAGTGATCTCTTCGAAGGGAGTGCGCGAGTACCAATGATTATNTCGGTGCCAGGGGCAAAGNTGNTTGGGAAAAAAACAGCTTCATTAGTAGAATTAATTGANCTTTATCCAACTCTTTCCGAACTCTGTGGTTTAGATAAACCAAAACACTTAAAAGGTAAAAGTCTTGTCCCTATTTTGGNAGATTCAACAAAAAGTGTGAGGGAGGCTGCATTCACGGTTACTCGTGCACGCGGAAAATCGCCCAAAAAATTATTTGGTCANAAACCGTTGGGTCGAACGATTCGTACTGCTAGATATCGCTATACAGAGTGGGGTGAAAGTGGGAAATATGGTGTGGAGCTTTACGACTATAAAACTGATCCAGATGAGTACATTAATTTAGCAAGACGCAAAGGTAACGAGTCACTTGTAAAAAAAATGCAAACCAAATTGCATGCTACTCGTTCCTTTACTCGATAAACTTGTTCAAGTAGTCGGATTAATTGTTTTCAGGAGCAGAATTTTTCATAAATCTGAAAAAATCAGATCCAGTCGAAAGAATAAGCGTATCTTTATCCGACAAGGTGTTTTCATAGGTCTCCATCGTTTTTAGGAATTCATAGAAATCCCTTGCGTCCGTACTTTGATTGAATGCTTCGGCATAGATGGCGACGGCTTTAGCATCAGCCTCACCCTTGATTTGTTGTTGCTGTAAATAGGCTTTTGAAGTGATNGTCTTTAGCTCNCGTTTCTGCTCACCCATAATTTTTGCGGCTTCACCGTCGCCTTCTGATCGNAACTTATTTGCGATACGACTTCTTTCAGATATCATTCGNTCGAAAATCTTTGAGCGTACTTCTTGNGAGTAATTNATTCTTTTAAAGCGGAAATCGAGCAGTTCGATACCAAANTCACTCTTCANATTGGGGCCNGCATTATCNAGNACCTTTTGAGCTAGAGCAGATCGTCCATCTTCAAATGGTTTCAATTGGGACTCGTCATCAAGCAGTTCAGTTTCTTGAACAACAACTTCACGTTGTCGGGAACGAATGACTTCCACTAGATTATTTGCAGCTACCACAATTCGCGCTTCTCCGTCGAGAATATCGTCAAGTCGTCCTTGAGCACCTGTTTCATCTTGAACTTTCTCGAAAAATAATTTGGCGTCAACAATGCGCCATCGCGCATAGGTATCGATAAATATGAACAACTTGTCCCTGGTGGTAACCTGATTAGGGTCACCATCCCACTCTAGGTAGCGTTTCTCAAACTTATGAACTTTTTCTATGAATGGTATTCNAAAATAAAGCCCTGCTTCATTNTTTTCACCAGTTTTTTCAGGTCCATTNATAGGGCCTCTAACAATCTTTCCAAATTGTGTGATAAACACTTGTTTAGTTTCATCGACAATATAAACCGATGAAAAAGTTATTATTATCAGAATGAAAATAACAATTCCGAGGATGATAGATGATAATTGCTTCAACATTATTTGCCTCCAGTATTAAGGTTTAGTAGTGGAAGTAGCCCTTTGGCCTCTTCGTCTATGATAATTTTATTTGGTCCGGTATTTGTTGCGGTATTAAAAACCTTACCTATGGTTTCAAGATAAATTCTTTTACGAGTCACTTCTGGTGCTAGTTTGTAAGCAGTAAACACCTGTTTGAATAAATCTGCATCACCTTGTGCGTTGTTGACTCGTTCAACAGCGTAGCCTCTGGCCTCTTCGATAACTCGTGCGGCATCGCCCTTTGCCTTAGGGATTACTTTATTGAATTCAGCCTGTGCAGTATTGATTTTTTGTGAGCGTTCTTGTTGCGCCTGATTAACATCATTCCAAGATGCCTTAACAGATTCGGGAGGGTTAACATCTTGCAATATTACTTCTTCTAGTTTGATTCCCAATTCGTACTGATTGGCCAAACTTTGAAGTTTGTCTTTA
>PAOJ01000076.1 GCA_002708005.1 Verrucomicrobiales bacterium | reverse complement strand
TTTAAAATATCGGCCTGAGTAGTATTATTATTTAAGTTAATTATAATTAAATCAACACATGGAAAATCAACCTCCAATTATAAATAATAAATCTTCTGAATCAGGTGTGGCAATGAGAATACTTTTGCCCGTTAATCGGTCTGGATACGCGATTGCCGCTGGATATCTAGGACTGATATCAATTTTATTAATTCCTGCTCCATTTGCTTTACTATTTGGTTTTTTAGGTGTGAGAGATATTAAAAATAATGATGAAAAGCATGGCATGGGAAGAGCAGTTTTTGGAATTGCAATGGGAGCTATATTTTCAATTTTTCTCCTTTTTATAATTTTCTCTTCAATTTCTTCGGGTAAAAAATTGTTTTAATAACGAATCTTTTTTATCCAAGATATGAAATCACCAGTTTTAGTATTCAGTGTTTTGTTTCTCTTAGTATTAAGGCTAATTATTTAAATATTATTCGGAATTAATTGCGATTGCATCACAATGCTCTTGTTTCAACCAGCGCTAATAAAACTCTAAATAGTGGAGTCATCCTTTTTTATTCATATATTTATAAGAAAATTTCAGTTAATAATTATCTGTCTGAAATGAAACAAATACTAATCACGAAAATAGCGGCAGTATTGTTGCTAGGTTGTTTCTCGACGCAGTCGTTAGAACCGTTGACGCAGAATGGTGGCGAATGGATACATCTTTTCAATGGTCGAGACTTGAATGGCTGGCGAGAGAACAAGTTCGAGCACAAGCCGGAATGGAAAATCATTGACGGTGTGCTTACTGGTCACGGAGGGCAGGGATACCTTTCTACTTTCGAAGAATTTGACGACTTCGAACTCTTTGCGAAAACCCGCATCAGCGATACTGCAGGCGGACGTGGAAATAGCGGGATCTATTTCCGCTGTGCGCCCCATGTTGACAAGAATCAGGAATTCCCACCCGGATATGAGGCGCAACTGGACCATGGTGATAATAACAACCCTACTGGTAGTATCTACGCCTTAAATATTGAAGGTGCGCGTGCACCCAAGCCTTCAACGAAAGATGGCGAATGGGTCACGATGCGAATACGCGCAGTTGGTAACCATTTGCAAACATGGGTTAATGGAAAACCTGCAGCCGACTGTTTTGATNCTAAGAACCGCTATAAAAAAGGTAGCATATTGCTGCAGATGCACCACCTCAGTGGTAAGGTTGAATTTAAGGAAGTCAAAATTCGTAAATTCGTTAAGAAGAATAAAAACTAGGANCTGCGAACTATTTTAGTTTGGGAGATTCAATCAAATGATATCTTTATATGAATAGATTTTTTTAAGTTTTTTTGGTTCTCTTAAGCTATCGAACTTCTATTCCATCGACGTTAAATAAGGATTATTTTTTGCGAGAATCTCTGCAACATTGGATGGTACAAGGCCATCAATTTTCTGTTTGAGTCCGAGTCGATGTCGAATGATAGAAGATGAAACCTCAAACGGCCATCCACAAAGTTTTTGACCTCGAAAAGGTTCTGGAAAATCTGCCACCTTTTGTCCTGGCCTAGGCACCACAATAAACTCAGCAAGTTTGGCTAATCGGTTTGATTCTCGCCATTGCAGCAGGGTGGGTATGTGATCCGCTCCGATGATGTAGTGTAATTTGGCTTTGGGAAAGCGACTTGAATAATTGTTTAGAGTGTCAATGGAGTATGAAACACCATTTCGTTCTAATTCCTGAGTATCAATTTCACATTTATTATGACCGGCAAAAGCAAGTCTCAAAAGCCGAAGCCTTATATTTGAACTGGCAGGTTTTTGTTCTGGCTTAAATGGGGATTGTGCTGCGGGTACAATGAACAAGCGATCGAGTTTTAGTTCTTCTAGTGCGGCCATAGCGACCAATGTGTGCCCGTTATGCACAGGATCAAAAGACCCTCCAAAAATGCCGATTGAGTTAAAAGTTTTCAGTGTGCTGCTTTAGTCGATTTTTGATCCAAGGCATTCTCTTCAAGGAGGCCTTTAGCCTTTGGGAAGAGTTTGATTGCTTCGACAATCATCCAAATTTCAAGCGCGATTGTCGCAAGGCCTATGCCGCCTAATAGCATATTTGGTTTTTCAGCGATCAACCATCCTGGAGCAAAGAATAGTTGATATGTCATTGCCCATATCGGCATGATTAACATAAATATCATCGGGATAACTAAAAACCAAACTGCGCGGCCACGTCGCCATAAATAAAAAGTGATTACCAAAAAAGAAAGTCCAGCGAGTAATTGATTCGTAGCACCAAACAATGGCCAAAGAATGAGTCCGCCTTTTCCGGCGTTGACCCAGCTCCACTCTGCACCGCCTGGTGGAATTGCGGCCATACCAGTTGCAATAACAATAGCAAAAATTGTGGCACCATGTTTATTTTGTAGCAATGCGAATGGAGCCATAGGTTTATTTGTATTCTTTTCTCCAACCTTTCCTCCAATTGTACTGGCAAGCTCCTGAACAACGTAGCGTTGCAGTCTGCATGCGGTGTCGAGAGTTGTTCCTGCAAAGGAGGCAACTAGAACTCCCATTAGTGCTATTGAAATATTTGGGGGTAATCCAATCGACTGAAGTAGGTTTGCTGCACCATTTACAAATGCACCTACCTTTGAAGAGAGTGAACCTGCTGCTGTCCATGAAGAGTATTGAGCCTGCCAGGCCTCTTCTCCAGTTAGTAATACCCCCTCCTTCATGAGTCCTAATCCCAGTCCTGCACCACAGGCAATGATCACTATTGTAGCTAGGAATCCTTCAGTTAACATTCCTCCATATCCAACGAAGCGAGCATCGGGTTCGCTTTTTAATTGTTTACTACTTGTCCCACTGGAAACAAGGCAGTGAAAACCGCTGATTGCACCACAGGCGATAGTGATAAATAAAAATGGGAAAATCATTGGAGCTCCCTCCGGATTCATTTGAAAGGCAGGTGCAACAAATTCCAATGTCTGTGGGCCCGTTGCACCTTCGGGCGTGTATCCAGAGAATGCTGCAGCAAAAAGCCCAAACATGATTAAAGCTAGAGCGGAAATCAGTTGCAGTGAATTAATGTAATCGCGGGGTTGTAGAAGCGTCCAGACTGGCAAAACCGATGCAACATAGGAATAGCCCAATAAGACTATAACCCAAGTCCATATTGGCCAGCCAGCTAGCGAAGCGTTAAATGATTTTAGTAAACCAAAATCTCCATAAATTACTGTAATATACATGATCACCAGTGCAATTATGGAAGGAAGCAAAAGGTCAATTCCTTTTCGGTGCAGTAGTACTCCTATTACAACTGCAATTGGAATTTGTACGATACATGGAAATATTGCAGCCGGGTATTGCTTGAATACCGCAGCGATTACTAATCCGAAAATTGCTAGTACCACAGTAAGAGCCATGAATAGTGTTAGTAGAAAAAGCAATCTTACGCGTTTGTTTAATACTCTTCCTGCAATGTCTCCTACTGTTTGGCCATTGTTACGCAGGCTTACTACCAAAGCGCCAAAGTCATGCACTGCGCCGATAAATATTGATCCAAGAACTACCCAAAGGAGTGCAGGCACCCATCCCCACATGATTGCGATTGCAGGACCAACGATCGGACCTGTGCCAGCGATTGAGGTGAAGTGATGACCGAATACCACTGATTTATTTGTTGGTACGTAGTCAATGCCATCTTTAAGTCTTTCACTTGGGCATATTGCATTGGCGGAAAGTCTAAAAATCTTACTGCCTAGCCAACGCCCATAAGTATGGTAGGCAACCAGAAACCCGAAACCGGAAAGGAGAGCAATTAATAAAGTTATCATGGTCAGGTTTTAACTTGAATGGCATTTGGCCATTAGCTGTGAAAAGCAAACGTTAATAAGGCAACGTTGCAAAGTAAAAACCCATAATTCAATCAAACTATAAAAAAACGGCGCCCCAATAAAGGGTCGCCGTTTATAAAAACGTTAGAAAAAATCAGGCCTTCTTTTTAGACTTGGCTTTGCTCTTTTTTGGAGCTTCAGCAACTTTGTAGCCTGCCTTCTTAATGGCTGCCATGATTTTGTTTTTGGTAGTGGTCTTGTCACAGAAGGAAACCTTTACGGCGCCAAGTTTTTTACCAGTCGCAAACTTTGTACCCTTTAGGTTTACTCCTTTAACATCGCCCAAGCTGGTTTTAACTTTGGCGACACATCCTTTTTCACAAACAAGACCGTCAACTTTTAGGCTTACTTCAGCAGCCTGTGCACTGAACGCAAAAGCGGCCATTGCAAATAATGCGATTAATTTTTTCATAATATTTGTTTCTTTCTTTTTTTGGAAACAGTTGAGGGACAATAACATGTTGTCCGATACAAGCAAGCACGATTAATGGATCCATAATAGTATTTATTGATATTATTTTTTCATTATTTTCCAAGAAAAAATGAAGAACTGAGCTATCTATTGCTCTTTTAAAATTCGATTGATAAATCGAAGCAGAATGGGGTGAGCAGCGTTTGCCATTTGACCGTGATTATATCCATCCAGTTCCATAAGTGTGGAGTCGGGATGTCCAATGACTTTCATCATGCGCCAGAAGTAGGCGTTCTCTTCGTAGCGGCCAAGTAATTCTAATTTGCGGTCACCTGTTATTAGTAGAAAAGGGGGGCAATCTTTCCTAATGTGATAAAGTGGAGCCATCTTATCGACGATTGGTTGTGTGCCTTCGATACCACGTTCGGCTCGAACCGTAAAATGTGTGATTGTATGTCCGCTATATGGAATTAGACCTGCAAGTTGATTTGGATCCGCCCCGTATTTTGTCAGCCAGCTTTTATCTAGCCCAATCATACTCGTGAGGTATCCTCCCGCAGAATGTCCGCTTACAAATACTTTTTTTGATGAACCGCTGTAACTTGAGATGTTCTTCAGTGTCCACGCTACAGCGGCGGCAGCGTCATCGACATAGTTTGGGGATTTTACCTTTGGATGTAGGCGATAACTAACTGCTACGATAGCGATTCCTTTTTCTTTTAAAGCGTCAGGTATAAACCGATTACCGTTTTTCAATCCGCCACCATGAAACCATACGACAGTTGCAAATTCTTTTTTATTGGAGGGGTAATATATATCTAAGCGGCACCGGTTTTTCATATATTTAGTTAAATTCGAACCGGAACGATAGGAGATGTTCAAATCGGTTTTGTATGCGAATTTTTTATCTGTAGCCTTAGTTAGACTACTAAAAGTCATTAATATTCCAGCAATTAAAAGCCTACTAATATTCCTAATTGTTATCACGCGGTGATACTTCCTTAACAGTTACCTGGGCGCAAATGGTTTAGCGTTTAGGCGGATTCTTTGTAGCTCCAATTAATTTTCTCCACGCTATCAATTCATTGAGCAACGATTTACTTAATGTCGGCTTCTTTTTAGCAAGATTTACTGATTCGCTAGGGTCTTTAGGTATATTGTATAGTTCAATTGAATTATTTGTGAAATTTTCAATCAATTTCCAATTACTAAGCCGAATAGCTCCGCTAGAGACACCGCCTAGGAAGTGTGGTTTTTCGAGTGGATAGTGCCAGAATAATGCTCTGCGTTTTGGAGATACATCAGGATGTTTCCACGTGTTTAGAAGCGAAATGCCATCAAGCGGTTGTTGAACGTTAGCAGGTATTTTTGCTGCCTCAAGGAGTGTAGGATAAAAGTCTACGTTCGATGTTGGATGAGTTGATACTCGGCTAGGTGATATAGCATCGGGCCAACTGACAATTAATGGTACTCGAATTCCCCCTTCGTAGAGTTGGCTCTTACCTCCCCGCAAAGGAGCATTCGATGTAACTTTCGTTTCGCCTCCATTGTCTGAGGTAAATATCACAATTGTATTTTGATCTAAGTTAAGAGATTTAAGTTTANTCAGAATTCGGCCAACTCCATCATCGATACTTTCGAGCATAGCTGCTAGGTGAGGATTATGATTGCCTGCCCAGTGGTTTTGTGGATCCCCCTCAAGGGCTGCATCCTGACAAAGATAGCATTTATTTCGTGTGCTTTTTCCAGGGGGATGTTTTGCTCTATATTTTGCGACAATTTTTGGTTTGCCGTTTAGAATTGTGTGTGGAGCGTAGTGGCTTAAGAAAAGAAAAAATGGGCTATCTTTATTTTTTTCTATGAATTCAATAGCCTCTTGATTGAGGCGATCTGTAAGATATTCTTTTTCGCCCAATTTCCGTTCCTTAAAATCTANCCATTTGACGGGTTGAGTGCGGAAAATGTAAGGCCAAAAGTTTGCACCATTGCCAACACTTTTGATTTCGCTTCCGATATTCCATACGAATCCGTGATCTGTAGGCCTGACGATTCTCTTCGCTCCGTGATAGCGGTAGCCAGAGAGATGCCATTTGCCGATCATGCCAGTGACGTAGCCGGAGTCACGAAGTTGTTCTGGTAGGGTAATTAGTCTTGTTGAAAGGCCGTTTTCTGAATTCGGCCTAAGATAATCCAGAATTCCTGTCCGAGCGGGGTATTGTCCGGTAAGGAATGCCGCGCGATATGGTGAGCAAACTGGAGCAGAAGCGTAAGCATCGGTGTATCGAACCCCGTTCTTTGCGAGTCGATCTATATGAATAGTTTCGTTAAAGCTATTGCCGTAACAGCCAAGTTCTGACCAACCTAAATCATCGGCCAGGATAAAAATTATNTTGGGGCGTTCGGCTTGAAGAGTGTTCGAAATGTATAGTGCTAGGAAATAACCCAGACATCGCCATCGGATTAAGGCCAAATAGTAGAGCACTATGCTATTGGGAGTGGTTTCCCATCACAGATCCGAAAAGGCCTGTCGAGTTGATCATGTAACTCTGCGTGTTGGTTAATTCCCATTGCCTTAAAAACTGTGGCGTGAATATCTGCCGGAGTACAAGCTCCAGAGGCGGGTTCAATGCCGTTCCTGTCACTTGCGCCATATATTTGGCCTCCATTAATTCCACCACCGGCAAACGCTAGTGAATANACACCAGGATGATGATCTCGGCCGCCGTTGGCGTTAATCTTGGGTGTGCGGCCAAAGTCGGTGAGAAAAACAACTAGCGTTTCATCTAGCATTCCGCGCATTTCAAGATCAGTCAAAAGGGCAGAAACTGCTCGATCAAAGACTGGTAGAAGACGGTTTTTCATTTTTGGAAAATGGTTTCGGTGTGTATCCCAGTTGTCGCCGCCGCCCCCCGCTAGATCGCCGGCTGAGCATACGGCCTGTACTACTGGGACTCCTGCTTCCACTAGACGTCTAGCCAGCAGTAGTGACTGCCCGCCAATATGGTCACCATACATATCACGAATTCTATGATCTTCCTTTTCCAGATCGTATGCCTCACGCACAGGAGAGCCGAGCAGCATATCGGCTGCCATTTGTCGATAATGATCAAGTTTTTCGTATGCTGTAGAGTCACCTAGTCGTTGTCCGAGTGAATGATCGAGTTGTTCTAGTAGTGTCAATCGGTCAGAAATGCGTTTTTTATCTAAATTTAATTTTAGATTAAGNGCTGGATCATCGTATCGGCTTACNCCCCCATAAGGTTCNCCGGCTGGCGTTCGCATGAGAATGGGATCGTATTTTGCTCCAAGCCAACCTGCACTTTCACCAGCCATTTGTCTGCCGTTATCGTACATAGAATAAGGCATACGAATAGCGTTAGGTATTCCTGCCACAGGTCGATGGAAATGAGAAATAACCGATGTGATTGAAGGCCAGTTCTTTCGNCCTTTGGCTTTAATCTGACCTTCAGGTCGATGCCCTGTAAGGTTGAGGTAAACAGCTCCAGAGTGTGCCCCATTGTTATGGTGAACAGAACGCACTATAGCGAGTTTGTTTGAGTGCTTGGAAATTAGAGGAATATGTTCGCTGAATTGGATTCCTGGCGTCGCAGTGCTGATTGGTTTGAATTCGCCGCGAATGTCCACTGGGGCTTCTGGTTTTGGATCGAATGATTCGTAGTGACTCATCCCACCCCATGTGTAAATGACTATGCAGGATTTTGCTTTACGGCGCTTTGTGTTCGAGGCGGCTTGTGCCTTGAAAAAGGTTGGCAGGGTAAGCCCAGCTAGGCCGACACTGGAGCGGAGAAAATTTCGGCGTGTATGTTGTAAGCTAAGCACTGGTTAAGATTGAAGAATAAAAACTATCAGGATTTTTTTGCTAAGTTGCAAGATTTCCCAAAATTATTTTGGAATAATTGCACGAGCAAATTCGCTCCCTGTGACAAAATAGCCCAACGGCATTTCCTGTTCATCTGTTACCATCCATACAGCATCTTCATATGTATTTTGTCGGCGTTCCGCATTAGGATTTATCATCCCGTACAATTTTGGTTTTCCACCATAGTCGATCCAAAACAGTTTGACTGGCTTATTACGTTTATTGATGAACCGAATGATTGTGAATTCGCCTGTAAATGATTTTTCAGGAGGCTTTTCGTTTCCTCCTTCAGGCAGCCACTTCAGGTCATGCTCGGGTTTTGGTTCATCCTTTTTGACCGGGATCACTGTGCTAAGGTCGATCCCCTTGACAATATTAATGGAGGGTAGTTTTTTCTTTAAATTTGCAATGCCGAGATCGGTTACATCAGTTTGCCATAAGTAAAGTTGCTGAAGGTTTTTTAAATCCGACAAATGCTCTAGTGCTTTGTCAGTAATTCTAGTGTTGTAGAGATTTAAATACTGCAATTTGGTTAGCCCTTTTAGGTGCGCTATTCCTGTATCGTCAATAGCTGTTCGTTCGAGGTGTAGTCGCGTGAGTTTCACTAAACCCTTTAGGTGCGTTAAGCCGGCGCTGGTGATCTTTGTGTCACGGAGGTTAAGTTCTATTACGTTCTTAAGTTTGGCTACGTCCTCCAATCCTGCGTCATTGAGGTTGCGTCCTCGAAGTTGAAACTGAATCTCCCATTGATTATCCCCTCCCGGAGAAGGTAAAACCAAGCCTCCATTCTTTTTAATAGATTCAATAGCAGATTGATCTACGGTTTGACCAAGAGTTAGATTCGAAATCGATATAAGAAAAAGTAAGAGTCGAATCATATATTCGTTGGAATTTTAATTTAATTCAGATGGGAGTTCTCCATCTCCTGTTTTGGTTCCACCTTCCAAAATCCAAGCTAAATTAAATTGTGCTACCGCAGAACCTCCTTTTGGCCCTCCTTCAAAGTGATGAAAAATTTTACCTTCAGTGATTGTTCCTGGCCTGCCTGATGTTAATGATGAGTAGGCATGTCGACCTTTGTAAACCATTCGCTTGATAGGCCATGATTCTCCACCATCAAAGCTAGCCCAAACGGTTCCTTTAACGCGTCCGCTTGGACTGTCGCAGTTGCTGTAAATCAAAATATCACGACCTTTAATTGCGAGACGAGTTAGGCCAGCCATGCAGCCATAATTGGTGTTTTGTGGCCCATCTGGTAGNATCTCACAGAATTTAAGGTTTTCCCAAGTNTGTCCGCCGTCATCGCTAGTTGCAGTCCACCTTCGCCGAGGATTGGCTCCTTCTTCTGCCCAATGACGTCGTGAGTTATAATAGATAGTTCCGTCACTTAATTCGGCTATGGTTGCCTCCCCAGTACCGTTGGCAGGAAATGGGTCACTGGTTTGCCATGATTGACCGCCATCATCGCTATAAATTGCGTTAGTATAATGTTGGGGCCATCGAGCACTATCATTTTTTCCCGCATACCATCTGGAGGGGCGAATTAATCGGCCTTTGTGCTTGCCGTGACGCAAGGTAATTCCGTGCTCGTTCATATGCATTGAGGGTGCATTTCCTTTGGAGTCGGGTTTGATTTTAGTTTCAATTTTATTCCAAGTAATACCGTCATCGCTGCTCACGTAGATATGAATTGGTGAAGGAGGATGACTGTCCTCGACAAATGCAATGATATCACCTGTTTTTTCGTTTACCGTCAGTCCGCCAGGTTGAAAAGCTGGCTTGGCAATGACAATTTCTGGCCCCCACGTCTTACCTCCGTCTTCACTGCGTCGTGCTCGTACGTAGCTTGATCCCCAGGTTGCAATTAAAGTNCCTTTCATTGAGACGACGATGTTGCCAAATCGTTCACTAGAGAATAACGGTTTTAGCTCAAATTCTGATTCGCCAAGGTGAGGCTTCAATGCACCTTCAACATTTGATGATTGTTGGATNTGTTTGCAACCCGTTAATAAGGCGCATGCNATAATGAGCAATAGAATTGGTTTTTTCATNCGATAAAAGTGTGNGTTCAAAGGATGCCCAACACACAAGNGATGGCAATTGGAAAATGCATTTAAGTCACTGATTGTGTAGCTTCAATCTGTATTGGACCGGCCAAGAGGGATGAATTTAGCACGAATTTCAGCTAAGCGCTGATTAGCCAGATTCTGCATTGATTTCACCCGATCAGGATGTAGTTGGCTAAGATCATTTTTTTCTTCTATGTCTTTNGTTAAGTGGAACAACGCTGGACCGTTGCCTGTTAGCTCGGCTCCAACGCGTTTTGGGAAAAGCTTCCAATCTCCTACACGAATGGCTTCAAATCCTTTTGAGCCATGCCAGTAAAGCAGGTCATTGCGTATATGTGGTTTTTTCATTCCNATTAGTGTGCTCCAGATGTTTACGCCGTCGATAGGCATGTGATTGGTCTTGAGTTTGATTAATTCAATTCCGCAANCGTGTGCAAGTGTTGGTAGCAGATCCATTGCAGAAATAATNGCATCTGTTTTTAGCCCAGCAGGGAGGGTGCCTGGCCAACTGANTATGCACGGCACGCGGGTTCCCCCCTCTAGTGAGCTCCATTTTTTGCCACGAAACGGCTTAGCCAATGACTCCTTGATCATAGGTTCNGGACCGTTATCAGAACAAAATATGACCAAAGTTTTCTTATTCAGTCTCTCGACTTTTAGTATTTCCAATATTTCACCGATGCGGNAGTCCATCTCCTCGACGACATCACCATAAACACCGTAGTTGGATTTACCTTCCCAATCTGGATGAGGCTCTACTGGAAAGTGTGGAGCAGAATATGGCAGATAGAGGAAGAAAGGTTTATCTTTGTTCGATTGGATAAAGCTAATCGCTTCACGTGTGAATTTCTCTGTGAGAAAACGGTTATTAAAGGGCTTCTCAAGCAGCTTGTCAGCTTGCCATAATTCATCCGTTTGGTTGTTACTTTTGTTAATGTAAAATGTGCGATCAAAGCCTTGTCGATGTGGCCTAAAAGAAGGTCGGTCGCCAAGATGCCATTTTCCAGATATTGCAGTTTTATAGCCTGCAGACTTGAAATGTTCGGCCATTGTTAGCGCCTTTGGACTCAGGCCGTGATCAGTCGACAAAATGTGTCCTACTACCCCCTTGCTCCAGCCGAGTCGCGTTGGGTAGGAGCCGGTCATTAGCGCAATTCTCGATGGAGTGCAAACGGTGGCTCCAGCGTAAAATCCTGTGAGCTTCACGCCATGTTTGGCGAGTCGATCCAAAACTGGTGTTTTAATTTTCGGATGTCCGTAGCAACCAAGATCATGATAACCGAGATCGTCAGCCATAATCAAAACGACATTTGGCTTTTGTGCGATGGCACTTAACCAGGTTGAGAGCGACACGATTAAAAGAATGAGAATTCTCATTTAATAAAAACTATTTATTTTCCGGCTGCCTGTTGTTTGCGTTTAGCCAAGCGATTTTTCATTTTTTTAACGATATTGAGATAATTTGGGGATTTGGCCAAGTTTATGTATTCCTTAGGGTCTTTTTCTAGATCGTAAAGTTCGGCGGCTTCGGTTTTGCCCCATTCGGCATAGCGCCAGCGCTTTGTTCGAATTGAGCGTCCAAGTTGGGAGCCTCGTGAAACAACCGTGTAAGCACTAGAATTTCCTGAACCGTTTGGATTTCTGATGAGGCTGGAATAGCTTAGGCCTTGAAGATGTTTAGGGGCATCTAAGTTGCATAACTCGGCTAAGGTTGGGAATAAGCCAATAGTCTCGACTAAACCGTGGGTGGTTGTTCCTGCGGTAGATACACCAGGTACGCGGACAATTAGTGGTACTCGTGCGCATTCCTCGAATAGTGTGACTTTACCCCACATGAAATGTTCGCCGAGATGATAGCCGTGATCAGAAGTGAAAATCACGATCGTATCATTCCAAATTTTTTGCGCTTTTATCTTATCAATAATTAGTCCTATTTGAGCATCTACAAACGACACGCAGGCATGATAGGCCTGAGTGTACTTACGTCTAAGTTCATCGTTTTCTTTGCTGATTTCAAATCCAAANCCCTTAAATCGCTTTACCATTGCCAACGTTGGAATGTCATCCCAGTCGTTCTTCGGGCTTAGTTCGAATTGAAGTTTATGCTGAGGGTAAATATCGAAATATTTTTGTGGCGCGATGAAGGGAACGTGCGGTTTGTGAATTCCAACCGTGATAAAGAAAGGCTTGTTACCGTAGCTCTTTTTATCGAGCCATTCGACTACTTTGCGTGCATTTCGGCCGTCGCGATGCTCACCGTCTTTCAACCCGCTTGGCCCATAACCAGGTTGTTGTTGGCCCCGTGTCTGAGTAAATAGTCCTTGAAGTTTTTTCTTCCATTTTCGCCGAACTTTACCGCTTTCTACAGAGCCATTTTCCTTTTCAAATTTTTTTCTTTCACTGGTTACGAAGGGGAATTCGTTATTCTCGAATCGATGATATTCATGCCACCCAAGATTACCTGGCTCGTGGCGTGGTGTGTGAAATATTTTTCCAACTCCGCCAGTCCAATAGCCGTTTTCTTTCATGAACTGTGGGAGCGACGATATGCCGGGGCGTGTATCGCGAATGTCAGCTTTATTATCCAGAACGCCTGTTGACTCTGGATACAGTCCGCTGAGGAACGACGCCCGGGATGGGCCGCAGACAGGATATTGGCAGTAAGCTCTTTTGAATGTGACACCGGCTTTGGCCAATTGATCGAGGTGGGGAGTTTTAATATGTGGATAACCAGATGTGCTGACATGAGTGTTCAGGTCATCGCAAACAATAAGCATTACATTCGGCTTAGAATTCCCTGTATTACTTGCAATAAAAATGCAAACAAGTGCGGAGAGTTTTTGGACTAAATTCACTTAGCTTGTTTTGATTTTAGGCGAGCTTCTTTGCGCTCNTCCCGTTTTTGTTTACGTTTCAATTCCCTCGCGTTTAGCTTAGTTGAGGTGTTTTTTAAGTTTGGCTTTGATCCAGTCAGTTTTACTTCTGAAAGTTGCATTTTAGCATGCCAATCTGAATGAAGTCCGGCCAATCGTTTGGCCAAGGCGGGTTTTTTATTAGCAATGTTGTTTTTTTCGGAAGGGTCGTTGGTGAGGTCGAATAATTGAAGTTTTCCTCTTAAGCTGTGTGCTTTCCAGTTACCTTCACGCACGGCCCACTCAGACTTTTCCTCGCCACTGTTCCAAAAGAGCACGGGATGATGATTCGTCGATTTTCCATTGAGCAGTGGGAGTAAGCTTTTACCGTCAAAATTTCGTTTGGCCAAGCGCCCAGTATTGGTAGCTTCAATTACTGTTGGTAAAATGTCTAATGAGATTACTGGATCATTGATGGTGCGGCCGCCTTTAAATTTTGCTGGCCAGCTCACAATAAATGGCGTGCGGATCCCTCCCTCGTAAAGGCTGCCCTTAAAGCCACGCAGTTTTCCGTTGTTTGCCATCATGGCTTTAGATCCNCCGTTATCCGTTAGAAAGAATAATAGAGTGTTTTCCCAGAGTCCTTGGGTTTTTAACTTGTTCACCACGGCCCCTACTCCGAGGTCAAGGTGGTGCAGCATGGCCATTAGGATCGCCCGTTTTTTATCAAGGTGAGGAAAGTTTTTTTGCATCTGTTCAATATCCTTTTTAGGTGCTTGTGCTGGGGCGTGAACGGCATTGTATGCAAGGTAAAGAAAAAATGGATTTTGTTTCTGGCGATCGATGAACGATACCGCTTCTTCGGTTAGTCGTGTAGTTAGATATCCGTTGTAATTATTTTCTTTAATGCGTTCTTTGTTGCGGTAGATTGGTNCATAATCTTCACCTTTTACTCCGATTAATTTAAAATAATCGTGACCACCTCGCCCCATGAATTTGTAACATTCGTCAAAGCCACGATTTAGTGCATGCATACTAAGCTTGGGATAGTCACTGTCTAACCCCAAGTGCCATTTTCCGATAGCCGTACTATTGAAACCATCCGGCAAAAAAGAAGGGAATATTTTTGTTTTTGGGTTGAATCCACGGCCCCCATCTCCGGCAGTATAGATGCCTATTCGTTGTTGATACTGTCCAAGCATTAGGCCTGCTCGAGTTGGCGAACATACCGCACCGCTGGTGTAAGCATTAGTAAAAAAAACGCCTTCACGAGCCAGTGCATCCATATGTGGTGTTGCAACTTCGTTTGGATGATTAGGATTAAAGCTAATGTCGGCGTATCCTTGGTCATCTGTTAAAATTACAACTATGTTTGGATTTTTTGCATTATTGTATTTTCCTATTTGAGTTTTTTTCTTTTCGGGGCTTTTTTCAAAATCATTCGCTAAGGTATTCAGAATGATAAAATAAAGACTAATTATTATAATAAAATATTTTTTCTTTATATGCATATTAAAAAATTAACATACGTAATTGTTTTTTAAATCGTTACAATTTTTTATTTATAAGCATTTGATTGTAAGTTTGTGCTTTGTAAAAAATGATAGCTAGAAAACGATGGAGAGTTTTGTAGATAATCTTTTAATCTTCGATACCCGGAATAGGTGTTGTTGGGTCGATGTCAGTACCTTGCCAATTTGCTTTACCGTTTTTGTAGAGTAAAATTCGATGCTTACTATTAGGTGCAGGTTTTCGATTGTTTTTAGGTAGAAATTTTTTGTGTCTAGCAATGACTTTTGCATACTTCGGATTATTGGCGAGGTTGTTCCATTCGTTAGGGTCTTTAACCATGTCATACAACTCTTGGCTACCGTCGGCGTATTGTATGTATCGCCAATTCTCGCTGCGGACTCCGTGATTGTCATGATTGTGNGTGGTTATGGCAGGCCAATGTCGTTTGGCTTTTGAATTCTGNAATTGAGGCCTTAAACTGTGTCCTTCGAGTTCTTTCTTTTGCGGAAGATCGAGCAATTCGTTTAGCGTTGGATAAATGTCTAACAACTCGGCAGGTTGGGTGCAGATTTGGCCTGGCTTAATGCCTGGCCCAGCAAAGATCAACGGCACGCGTGTCCCGTCATCCCAAAGGGTGTTTTTACCGGAGATCCCCTTTTCACCGAGGTGCCACCCATGATCTGACCAAAGCACAATAATAGTGTTCTTATCAAAGTTGTTTCTATTGAGTGCATTAATTAATCGGCCGACTTGATTATCAACAAAACTAGTGCAAGCGAGGTAGCTGCGGACGAGATTGCGCCACTGGTTATTTTCCTCGAGCCACTTGTGTCTAACCTCTGGCAGATACCAGTGCATGTACCAAGAAAAACGAGGCGTGTCAGCACGATCATTTTTAAGGATTTTTGGAAGCACGGAGTTGTCATCTGGATAAAGGTCGAACCATTTTTGAGTGGCAAAGCAGGGTACGTGGGGAAGAAAAAAACCGACCGACATGAAGAATGGCTCTTTAGGTTTTGCGTTAAGTTGGTCTACTGCCCACGAGGCAACTTTCCAGTCTCCTTTTTCCTCATCCTTGTGGTCAAACACCCCCCAGTCCATAAGTTTGTGGTTTCCGAATGGCGTCGAACCGATCAATTTTTTTGGAGGAAAAGGCATTCCACTGGCTCCTGGGCCTATCAAGTCAAATTCTTTACCTTTATTTTGATGGCCGTAGCGACCGTGGTAAATTTTCCCGGTAGAGTAGGTTTTGTAGCCCCCTTGTTGTTTAAGGTATTGAGGAAGGGTAACGAGATTCTTAAACTCAGGTACATTTCGAAACCACGGTGATAATCCATAAATACCGGTGGTGCTTGGGCGTAGACCAGTCATCAAGCTCGTGCGTGAAGGGTTGCAAAGAGGGGCCTGACAATGCGCATTAGTAAAGGCGGTACCGCGTTTGGCCAAGCGGTCGATATGTGGCGTTTTAACCATAGGATGACCGTTAAGGTAACCTATCCAATCGTTTTGATCATCGATTGCTATGAACAAAACGTTTGGTTTTTTTTCAGCTGCGAAATTTTCAGCTGAAAATACCAAAGCAGCCAACAGAACGAAAGAAAAGCGCATAAGCAAATCTTGCCCTTGGCTAACCATCAAGGCAAGTCAACGCCCGGTCGGAAAAGTGGCTATGTTTGATTTTTTTGTTAGTAAGTGTTGTTTACTTTGTGATGCAGAATAGATGTTTTTCACCTCGAATGAGTAGTTGGTCGCGTACGGCGACGGTAGTGGCGATAATTCGCTCTCCCATATTGTTTTCGGAGAGAAATTTGAATCCGTCTGTGATGGAGGCAACCATGATGACCCCATCCTCCCGAGTAGCATAGATTTTACCATCAGCTACAGTAGGTGAGGCGTAGTAGCTTGCACGATGTTTAGGGAATTGCCCGCTCCAAAGTTTTTTACCGTTTTTCACATCTAGGCAGACAACCTGTCCGCGATCACCAAGAACGTAGACTTTTCCGTCTTGTATAGCAGGTGTGGGTACGAATGAGCCAGTGCCATTAAGTGTCCATTTGCGATTAGATTTGGTAACGTTACCATCCCCGCTTAATTCGATGCCAGCAATGTGTTTGCCTCGACCATACGGGACAATTGCCATGTTTCTATCGAGTACCGATGAGGCCACCTGTACCCANTTTGCACGCTGGTCAGGATTGAATCCTTCACAGGTCCAAAACAATTTACCGTTGGAGGCGTTGTGAATTGTAAGCCGTTCCGCTCCCCAGACGACGATTGCCTCGCGACCCTGATACTCGANAACATGAGGTGTGGCGTAGCTGTGATCACACTCGACNGGTGTTTTGTAGTTTCGGGATTCCTTCCAAGCCAGTTCGCCAGTTCGCTTGTTAAACGCCGCAAGATACGATTCGCCGGAGTGCATTACGGCAAGTACGACATGTTTTGAGGTCAAAACAGGCGAAGTNCCTATGTCCCAGTATAGTGTGTCGCGAGCGAATCGTTGCTGCAGATTGNTTTTCCAAATTAATTTACCGTCTAATGTGAAGCCAGCGAGGTTGCCGCTCTTGAAATATGCGAACAATAATTTACCGTCGGTAATAGCCGAGGGGTTGCTGCCGGAGCCGTTTCGGTGCTTGCCGGCTCGTTCGTTACCAACAGTAGTCTGCCATAGTTTTTTGCCACCCCAGTNAAATGATACCAGCGTATCGTTTTTGCCATCCGGACTTGTGATGATGATTTGATCCTTCCATACGATTGGCGTCGAGCANCCCTTAGCGGGCAATTTGGTTTTCCATTTAACGTTTTTTTCGTTGTCAAATTTTGTNACNTAGCTGCCNATTGATGTCGATCCGTTTTCGCNTGCGCCCCGCCAGTTTGGCCAGTTGGTGTCAGCTGCCATGATCGAAGCCGGAGACAACAAAGCCAAGCCAATCAAAAAAATGGCTACTTTTATTTTTAGTGTGATTTTATTTTTCATAATCAAGATTAGTAATTTGTATTTGGTTCAGTTCCTGCGAGGTATTGTACTCGTCGGTAAACTTCCCCCTTATTGAATTTTAATTGCACTTTTTTCGGGTCGTATTTGTGACCGACCTGATCACGCAGGTAGACGATTGTGTTGAAGGCGATCATCAGTTCTTGCTCGGTTTCAGCAGTGTTCACTACGTCGTAAAGCGTTGGCATAGGATCGACCTTATTGATGCCCCCGAGAAATTCTGCAGCTCTAACACGTACCATCAGATTTTTGTCTTTCAATAGTGGCATGGCTGCCAAGACGAGAGGCTCAGCTTTATTNCCAAAATTGGAGCANACCTTGAGTGCCCAGTAACGTCGTAAAGCCNCCTGGGATTGCATTGCCTTTGTAAGNGTTTGTTGTGCTTCATCGAATGGAAGCAGGGCGGTGTCTGCNAGTTCTGAGAGGCGGCTTANTTGCTTTTCATGTTTCCTGCCAAATGCCACCCCGTCNTTCAGAGCGGCGGAAACCATGCGATTCTCTGGATAAAAACTNAGATCATTAATGGANTTCATTTTATTTTTCAATAATTCCCGCATCTCGGTTAAACGATTAANATGATCCGNATCGTCAGCGAGGTTGTTGATTTCGTGNGGGTCGTCCTCGAGATTGAAAAGTTGTTCGACCGGTCGTCGTTCGAAGAACTGTCGTTGCACNGGATTCAATCGATCTGCCCTATAAAGATTACGCCAGTTGTCATAAGCTAATTGCCGGTAACGATAGTTGTTTTGCAGGCCGTCAGCATAGTAGGCCTGATAGTTGCGTATGTATTTCCATTTGCTTTTACGATATGTGCGTACCATATCAAATTTTTCATCGAACCGATCAGCATGGCCGAAGACTTCATTTCGCTTTGCCAAGTCGGCGGCTGAGATGCTCTTGCCTAAGAATGGCCGCCCATCAAGTTCCTTATGCGGCGAGATGCTAGCAAGATTGAGCACGGTCGGCCCAAAGTCTATGAAGCTTACAAAACCGTTGGTGCGACTGCCACGTTTGTGGTTAATGAGGTGTTTAAAGTTTTCTGGGATGCGGACNACGAGNGGTATGTGTANGCCACTTTCATATGCGTAACCTTTACTACGAGGCATCACGCCCCCGTGGTCTCCAAAGTAAAAAACAAAAGTATCCTCCAGAATACCGTCTTCATTAAGTTGGCTAATAATTCGTCCGACATGGCTGTCTATGATTTTCATTCGGTCATAGTAATGAGCCTTGGTATAGCGCAT
>PAOJ01000006.1 GCA_002708005.1 Verrucomicrobiales bacterium | reverse complement strand
ATCTCTCCTAATTTCATCAACAATTTTTAGTGTACTGACAGATGTATTGAAGCCGCTAATTATTATGTGTCCAGATTGATTTATTTTTGTCATTCCTTTTAGTTCCTTAATTTTATTTTCCAGAATTATACTAGCCAGCAAGGACAGAATATATCCAAGAACACTTACCCCAACCAGCATCACCGGCAGTCCTACTAAAAATTGTCCTAATGGCGTAACTGGATACCAATCACCATAGCCAACAGTAGTCATAGTAACAAACGACCACCAGATAGCATTATGCCATTCTAAATCCGGTCGCTCATCTAGCTCAAAATACATAAATCCAGTGCTCGCATAACAAAGGACAGACAAAAAAAACACTAAAGTAACAAGCCATCTTTGGTGTGCAGCTTTTCGGAATTTACCAAACAATATGAAAAAATAAGTCATTCACTCAATCCCCATATTGTCGACGGAAACATTTTTTTTCTTGTTGGATTCAAACTCAGCTCGTCTTGACTCNACATCTAAATAAAAGAATACAGATAACAATATCAGAATAACAGAAACCAAAAGAAGTGCATTTCTCGCTATCCAACGGGTTATTTGATTTTTCCTCATAACTAAATAGTGTTTTTACTAAATGTAGAGATCTTTTATAAAAAAAATATGGATTTCACTCTCTTAGGTCAATTAGCTTTTTAGTTTTTTTCTTCGAAAGTGATTCTCTATCTTGGAAGATTAATTTAAATTCAACTAATCCAAATCTATGCATAGTATCTAATTCAAATATTTTATTTTCTAATACATCTAAAATCTGAGCAGAATACTTTTCATATTCGAGAGGCAGCAAAAAATTCAATAATGTATCCTTATCATTACCTGGAACATTTGATATATGAATCGACATTATATCCAAAGCAGGCACGACTTCTTTAAATGATTCAAAAAACATCGAATAACTGAATTTTTCAGCCGCAACAACAAACTCTTCAACTGTTCTAGATACTATACTTATCCTAGGAGTTAGCTCCCCGCAATCACAGGGCTTATTTGTTAATCTTACTACATCCCCAATTCGGTACTTAATTACAGGCTGAGTGTATATATTTAACGAAGTAACAAGAGCTTCCCCTTCCCAAGTGTACTCATCTAATTGAACAGGATTTTCAATTGTAAAAAACTGATTTTTCAAATCAAAATGATTTCCGTTATTATAAATGCACGATCCACCTATCCCACCTGTTTCAGTAGTTCCATAAAAAGAATAGATTGGACAATTTAGTTTCTCTTTAACTATCTGNGCTAAAGATTCGGGCATCGCTTCACCCATATAAACAAATGCTTTTAATTGTATATTAGCTTCGCGCAAAGCTTTTACAATCTGGTCGTGACATTTAGAAAACAAACTCGGTATTATTAATAGAATTGAAGGCTTAATTGAACTTAAAGAGGAAATACATTTTTCATAAGGCTTTGTCAGATGAAGAAAGTAATTATGTTTTACCCCGAGATTTCTAGCAGCTCTAATATAAAAATCATGAATACTAAGGGATCCAACCTCAACACACACAAAACAATCATCAGGCCCCATACCCAATCGACCAAAAACATTCTCAGTAACTAAAAGCTCCCCCATATCATCCTTGTGCGTACATATTCTTAGCACACATTCTGACGTACTCCCTGAACTATATTCAGCCGTAAAAAGATCTCCATCTGCATATGATAATGCATCTAATTGCAAAAACTCTCTATAATCTTTTTTTGTTGTAGGAGGTATGTGATCGAATATTTCCATAGGGTCGGGAATCTTATCGATACCTAATCTTTTCATTATACCGTCGTAAAAAGGAGAGGCGCTTCTTAGATGATCGAGTTTATTGCTTAGGATTGACCGCCATTCTTTACTATTCGAAACTAAAGAGACCCTGTCAAAAGCATCACGATGAAAAAAGGTTTGTAAGTTTTGTTTTTTCATAAACAAGGCTCCAGTTTATTAGCACAAACATTAACAGTGTATCTTATAAAAGGATGACAATCAAAATTATGAGTTGTTATTGAGGCGAAATTACTAACTGGATCATTCTCAATTAAAATCGACTCACTTAGATATTGATATTTTTGTTGAGACAATTTTCGGTGAGCAAAAACTGAGAATTCATCTGAGACAAGAAGAGCATCAATATTTGCATTCCAATTGCTCATGTTGCTTATATGTTGAATTTGAATGCATTTAACTTTGTTAAGAATGACCCCAGAAATAGGGACTAATGGCGAAGCAATAATTAAGCAATCAGGCTTAAACGAATCTAAATCATTAATCAATTGTTCTTCGTTAAACCAATAACAAACTGACGCATGGTGATGTTCCCAAGCCAAACTTGATAGTATTTCTCCGCAATAAGGACCTGTAAGTTCATCTGAAAGAATAAGGAAGTTACACCTATCATTTTTTCCTATTTCTAATATAGATTTTACGGAATTCATTATTCTACGATGTCTTAAATCCATCTCTTTTTCACTCTCTGTAATTGTAAGCGGATACTCTTGCCCGTGCCTCAGAAAAGGAGGCAGCGTCCCACAAACAAGTTCTCTATCCACTATGCAATCAAGCAATCCATTACATTGGTGAAAAAAAGAGGCTCTAATATGAGGGACCGCTTCTATATCTTTAGGATCTTTTTGGTAAAGACTTTCATAAAACTGAGTTGTACTGAAAGCCCTTTTAGCTGCAGAAAGAATCAAGCTGTTATGATTAGTTAACATTTTATGACAATAATAAATTCTTGGCATTTTTTGACAATACAGGCAAACGCCAAAAATCAAATGAGTACGGCTGCAAACATAGTGAAATATGGCCCGTGTAAAATTCTGAATTCCAATATTGNAGCATCATCTCATTTATAAGAACTTCATAATTTACACCTAATAAAGTTCCCTCAGATTCTTTATTANCACCAGGCTCAACAAACAAAGGNGATTCAAATCCTAGTCTTTTGCTAATCTTTGAATAATGCGACTGAAGTCGCTGAGTACATTCCCCTCCCCAATCGAAATAAGCACCAACATACATATNCGGCAAAATTGCCAANCCTAAACCCTGATCGAATGTATAATCCCAATGTGTAAAAGGCAGATGAAATTCGCTGATNAACAAAAGAATATCACCTGCAGATTTTNCTAAAGGATAAAGAAACAATCTATCCACTTTTGAAAACATTCGNGCTTTGTAGCCTTTTTNAAAAAACCTTTTNGCGCCATCTGAATTTACAAATAAAAATTGAATATTTCCACCNGTTGAATCTACCAAATACTCCTCGTTTCCTATCCTAATAAGATTTAAAAGATGCTGCACCCTAGGCAAGTCNACTCCCTTTGGATCATTAGAATACTCTATAATAATATCATTTAAATCTNGGTCAAAAACACGGCTTAATCCAGCAACCAGTTTATTTTCTATTTCAAGTATATCACAAAANTACTTCAAAGCTGAGGCTTTCTCGGCACAAATACCACCAAAGCCTTCACTAAAATTTCTCCACATTTCAAGACCTGTATGAAAGGGCGTTCCATTAANAAATTTTGANACATTTTCAAATGGTGAATCATGAATAAATTTNGCAACATTAACTAAAATCGATAATAAGTTATTATAGTTTAATTTAACATAATCTTTAACATCATCGAATGACTTTAATCCTGCAGGAAGCTTAAGTTGCCCAGATAAAACACATAAATCAAAATATCCAGAAAACAAATTTCCCAATTCTTCATATGATTCAATATTAATTTTTTTATGATCAATATTAAGCCGCTGATTAAATTTTATTTCTGANAACTCATTATGGGTAATATAGGAAANAGNACATATAGAATCTTCATCACAACCNGTCTCATCAACATTTTTAAAAANAACTTCAGCAGGACAATGAAGAAAGGANTGNGGAGNATTTATTATTTTTTTNAGATAAAAATTGCGNATATCATCTNCTGGATGAATCAACTTCTTTTCCAGCATTNATTTTAGCCAATCNNCCCCTATTAAACGACTATCAAAANCCTCATTAAATTCNGAAAAATACTCATGNGCAACTCCATTACCACCTGCATGAACAAANACAAAACTACTTTTTGACATCGTTATTATTTATATAAAGATTAAACAACTCATCAATAATACTTTNGGAAAATGTAGTTTCTTTTGCCAAAAAACTTGAAANCTTATTAAAACAATCACCACTCTCAAAAAANTTTAGNGAGTCAGAAGAGGAAAAAAGTTCTNTATTAAATAAACGAAAATGCATGAGATATATTCCTCTAGTTACGTCAAACGAATCTCGCCTCATCATCTGGATACGCGCGTCAAAACCATCAGGAACACCAAGTGCTGGCGGATAGATAGAAACCGATTTGAAAGCCGCATATTTTGATATGACCAAGTCTGCCTCTTTTTGGATGGCAGATAATTTGTTTTGGCCAGAATTAGTTAAAGTATATTTCGCATGCTTACTATCAAATGATTTTGAAATTAAATTCTCTTCAATAAGTGACTCACAAATATACGATATCACAGGATAATCTTTCTCCTGTAAAACNTTNTCATTTNTCTCAGTTGAAACGATTTTCTCTTCATTACCCAACCAAAACAAAACCCAAATAGGACCGTATTCTTTTATTAATAAGTCTAATTCGCTGCTTGAAAGCCTTGACGAATTAACATCAAAAACTAAGTCGAGAAGGCAATAGTCAAAACTTTGATCTTTAAACACACATGTGGATAAGTAATTACGAGCAGAAACATTTAAATCCAAAGGGACAGCTTGATTGCATTTGTTTACGTATATATCCAGAGACAATTTACCAGCTTCCGACAATTCAAAATAACGAAGAAGCTCTTCCTGATAATTTAAGAACTCGGGATAGCGCTCTATATCCAACTCAAAGCGCTTTTCAATATTTAGAGCATAATTGGTTAATAGCTGCCTTACTGTCAGATCTTTTAATTTTGGATCTTTTACTGTGAAATAATAACCATCTTCAAGTGGTGAATTTCCAATTGTTATCTGAACATCAAAAGGATCTTCAGAATAAAGATTAATATCTTCAGGTTGGAATGTTATTTCTGCTCCTGTTAGATTTTTGTTATATTTTGGAGAAAACAAAGAGGAAATAATTAAACCAAATTTCGCTAAACAGAAAACCCAGAACTACCTCTAAAACTACCACTAAAGCGACTACCAAAACTTGAAGAGCTCCTAGATTTTGAACCTGTGCTTCCGCCTGATTTAACTTTCCCTGTACTAGCAAGTGTGTTTCTTCTGGAAAAGCTGGAAGTTGAGCCTTGAGATTTTAATGATTTTATAAAACGAGTATCATTACTCTTCCTTCGAATATATGACTCTCTATTACTGGTGATCCCTGAAGTAGAAGACTGACTGTTCATTCTACTGATATACTGATCATTATTTCCTAACTGACTTACATACTGATTTGATCCTCGGTAAACATCACGATCTCTGTAGAGTCCCCCTAAATCCCTGTGAGGAGTATAATACCTAGGAGCACCCCATCTATGATATCCATAAAAATACCTTGGTCGGTAATATGGTCTTCCGTAATATTCACGCCTTACGGAAGCTGTTTTTTGATTTGGCCCAGGATAAGGACATATTTCTGATTTATAAAAAGAATTAGCACCAAGACCTACTATCTTGGCACAATTTGTTGAATCTGCTGTGATTTTAAATAAAGCATCGTCATCTTCTGTGCTAATTCCACTCTCAGAATCAAAGCCATTTCGATTTAAATCCTCCCAAGCAGTCAACTCAAAGCCATCATCTAGTTTTTCCATTTCCAAAATAACCAAATTCTCAGATTCACTAATTTCATTTAGNCTTTTTTCAAACTCCGGAATACTCTTTGCNTTGNTAAATGCTGTTTTTACTGCATCCATATTTATAACNCCTTGCGCTGATGCAGAGTTACTCCAGCCCTCGGATTGCTTCGGAGTAAAAACCCANTAAAGCGCTACAAAGAAAATAAAAAAACCTCCTATTATAATTAATACATTTCTCATTTGTTAAATTATAGAGTTATAATTAATACCACTGCCATACCAACGGCCAAAGAAGCCTCTAATAAGCCAGCATTGATATTTCTATCTCGTTCTATCTCCACAGTCAGCTTTGCTTCGGGTAAAAAAGCTATGTCATTTATAAATCTCAACAAGGGTAAAAGAATAGCTCCCGAAATCGCATAATAAGCAAAGAACTGAAACCTTTCTAATAACACTATGACCTCACCATCTGGCCCATCCATAGTACCAGCTTTCATTAGCAAAATACTGTATGCTAGTAAGTTCCCTGCAAAGGCTAAGCCACAAGCTAAATTCTTATGTTCTCCTAATTCTTTTTGATCATCATAAGAAGTAGCCTTTTGATAAATTATAGCAAACAAGACCAAGGCTGCTTGAGCAATAAGAAAAAAAACTATCACAGAAAGAATATCTTCTCCCCCTCTAAGGCTTCCAGCTATTATTAATCCTGAGCCCAAATAACTAGCTGCAATTATTACCGCAACGCTTACATTTTTTTTATNTATNACTTCCCCNGTATTTGAAAACTGACGCAAAATCAATTTATCNTTAATCATACCAGCTAAAAAAAGAAGAGACATCCCTAATAATCCATAAAAAGCTGTAGGCCCCATATCATTTAGAAAACCATCCAAATCCATTGACCCTTCTCCTTCTCCAATAAAAGAACCTGCCAAGACAGCAATAACACCTAATAGATAGCCGCACAAAACAATGCCGACAGCAGGATTGTCTTGTTCAGTCATTTGAACTTTCAACTTAAAAGGAGTAGCAAGATCAAAAGCACTCTTCGCTATATAAAGCATGAGCATTGCAGCAGCTACAAATGCTGTACTATATAAAAAATAACCTAATTCTATCATGATTAATTATTACTTAAAAAAACATTAACAAAATCATTATCAATCGCCTCCTCCACATCCTCCACAAGAAGACCCGCAACTACTGCACGAAGAGCTACTACAGGAACTGCACCCACTCCCCCAACTACTACATCCACTGCAGCCGCCATAATAACCACCACCACCGCCTCCTGTAAGCTTGGAAAGAAGGATAATAATCAAAACTAAAACTACTATACCAATTATTAAGAAAGTCATAATCTATTTAAAATTGTTAACAAAATAAGTTAATCCATTTTATCAACATAAACTGCTAATTCCCGCACACACTTCATTAACGATTCAAGAAGTCGTTTTAATTCATCGAGATTATTCGGAAGCCCATCAGACTTAAAACTTTGTATCTCCAATAAAGCCTTAACATCAACACCATAAGTAGAACATGTATTTATAATATCTATCTCACTTAATTTAATCTCGCCAGATTTAATCTCTACAATAACAGACATATCACGCAATAAACTTCCGTAAGCACGTTTGATAAGAACACTTAAAGAGTTACGGTTTTGACCACTTGATAAATAGCTTTGCCGCAACCGCAACATCAAATTCTTAACTTCCTGCTCACACCTTAAACGAAGATTCTGCTTTGAAATTTCCAGTGAAGACATAACATCTTTACCATAATAAATTTTATGGTTTCTTTTAATATTCAAAAACTTAATTGGAAAAACATCTGTAGAGCTAACCAAATCATTTTCACTCAATGTAAGTAAGGCAATTTTACGAGATTTAACTTTTCTTAGAGCATCTCCTACAATNTCTAGAATTTCTGTATTAATTTCATTTAAAACGATCATGAAATTTATAACTCCTTTATCAGAATCAACAACTTCNNCACCTGCTAAGCTGCCATANAGAACACCAGAAANAAATTTCGCACCCAGCTCAGACTCCANTTCATTACAAAATAAATCTAAGGAATCAATACNGCCTNNAATATTAGAATTTTTCATNGAGATCNNAAAATAATTATTATAATTANAGTTTTAAGTCAATTAGTAAATNACAAACCTTTAGTAAGCNTTGCAGGCCAAAANCTAGGGTAGACCTCCCTGTAAATTAAATCTTTATCATTAGAAATTTTAANCCATAAACANANCCTAGGACTACCTAATAAAACAGNAGAATTCTGATTNTGAAACTTTAGCTTTTTAATNGAAGNACTAACATCAAATGAAAAAGAATTTATATANAAAAAACGATTNGACAAAATTGCTTTCAACCAAATTCTTTCAAATTTAAATATAGATTTTTTAATATTTGNATTCAANAATTCTGAATAGTTTNAATCTAAAAATTCCATAAACATTAANGAATCATANAAGTGNCTTTTTATACCAGATGTAGGTTTGTCTTTNGCATATTCTTGAAATATANGTGCTAATTTATTTTTAAAAATATTACATGTTCCAGGGATATNNTGTCTAACTTGGCCAAGTCGTTTTTTTATTAGCGAATCAGCAAATTCAAAAATTTGCATTGAAAGCTCATCTCCACTGAAAAATGTATCTTTAATTACANCANCCTCTTCTTTAAANTTATCANTTTTAGATAGTAAATTACATCTAGCAGAATCTAACGTATACAGTTTAGCTAAGGCTCGTTGTTGATCCTTCAATCCCATCGATTATATTTTTTCCCTAATTCTCTTACTCTATTTAATTCATCAATTAAAATATTAAATTCTGGAAAATTAGTATCACGCTCCAGTATCACACCTTTAACTGGAGCATATTTTAAAACCTCTTCAATAAGATTGAAAATCTCTTCTTGAGTGTTGTGCCCATGGCTATCAATCCACTTACCATCTTTTTCAATTCCTCCAACAAAATGCAGCTGAGTAATAGATTCTTGAGGGATATTTTTTAAAAATTCTATAGGATCATAATTATGATTATGAGAATTTATATAAAGGTTTGTNACATCTAGTAAAAGACCACAATTTGAACGATAAACTAGTTCTGCTAAATATTTTGATTCTTCGATATTATTCCAAGGCAGGTCAATATTGTAAGTTATATTTTCAAGTATTAATGGAACATTAATTTCCTCTTTAGCAATTCTAATATTTTCGCAAATAGCTGATAATGACTCATCATTAAAAGGAAGAGGAGACAAATGGCCTATTTCGATATCTCCTGCTTTTGTAAAAGCAATATGCTCACTCCACCAGGGAGGATTTAAATAGCTCACAAGCCCACTCAGATCTTGAAGATATTCGTAATTCAACCCTTCTGCGCTCCCAAGAGAAAGATTAAGCCCATGAGGAATTAGAGAATACTCTGAACTCAATTTATCCAGAAACTCTCTTCGTTTTTTAGTCGAACTTAGAAAGTGGTCTGCCGTTACCTCTAAGAAATCAATTCCACTTGTATTAGAAAGTATCTGATTGCTAAGCGGATCTCTATAACCCATTCCCACACCAAGAACTGGAAGCTTCATAATAAACCCTTCACCATCCAATATTTGTAGGAATTATTTTTTGCATACCAACTGAACATCTATAATAAAATTAGCTCCTCCAGAGACTTTTGCATTATAGATCTTATGAAGAACATCCGGATCAAATTTTCCCCAAGCCCAAGAGTTTATTCGTTCAAGAGATCCATTGGGTGGCAAAACATTGCCATCCATGTATTCAATTATTTCAGCTTTAGTCTTTCTTTTAAATACTTTTTTATACTGACCTCTATCAAATCGATAATCAACACTCTCCAATGATATTTGTTTGTCACTCAAATTCGTCAATTTGTAATCATAAAAATCAACATGATTAGAACGAAAATCTCTGGATAAATTTCCTTTAAAAATACCATTGGGTTGATTGCCTATATGCCGACAATCAACTCTGACCAAATCAGCACCCTTGGCATCTTTAACAATAGCAGTATAACTTTTGCCATCACTATCCCAGTCATAATCCACATTACCGTAATAGTTCTTCTTATGACCGGAACAACCAGTAAAAATTATAACCAAAGCAAAAATATAAAACTTTTTAAGATAAAAATGATTAATGTTCATAAGTGATTCTGTTGCTATTAAATTTAAAAAATCAAGTACTAAAAAGATTATTATGTATAATAATTCTTAGACCGATAATGATTACAAATCAATTACCACTGATAATGTTTGATTTGAATATTTATAGTTTTTTAAGCAAGTTTGTTGTACATTATAATGCAATTTAGACTTACGCTTATATTATTATTTTTATACGGACTAACTTTTAAGTCCATAGCAAATACGAAGAATATCTCCCCGCGTAAAGACCCAGTCCATCAAAGCTTTAGATACGCGCCAATGAAAAAAAGTGCCCGTTCTATTGTTACTTATCTTGATAATGAAACACGACTTGCTTTTGATTCCGAAAATCTTAGAACCCACACAGTTTGGATTGGNAGTTTAGATCTTTTTGGTCCTCAATATACCAATTTTAAACGTCCATTCATCTCAAAGATAAGCGGAAAAGTTTTATTCGAAAACCCTCCATTTCTGCCATGGAGACTTGGCAATCCACTNACGAAATCAGTTTTAGATATTACAAATATCAAAGGTCAGTTCATAAGTACTTATAAATACAATAATCANGTTACACTAAACTATCTATTGACCACCAAAGATAATCATAACATAAAAATAAGCCTTCAACCATCATCAACAAAAACAGGCGTAATAAGAACAATTACAGTTTCCCCTTATAATCAAACACTATGGTTCATGGCAAATAGCCTCNANGGCAATGGTGACCACCCTGTAGAACTAAATAGTATTAATAAGGAGATAAAATTATACAGCAAGANAACTCCTTTAGAATACTCAGAACTAAACATAACAGAAACAGGGGCTGAATCTTCATATGACAAAATAAATATTAACGACAATTTCAAAATATATTGGATCAAGATTCCAGCTCATAAAAAAACTGTTAAGTTTCAAATAACTAANAAATTCCCTCTTGTTGGAAATACTAATTTAAACAAATCTAAATCAATAAAAAGTGGCTCTACTANCTTTCAACCTCGTAAATCAGAAAGTTCTCAATTCTACAGGATCGAAAAACTTAGACTTAAAAAAGAGTGGGAATTAATGGTTACAGGTATGGACTGGATAAATGATGATAAACTAGCGATATGCACATGGACTGGAGATGTTTATATTATTTCNGGCTTAATAAATAAGAAAAATATTAATGTTAACAATCTNATCAAAGGACTAAACGAGCCAATGGGATTAATCCAAAGAGATGGAAAATTGTATGTTTCACAAAAACCAGAACTAACAGAAATATCTTTCGATAAAACAAAAACTTCAATCACCCTAACTCAAGTAAGTTCAGATTGGGGCTATTCAGGACATTACAACGCATTTTCTTACGGGCCAACCCTAGACAAAGACGACAATTTCGTACTAGCAAATGCTGGCCACAGCGGACGATGGGATATGAAATTTATGGGATGGAGCATTAAAATGGGAAAAAATGGATCTATGTCTGGAATTAGCTCAGGCTTTCGCGAACCAAATGGCATAGGCAACTTTGGGCCAAATAAAGATATTTTCATTACTGACAACCAAGGCCACTGGACTGCCGCATGTGAATTAAACCATCTTCGACCAGATAAATATTTCGGACGCCCATCTTCCACCCCAGATCCAAAAAAGCTTTACCAGGGTCGAAATAACTTCACGCCGCCTGCGGTTTGGTTTCCCTACTCTTTAGCTCGTTCCGTCTCAGGATTTACAGAAATAAAAAATAACAACTTCGGACCATTCAAAGGCCAACTGCTTGTAGGAGATTTTCAAAATGCACTCGTTACAAGAGTTTCACTAGAAAAAGTTAACGGCGAATATCAAGGGGTTGTCTTTCCATTTCTTAAAGGCTTTAGCTCAGGTGTTAACAGGCTCACTTTCGGTGCTAATGGACGTTTATATGTTGGAGGATTACAAAGGACTTGGGCGTGTGTAGCGCCAGACCCAGCCGCACTTGAAAGAGTTAAGTTCACCGGAAAAACACCATTTGAAATTTCAAAAGTTTCTGCAAATCACAATGGCTTTACTCTTACATTTACTCAACCAGTCAAAACCAAATCGGTTAATCTAGAAAACTTTGATATTTCCCAATTTAAATTCGCGTATCACGCCAACTACGGTTCGCCAAGATATAGCCAAAATGGAGAAAAAGGCAGGCAAACACCTTTGGATGTTAAAAGCGTAACCTTATCAGACAATAGAGAAAATCTAAGATTGACCATAGATAATTTAAAGGAAGGTTACGTCACAGAATTTCGATGTTTTGATATTCTTAACGATAACGAGGAGGAATTATGGCATAACACATTTCACTACACCCTAAACCAATTGCCTGAAACTTGAACAAACCCCTTCTCAATATCATAATATGCTGCCTATCTTAAATAATACCGAAAAATATATAACCACAAATAATAAAACCAGTGGGCAGCAGAAAATTTTTAGCATATCTTATCGACAGATGCACCTGCACTCACTGTTTTTACTTTTGATTTATCTCTCTGTATTCATCAATACGGAAGGCCAGCAAACAACTAGCAAAGAAAGTGCAATCAAGTGGGAGAGTAATGGAAAAGTAAGCGCTTCCCTTGAAAACTACCCACTTGAAAAAGTTCTGCAATTACTAAGCGATCAGGAAAAATGGCAAATTCTTGTAGAACCAGACCTCAACCTTAACGTCACAACACGATTTAAAAACTTAAGTCAAGCTGAAGCCCTTAGAAGACTTCTTAATGATGTGAATTTCGTTATAATACCATCTAAAACCAGCCAATCTAGGATGCTAGTATATCAAACTTCATCCGATAACGCCGTAAGAAAAATCACCCCTAAAATACGTTCTAATAAATCTGATTTAACCAACAAAAAAGATAACGCAAAAATCAAGAACGAACTCTTAGTCACACTAAACCCAAAGTCAGGAATAGATATTGAAGCTCTGGCCAGGCAACTTGGCGCTAAAATAAAAGGCAAAATTGATGGACTTGATATTTATCAACTAGAATTTGAAAATGAATCGGATGCCGCTAAAGCAAGTGCACAACTTGAACAAAATGATGGAGTCACTTCAGTAGACAGTAACTTTGCCATAGAACAACCGATTGCACTTAGCCCTGTAAATCTTCCTGCACCTCCATTAAATCTTCGCCCTGCTTCGGCTGACACGGACGGAGTTATCGTTGGATTAATAGACTCTAGTGTTCAAAAAAAAGGAACTCAAGTTGCTGANTTTTTACTACCAGAAATCTCCTTATTTGACTCAACTTTAAACGAATCTAACCAAGTAAGTCACGGCACATCAATGGCTGAAACAATACTTCGAGGATTATCCGCATCACTCGAAGGGTCACAAGAGACTTCAGTTAAAATTCTTCCTGTTGACGTTTACGGTGATNCAGATAATACATCTACATTTGATGTAGCACGAGGCATTCAATCAGCAATTGAAGGCGGAGCTGATATAATAAGCCTAAGCCTTGGATCAGATCATCAAAACAATTTATTAAAATCTGTAATTCAAGCCGGCAGCAAGGAAGGCGTTTTGTTTTTAGCCGCAGCCGGTAATGAACCCACTGGATTGCCCGTATATCCAGCAGCTCAAACAGAAGTAATTGGCGTCACAGCACTCAATCGAAACGGACAGCGAGTAGCAAGTTATGCAAATAATGCTAATTTTGTTGAAGTCGCAGCTCCTGGCGTAGGTGTGACCGTATTAAATAATCAAACTTACTTCGGGACCGGAACCTCATTCTCAACAGCCTACACAGCTGGTGTAGCGGCGGGCATTAGTTCTTCACAAGGCCTACAAATGAATCAGGTGCGAGATGCAATTACAAAAAGCATGAAACCGCCGACTACTGGCCCCTAGCAGCACTCTCTACTCTTCTTCCAAATCCGCCTCTCGTTCAAACTGAGCAAGCATTTCTGGAAGAGCCAAGCGACCTCTAGCAAATTTAGCAGCCTCCGATTCAGGGTAATCCCATCGACAACGATTGTAATATCGAAATGCCATCGGAACATCCTTATCCATCCTATGACTTTCACCAGCCCAAAATAACGCTTCCGCACATAGAGGATCATCTGGATAACGTTTTGCAAAATTCTCAAAACGTTCAGCTGCATCATCATATGATTGCTGCTTATAGTGGCATTGACCCCAACGGAATGCCATACGCGAAGCTAGCTCATGCTCAGGAAACCGCTCAATGAATTTACCAGATACTCGTGCAGCCACTAAAAAATTTTCCTTTAGATAATAGTACTCATTTATACGGATCATAACCTTTGGAATTAATGGGTTATCCGGATGTATCGCCGCCATGGCAACATACTCCTCAAGCGCTTGATCAAAATCTCCGGCCTCTTCATAACACTGCGCCATTTTATATTGCGCATCAGGAGCAAGTGCATGATCAGGAAATCTTCGTATAATTATACGATAAGATTTTATAGCTTCTTGCCAATCCTCTTGTTCTTGCGAGAACTGACCAAGAAGATAACTGACGCGAGCAACGTATTTTTCCTCAGGAAAGTCCTCTGCTAACTCCAACAAAACTCGTCGACCATGAGCCAGGTTTTCCAACGCCTGCTCCTGCCTCTCGAGTTTTTTTTGAGATTTGAATAATTCAAAATAACTTTCAGCTATATGAAATCGTGTTTGCGCTGCAAGATCTACGTCTTCAAATACCTTACTGAATGCAGCAAGCAACCCATCAGTACCAATAGCTATAGNCACCTGACTCTTCCTATCGATTACCGCCCCCCCTGAAGAATCTTGATCTCTATAAATTACTGTTAGCTCATCCCCAAAGAAGCACTCTACTCCATTATCGCCGCTATTTGATCGAGGTTCACTTCGCGCAATCAACGGGAAAGAGCCAGTAAATAAACCGCTATGGGTCAATGTTTCAGTAAGCATTAAACTTTCATTCTCGCCACTAGTTGTCTTCACGGTAATAACGATCTGATCTTGTTCTTCAGTAAGATCCTGATCCTTATCATCAACAACCAAAAAAATCCTTTCTCCTACATGCAATGAATCAACCTGTTCCTCATATTTCGAATCCGTAATACGCAATGCACCATCACTAACCAAAGTTCCAGTTGATTTCTTTTTTGCAACACCTCCATTAGATCTTAATTCATCGAGATAAGTAACACTAGCTATCTCACCCCCCATCAAATTTAGCACGTACAATTCTGAATCAGACTCACCTTCCTCAGCTTCGGGCAATAATATCTCACCTTTCAGGCTACCTGATATTCCCGGCGATAGCGGAATCAAGTAAGGGCTTTCATCATCCCCAAGGTTCATGGTTACTTGACCAACAAATCTCCCTTCTACTAATGCCTGTCCTGCCGTAATTGGTTCACCATATTCATCGGGCACTTGACCTGCGAATTGAGCAGACAAAACACATTCAACTCTAGTTTTACGATTACCACCTACATCTAATTCCACCTCAATTCTACTGCCACTAGTTTTTGCTCTGTCAGGATCAACGACCTCAAATGTAAAAGGCATATCTACAGTAACAGGAACTGTATTCGTATTAGAGAATGGCAATTGAATATACTCATACTTCATCTTAGAATCCAATTTAGTTAAATCTGCTGGAATTAGCCTAGTGCTCAAAACACGAACTTGAGCATCGCTAGGCTCATTCACAAAAACCACTGACTCTCGCGGATGTTTGTGCCCTGGAATCGTATTTTGCACATCTAAGTATCGCATATAAACCTTATCACCTGACTTCAATTCAACAACTGGCTCTTCTGGCGTTGTATTAACTTTAGTATCATTACCATGCTTGCCAGTGGTAGCCAATTCAACGCGAAAAACACCAGTATTAGGTCCTGTTTCCGTAGCTTCGAGATCTAGCATTTCACCAAGATTCACCTGAACCAATACGGAAACCTTGTCCGCTTCAGAAGTCTGATCCAAATCAAAGTCGGTTACTTCAACAACGATTCGCTCACCTGGCTCGACCCTAAGCAATTCATGCTCTACAGTTTGCACACTACCATCAGCCTCCCTACGAAACTCATAAGAAATAGGCCTTATCGCACCATTAAAATAAGTAGCCTTTAAGATCTGCTCTAATTGACGGTTTTGTTCCAACCCTCCTTCTGTCAATTGGTCTATATATACCGCTGAAATACTATCCCCAGCAGAGATTTCTAAAATGTTATTTCTCGCCATCTCCAACACGTCTTCACGTGGCGGAATAACCGCCTCACCTTCACTAGTAATATTTATATTCTTAATACTAACAAAGTTACCTGAATATTCATCAACAACTATTTTAATATTCCTTAACTGCCAACCTTTTAACTCAGCCGTTAATTTTTGNTCNGACAATCCAATCTTAGTTTCTCTTTTGGCTTTATTTGCNGTAGAAANTAAAAAATCATCACGTTCTCCCTCAGACAGAACGAAATCACTTAGGCGAAATGAAGATAAATCGACACCTTCTTTAGCTAAATTCTCTCTGGCCCTTTGCACAGATATGCCGGAATCTATATCCTNCATCCAGGCTATAGCCATAAAAGAATGCAAACCCGCTTCCAAATAAATATCAGATACTCCAAGCTCATTATTACCTTTCCCAACGGAAGCAACCAACCGACCACCGACTAACACCCCTCCAACATCAGCATTCACCTTAAAACGAACTGCTCCTGGCCGGCGTTGCACGAACTGCCCACTCCAAACAATCAGGTTTGAAGATTTACTTTTTTGCTTTGGTTTAAGCTCCAATAGTTCGGGAGCCCATTCGAGCACCGCCACCTCACTAGTTATTGCAGCTTGCTCCTTTTGAGCAACCCTCACAGCATCATCCCAATTAGAGATTGTTTCGCCTTTCTTCAATTGAAACACCCGCTGTTTAACCCCGACCGGTGATTTGTCACTAAATACAGCAAATTCTAAATCGAATCCAAGATCTGTACTAGTGCCATTAGGTTGATGCACCTCCGCAGCTAGAACATTTACTCCGTCTCGTAATGCCGCAATAGATACTGGGAACTCAATATACTTATCTTCCTCATTACTATTCCTGTTTCCGAGTGTCAGCGTGTTATATGACACCTCTCCATCAGGCAAATTATTGCGAACTACTTCAACCCCATTAAGATAAAGTACAAACCCATCATCAGAAAGAACATGTGCTGTCAATGCAGAGGCAACGCCTAATGAATCTGAATCATATATAAACGATTTCCGAAAATACGCGGTGGGATACTTCTTGCTAGAATCCTCACCATACTTAATTAAAGTAGTCGGCTTTAATGATCCTAAATCCCCGTAACCAAGCGGCCCCTTCCCCATATTCCAATTATTATCATTGAACTCCACACCTCTCCAAAGCTGACCAAGATCTTGACCTAAATCGTGATATTTCCACTCCTCTTGTTTTTGAATAATTGTTTTACCATTACCAAAAACAAGTGGCCTATGCTTTTGATCAAAAGGGAAACGAGCCACCTCATATTCAAACCTTCCGTCATGACT
This sequence comes from Verrucomicrobiales bacterium, assembly GCA_002708005.1. Classification (GTDB taxonomy): domain Bacteria; phylum Verrucomicrobiota; class Verrucomicrobiia; order Limisphaerales; family UBA1096; genus UBA1096. Next base: position 6,011 of record PAOJ01000006.1, on the reverse strand, counting down.
TCCAAGCAACCTAATACTTGTTGGAAAATTTTCTTCTTCCCCNCCAAACATAAACTCCGCAATGTCAACAGGGTATACATCCTTCATGTCAATCATTAGCCACTTGCCTTGATCACCATTCGGCTCACTCATCCAAAAAGACTCTACACTGTGATCAATTGAGAGCAATGGATTGTGGTTAATAGCTGAATCGCTTGCAGTTGCTCCGGCTGGCATTTCACCAGTCGGAACCTCTCCCGCAAAAACTCCAGAGTGAGGCTCGGTCTCCATCAATTCAGCAGTTACCTTATCTCCATTGCTTGCAGATAAATTGATCTTCAATTTATCTTTTTCACGACCCGTATCACGATCCAAGTCCTCTACCCGTAAATACACCAAATTCCCGGGGCGAATTTGAGATTCATTCCGCTGAACAGATTTACGTAGATCTTGCTCAGCATCTTCACTCTCACGGGCTAGTTGCTCAGTAACAGTTTCCTTCTTTTGATCTTTAATCCTACGACTTGCGGCATCGAAAACTGCATCGGAGGCTATTCGGATCACCTCGATCTGCGGTAACTGATCTTTAAATTCCCTCTTAAACTCCTCTGGATAATCAACATAAATAGCGTCTGCCCCTGTTACCTGCAGCACTCCGTCATCCACTGTTGGTTCAGCCAAGATGGTTGCCATTTCAGCAGTAAACAAACCCTTACCAGCACTACCACTTAAAAGCATAACACGTTCAGCATCCCCACCCGGATCAGTAGTAACATTGACTGGTATTTGAGCGTTGCCACGGCTAATTCCTAAATCACTATCATGAACAATAATAAAAAGAGAGTTACCCGGCATATGCCATCGCTTCGAACGTTGACCTAAACGGCCAATAGTACGAAGCATGTTCAACTGGTCCAGAAAACGCTGTTCAATCCCATACACCTCCGCTAAATGATATAAAGTTTCATTGGCGAGTTCATTTTCCGGCATTCGCTCTAAAACAGACTGGAACATCTCTCTCGCAACATCGAAATCACCCTGCCTGATTGCCATAACACCCATCATAAACTCTGAACGAAGATTGACTTCTTGCAATTTTGAATCGCGCAACTCAGTGAATATTTCCTCAGCCTTGTCGAAAACTTTTTGCTCAACATAACATTGAGCTATACCGAATCGTGCATCAGTAACAGCTGGAGAATCAGGAAACTTATTTAATGCCGTTGTATACTCGCTCCGAGCGATATCGTATCGACCAGACTCAAAGTAGGTTTTTGCGAGTAACAATTGTACTGCCACCTGATCCTCCGGCGTTGACTGTTTAGACTCACTGTTATGAACCAACCAAAGACGAAGCATTTCCTCAGCCCGTGATAATCCTATTTCGTTCGCAGTCTCAATTTCAATATTAGCCCCAAACAGCAGTATATTAGTAGGAAGCTCTTTCACCTTTTCATCAAATAGCTTTCTCTGCTTTATATACTGATCCACGGCAGATGAGCGGTCTCCTATTTGGGCGAGCATTCCTATCCGCAGAAGAGGTGCAAGTGGATTTGCATCATCCAAGTCCATTTCAAATTTACTGGTAATTGCAAACAGACTAGAAACCATTTCTCGCGCAACCTTCTTACGACCTTCATCAACTCTAGAAATATTGTTTAGCATCGCAGTTAAGAGCGCAGAGGCATTTGCATGTTGTTTGTTTTTTGAAAAATTTTCAGCAAATGGCATAAACGAATCCCAATGACTTTGTTGATCCTGAGACCACATTACTGCCTCCCAAACTTTCTTTTGTGCTTGCAAACTAGACACCAAATTTTCCGGGGCATTCACTTCAACTAAAGACAAACGTGCAACGGCAGAACCCAACCCAACATCAATTGATTCGATAACTGATAGAAGCCGTTCTTTTTTTTCATTATTTAAATCTGCATTACCAACAATTTTACGAACCCACGAACGCACGATATTGTTCGCGTCACTCCCTGCTTTATGTGAAATAAATATATGCTCATCAACCAACTGCCTCCCCATCAACAAAGTCGCCTCAAAGCTATCCCAATCCTTGCTAGAAAATTTTAAATCTGCCAAACGGATAGCATACCAGAGGTAATTCTCTGTAACTTGCTCCATACACCTTTTAAGCAGCGCTTCGCTGGCTGCTGTATTTAAACTTTGCTCTAGTAAACTATTAACACATGCAGAAGCCTCAACTGTACCCAAGTTCAAAAAAGCAGCCCGCTCCCAGTAAGATTTTGCTTCAATTAGTAAACCCAGCCCAGCCAATCGCTTTCCCGTTTCATTCGCTCTATTTTGTATTAGCCCAATATTAGACTGAGTTTTGTTTATCCACTCAAGAACCTCTTTACCCAAAACCGGATTATCTAATTTAACACATGCTTCGAGCATCCAATACCAAGCCGAGTGATCATTACTGGGCTGAGTCAAACCTAACGTAAATCGGACTGCTTCAGCTTTTTGAGCATTATTGCCATAATAATGAGATGCCTCCAACCATGATCTAGCGACCACATAATCCTTTGGCTTACGTTTAGCCAAACGAGAAAAATATTCTACAGATTTTTTTCGCTCCTTAAGGCGATGCCTATAATCGTAAGCCAGACTTGAAAGCAGTTCATCACGAGCGTCATCTTGCAACTTTTCACTTAACAACGCCTCGCGCGCCTTCACCGACTTAGTGCCACTAGATGCAACATTATTCCAAAGTTTAATTACAGGAACACCAGAAAGCTTTTTAACAAGACTAGCGATCACCTGAACACGGCTGCGGAATTTTTTATTATTACGATTATTCTTTTGCCAATCTTTGAAAAAATTTCGACAAGAATCAAATTGAGCATGCTTAAGAATTGATTGGTATATAAGGTTGGCATCTTCATTAAAAATGGCGTCTGACGGTGCTGAATCTAAAAGCCAGTTCATAGCTGCAATGGACTCGTTATTAGGCTTTAAAGAGCCCTGAATAAGAACACGAACAGACTCCTGCGCTTTCCCAACCTCTTTCATTCGGTCACGATACAGGTCAAATGCGAGCGCATAATGCGCATAAAATGAATCACCTGGATTATTTAGTATTATTGATTTCAACTCTTGCTCAATGCTCNNTAAATCAATTTTTGCCAAANNTGCATAACGAACATAAGCTCTGGGCGATTGATGTATCTCTACATCAAGTTTAGCTGCCTCTAAAAATAAAATTGCAGCTTTTTCGTAATTCTTATCTCTAGCATTTGCATAAGCCTGGTATCCAATAATTAAAGCTTTTTGCGATTCTGAAAATGCGTGATTTTTATATTTTTCAAAAATATTTTGCATCTCGGAAGCCGATCTGTTCAAAGAATGCGCTCTCTGGAAATATAATTTAAAATCCTCAAATAATTGAGATGCAGTAGCTAGTTTAAATAAATGCTGCTCCGCCTCACTTGTCTTCTTTTGAGCCCAATAAGAACCAGCAAGCATTCTATGAAGTTCAACCTCCTGATCTTGCTCAAAGACAATTGAAGAATCATTAATCTTCTGGCCTATATTTATTATCAACTCATTGTCACTAGATCGCCTTGCAGAATCCATAGCAAGTCGTACAGCTTCTTTTTTTGTATCCAAATCGGCATCCTCTGAAAGAAAACGGATTGCAAGGTTAGCCGCGGCACCATGGGAACGATGACTATTGTCTTTACGATAGTATCTAATCGCCCTTGCAGCATCGACCAAATGACCATTTTTAGCCTCGAACGCCTGAATAAGCTCATATGCTGCAGCAGCCATTTTACCATCACGCCTAAATATATCTGCCAAAAGGCGATGGACCATTGCTACCTCAGCATGATCAGCGTGGCGGCTAATAAATTGCCGTGCTGTTGAAATCGCATCCTTATCACGTGCCACAACTAATTGAGCATCAATTAATCTTAACATTATATCAGGATGCCGTTCATGCTCAGGATTGGACACAACAAATCGCTTGGCTGCTTGAATTAGTGTGAAAGGCCTTCCATATTCATCAGCCAGATCAACTAACTGAACTAACAATTTAGCACCTTGATTTGAACGATCATTCGATTGACGAAGTTTGGACTGAATATTTGCAATATCTTTCCTAGCCTTTAATACTTCTTCAATGTTTTGAGCCGTTACAGCCTGCAGTGAAACAGCAATAAAACATAACAAAAGCACACTGCACTTTTTACTAATAAAGCAATTCTGATTCATTATTTAATTAAAAGCCCGCTTTCACTAAAGCATCACTAATCCGTTTAGCTTCGGCAGCCAATTTGCTTTCCGGAAATTCTAAAACCAATAAGTCAAATTGCTGACGTGCAACTCTCTTTCGTTCGGTTCGATATAAACATCTTCCATAATTAAAATAAATAACATCAAGATAATTTGCATCTGGATGGTTCGCTATAACGCCTTCAAAAACATCGATGGCTCGCTGATAATCCTGACGTTGATAAAAATAGTTTGCCGCACGGGCAACAGCATCCCCAATACGACTACTTTCAGGNAACTGTTCATAAACCTTTTTATAATTTTCAAATGCCTTTTCAAATAAAGACCGCGACCGAGATCCGGATACCTCCCCAGCCATCTTCTCATAACACTCCGCAATACCAAATTGGGCTTCATCTCGAAGATTACTTGAATTTAACTTGAGCAAACTACCATAAAGCGCGATTGCATCCTTGTACCCTCCCTGAGCCCTAGCAATCTCCGCCTGTTTAAGCATCGCATCATCAATAAATGAGCTCTCTGGAAACTCACGCATTAATCGCTGACTCATAGCCACCGCAAGCCTAAGATCATCAAGCGCAAAATAAATTTCCCAGAGCTGCACATAGCATTTCTCAAGCACAAGACTTTTTAACTCTGCAGCACGCCTGGCCGCATCTTCCGCCACCGCAAGTGCTTCCTGAAACTTAACACGAGCCGGATCCTCCAGCCCAAATTCCTTGTAATGATTACCTATTTTAGTCAAGGCCCGAGCTGTATTGAGTTGAGTACGCAACTTAAGATCCTCATCAGAAATTTGAGCTTTAGCAACTCGAACATCCCCAAGGCTTCCTTCAATACAAACAGCACCTGCAGTCAATCGCCGTAGAGAATCTGATAGATTAATTTCATCAGCGTACTCAACCCTAACAATATCACCAGGTAGAGCTTGCAATAATGAATCCCCAACTATGACTTGTTCTGATTGACGAACTGGCAGTGAACCTTGAAAAAAACCAGTGTGAATAGACTCATCCCGAGCCTCCTCCTCAACCTCCTCGACAAAACTGCTGTCTTGTTGCTTTATTTGCGTCAAATCTCCCGGAGATAATTTTTCAACCAATTCCTCTGAACTCTCATTAGAATTAACAAGGGAAATACTTGCTTCAGCCACTTCTATATTAGCCTCAGTTAGAACAAGCTTAGATTGATCGATCATTCGATGCCGAAGTTGAAATAACTCTTCTTTTGTTAAAGGCTTATCGGGGGCGTCCTCCGCAATAATTAAATCAGAAGATTCATTTTGAAGTGCATTCTTAGCCGCTAAGGCATTTTTCTCCTCCTCGATTTCATCAGCTGCTTTCTTTCGGTACAGCTTAACCTGAACTTCAACCCAATCTGCGGCATCTGTTCTGTCTCTATCAGTATCGACTACTTGAGCATTCAATTGCTTCCCAACTACGACACCCTCTATTGGATCAACAAAGGCCCCATCCATAATTCGGACTATAGCTTTACCAGCTACCGCTAGTTTACGTAATCGGGATTGGTTAAACTTTCCACCAGCCGTATGTTCATCACTATATTCAACATTGATGATGTCATTTCCAGAGACCTCTAGAATTCCATTTCCAACTAATGGCTTTCCAAGAGTGGTGGGCAAAGAACCAAGCACGACCCTAACATCTCTTCCTAAAGGAAGGCATTTAACTTTTTCCAGATCTCCACCGGTTGTTTTACAAGTAGCCTCAACAATCTCATCTTTATCCAAAACAGCAAGATCAGCATCTTCTACTTTAACA
>PAOJ01000005.1 GCA_002708005.1 Verrucomicrobiales bacterium | reverse complement strand
AATTAACATTTAGTTTAATTTTTTCATTGCACATCATATTGTGCACGTAAATTAAATATCAACAACTTGTAGTATTTTCAATTAATTATAGAAATTATTTACTATTTTTTTCACATTTTATTCAAATGTTATTCACATTTGTTAATGATGTAAAAAACACGAACAAAAAAAGGAAATACGTGGCGATTTATCCTAAAAAAAACCAAAAATCTCATATTTTTAATCATTTCATAAAGATGACAAATTATAATTATTTTTATAATATAAGATATATGTGGCTTGAAAATTTAATATTGTGCGAAAATTTTTGGTAAAAAATTAAAAAAAAACGCTTGCGCAGCGATTCTTCCCTGCTAATTTGCCGCTGGTGCGCCCTTTTGGGTGCACCGGAATAACCGGTTGTTATTCCTGGTCTCTTTTAGTTTTGAGGCCAAAATTAACCTATACGTATAGAAAATAATAATAGTTCTCAGGAGGAACTGATCAAAATGAAAATGAACAAATGGACTGTGGGTCTGGCCGCCGCTGGTGTTGTCAGTCTCGCTTCAACTGCTCAGGCAGAAGAAAACAGCGTGTTGACCTCACTTGGTTCAACAGTGCTAAGTGGATCTGTAGAGGCTTCCTATGTTGGATCCTTTAGCAGTGATAATAACCTATATGGTGATGATGGCTTCAACGCAAACGGTGCTAGCTTGTCAATTGGCAGCCCGCTTGGTGGTGAAGGTTACGCGGCTGGATACAACGTAGAGTTACTTCTCGGTCAGCGTGCTGCAGACTTCTCTGGTGAGGGAGATGACTTCCACATCAAGAATGCTAACATTGGCATGAGCTTGCCTGTGGGTAACGGAATAGATCTTACATTGGGTCTTTTCGACACTATTGTTGGCTACGAAGTAGAAGCTAGTGCCGCTAATCCTAACGTAAGCCGTTCATACGGTTTCGATTTAGAGCCGTTTACTCATACTGGTTTGATGGCATCTACTTCATTAATGGATAATGTTAGCCTAACATTGGGAGCTGCTAATGCTTTTGATTCTACAAGTGGTCTTCACAATACTGACGTAGACGGTTCATTTGCATTCCTNGGTGGGATAGAAGTAACTGCTCCAGATAGCTTGGGCCCGTTAAGTGGATCCACAGTTTATGTTGGAATCGTAGATGGTTCTGATGATGACAATCAGTTGNTNTATGTTGGAGCCTCTATNCCTACTCCTATTGAAGGTTTAAGTTTAGGTGTTGCATATGACGATCGTGAATCAGCTACCGGTGATGCTGAGGCAACTGCCGTTTATGCTACATATGGCTTGAGCGAAACAATGAACCTTGGTCTTCGTTATGACACTCTCGAAGACGACCGAGCAGGTGCTTGGGAAGGTGANACTCGCTCAGCACTGACTGCTACTCTTGGCATTGCTCTTTTCGATAACGTAGTTACCCGAATTGAGTATATTGCTGAAGATGGTAACCGAGCTGGTGGTTCCAGCAACGGGTTTGAAGTAAACGCTTTTTACTCATTCTAATTTGATCCTGTAAGGCAGGATTACAAAGCCCCTCCAAAGCGGAGGGGCTTTTTTGTGTCTTGAGGCTTAGTTCAAACTTGAAAAATGGCTATTAGAAACCGATTCTTTCTTTTCTGCTATTAAGTATTAACAATTTAAAAAAGTCTTTTATTGCTTCAGACGGGTCGGCCCAAATGGTGGTTGATGTGCCTTCTTTCTCTATGGAGTCAGGTCAGCAAATTGCTTTGAGCGGAATAAGTGGTTCAGGTAAAACTACGTTCTTAAATCTTATTGCAGGCATTTTACAGCCAGATGAGGGGCAAATCGAATTGAGCGGGCGTTCAATGTCAGGGTCTAGTGAGGCTGTTCGAGACAGGCTTAGGGCACAGATGGTGGGCTATATATTTCAAACCTTCAATTTACTGCAAGGCTACACCTGTTTTGAGAATGTGTTGCTTGGAATGAGTTTTGGAGGGGATTTAGATGAGGGGCGAGTTCTTGAGTTGATTGAGCACGTTGGACTGAGGCAACGTCTAGAATACTATCCCAGACAACTTTCTACCGGCCAACAACAAAGGGTTGCTGTGGCTCGAGCCTTGGCCAACAAACCGAAGCTAGTGCTAGCAGATGAGCCTACTGGCAATCTTGATCCTAAGAATGGAGCTGAGGCCCTTTCTTTGATTCGTCAGACTTGTAAAGAGCATGGTGCCGCTTTGTTGCTTGTAAGCCACGACAAGGCTGTGCTTGATCAATTTGAAGACGTTCGTGACTTGTCTGAAATTAATCGGACGCTTGGAAAGNTCAGTAAATAATGAGCTTGTTGCAAATTGTTTTNAGAAGTCTGCGTCAACATCTTTTGTCTACAATAATTACTTCGTGCTCGATTGCCTTAGCCAGTGGTTTGCTGATGAGTGTGTGGGTTGTCAAAGAGCAGGCGAGGCGCAATTTTACAGAAGTTGATTCTGGTTTTGATGGAGTTTTCGGTGCCCGAGGTTCAAAGCTGCAACTAGTCCTTAATTCAATATTTCATNTNGAAGANTCTCNNGGNAATTTANCTTGGGAACAGTATGAGNTAATTGCAAATGACAAGCGAAGGGTGAAAACAGCTGTCCCGATTGCTGTTGGCGATAATTATCGTGGATACCGCATAGTGGGTGTGACCACAAACCTTTTTGAGGTCGAGTACNAAGCNGGNAANAAGTTTGAAGTANAANCAGGAGGNTACATCTTTCGNNCTGACAAAAAACAAGCGGTAGTCGGCAGCTTCGTAGCTGAAAGACTTGGANTGAGNATTGGAGACAAGTTTCANCCNTATCATGGTTTAATTTTCGATGAAAAAGAAAAACATGCTGAGATATATGTNGTCTCAGGAATTNTGAAGCCNACCAACACTCCGGCGGANCGTGTCATNTGGATTCCAATCAAAGGATTGCAAAATATGAGTGGGCACAGCGTTGAGACTTCGAGTGATGTTAGTGCTGTGCTAGTTAAATTACAGGGCAATCGACATGGCATGATGATGAATCAGCAATACAATGTACAGGGAGATGTAATGACATTCGCATGGCCTATTGGTCAAATTGTTGCTCAAATTTTTAAAAAGATTGCTCCGGTAGAAATGGTCTTGAGATGTGTGGCGGTGCTTGTGGCTTTTGTTGCTGCTGGATCGATTCTTGCAAGCATTTATAACTCTATGAATGAGCGACGCAGAGACATTGCTATTTTAAGGGCTTTAGGTGCGCGTCGCCGAACTGTATTTAGTGTTTTGATATTAGAATCCACCGGAATTGCGACCTTTGGAGCTGTTGCTGGATTTTTAGTTTATTTTGTTATCATGTCAGTGGCCTCTTGGTATGTTCGTTCAGAGACGGGCGTTATATTGAATCCCTTTGAGCTTCAATGGGTGATGGTTTGGGCCCCGTTGTCTATGCAGTGCCTAGGAGCTTTGGCAGGGGTGGTTCCCGCAGCTAAAGCTTACNGTACTGATGTTGCAGAAAACTTGATTCCTAATGCTTAAATAATATGAAATCTATATTAATAATATTAGTTGGGTTTTTGTGTGCTGTTTTTCTAATTGGGTGCGGTAGTGACCATACGCACGAACACGATCATGATCACGAGCATACACATTCAGAACCTCACTATCATGAGCCTCCACATGGGGGAGCTGGAGTGACGCTTGGTGATGAGGATGCGCACATTGAATTTTTGGTAGAACCACAGGATGGAATTGTTTATGCCTGGTTTTTCAAACCTCACATGGCGAGTTATCTAAGAGTGCAGTTTGAGTCGTTCAATATTGTGGTCAAAAAACCTGATGGAGAGGTTGAGTGGAAGTTTGAAGCAGTCGCTAATCCTGGTACCGGTGAAACAGTCGGCGACACATCTCAGTTTGTAGCTAAAGTAGATGGAATTGAAGAAAAGCCTTTTGATGCTGTCATTCCAGAGATAACAGTCTTAGGTAAAGTCTACAAAAATGTGGCCTTCAATTACCCCAAGGGAAACCAATGATTAAAAAATCCTGCAGCATATCTTTGTGGAAGTGGAGTGCAATTAGTGCTGTTGGATTGTTTTTAGTTGGGTGTTCTCAGAATCAAGAGTCGGTTGAGCCAGTATTCACGCAGGAAGAAATTGACAGTCAAAGTGACTCTATTACTGAGCTTAGTGTTGAAAGCCCTAAGCCGGTAGTTGAAAAATCAAAAAATGAGTCCGTTTCATCAATAAATACTAACTCCTTTGTTGAAGAAGTTTCTCAACCTATAGTATTGACCGAAGAAAATAATTTGCCGGAAACAAATTTTATTGAATTAGCTGAAACTATTGAGGAGTTGCCGCCACTACCTGACGAGATTGAAGGCTACAAAACTGTTACATTTGATAAATTAGCTTCTTTTGCTTATGAGGTTCCATTAGATCCTGTTACTAATAAGGTTGAATTGGCTAAATTAAACTCCCAGATTCCAGAGGTTATCAAAAAATTTGACAAAAAGTCGGTGGCTATTCGTGGTTTCATGCTTCCGTTAAAGGTTGAGAATGGAAAAGTTACAGAGTTATTAATTATGCGTGACCAATCGATGTGCTGTTTTGGAACGGTGCCAAAGATCAATGAATGGATTAGTATCAAGATGGAGGGAGATGGTGTGGACCCAATTATGGACCAAGCTGTTACATTAATGGGTCAGCTTTTAGTGGGGGAAGTCTTGGAAAATGAATATTTGGTAGGTATCTATGAGATGTTGGGTGACAAGATGATAGGCCCATTGGATCTTTGATTGATTCAGCTCGTTATTAGGTGAATGTAATATGGAACATCGGGCTGATATCGCTGTTATAGGTGGTGGATTTGGAGGTGCGATTATGGCGATGGTGGCCCGGCAGCAGGGCCATTCAGTTGTTCTGATAGAAAAAGGAGTGCATCCCCGTTTTGCGATTGGCGAGTCATCCACTCCGTTAGCTAATTTGTTTCTGCAGCAAATTGCTGAAAATTTTAATCTTCCTCAGTTGTTGCCGTTTCGTCGTTGGGGTGAGTGGCAGCGGAAGTATCCCGAGATCGGATGTGGGTTAAAGCGGGGGTTTTCGTTCTTTAAACATGAAATTGGAGAATTTTTTTCAGATTATAAAGATCGTGGTCGACAACTCCTTGTTGCAGCCAGCCCTCGTGATGAATTAGCTGATACGCATTGGTTTAGAGAAGAGTTTGATCAGCATCTCGTTAGTGAAGCTCAATCTATGGGGGTTGAGTACTTCGATCGAACTGAGTTGATAGATTTTCATGAAAGCTCTGACCAAGTTCTTTTGAATGGTAAAAGAGATAAGGAAACGGTTGATTTCCAAGTGGGTTTTGTCATTGATGCCTCTGGCCCCCGTGGATGTTTGTTTCGATTATTACGATTATCCGAACGGCATTTACCATTAATGCCGATGACAAGTGGTTTGTTTGCACATTTCAAGAATGTTGGTTCCTTAAATATAGAAGATGGGGTTCCATATCCTGTCGAGGATGCTGCAGTACATCATGTGTTTGATGGCGGCTGGGTTTGGGTTCTAAAATTTAATAATGGTATCACAAGTGCTGGAGTTGCAGCGTCTCCAGAAAAAGTTAAGTCATTACGCTTAAGCGAGGGAGCCGTTGGTTGGAATTTATTGCTCAGTCATTTACCTACNTTAGCTAAACAATTTCGAGAGGCAGATATTCAAAATGACTTTGTTTTCGTAAGAGAGTTATCTTTTGGAGTTGATGAAGTTGCGGGTAGTCGTTGGGCAATTTTGCCTCCTGCTGCAGGATTTATTGATCCACTGCTATCTACTGGTTTTGCGCTGACTCTTCAGGGAATAATTCGCTTAGGTAAATTGCTGCCTTCGCCAAGCAAAGAAGACTTGTTGTTATATCAACGCCAGACATTGATAGAGCTGGATCAAGTTTCATATTTAGTTGGCGCTCTTTANTCTAATATGGATGATTTCGAAGTTTTTAACGCGCTGACACAGCTTTATTTTGTTGCAGTTAGTTTTGCTGAAGCGGCCAACCGGTTAGGAAAGTCAGACTTGGCCAATTCGTTTTTATTGAGTGACCATCCTGACTTTGGTGAGTCCACTAGAGAGATTTGTAAATTAGCCGTGCACTCAAAAAATCGTGAAGTTATTTTGAGAAAGATCTCTGAAACTATTGAGCCGTTCAACATTTCAGGTTTAGCTGATCCTTTAAAGAGAAACTGGTATCCAGTTGTGCTCGACGATTTGTTTGGTTCTGCGGCTAAGCTAAAGTCCACCGATTCAGAGATTAGGGAGATGCTTTTACGAGAGGGGATGATATAGTTTCTGCCGATGAGTTGGTTGATGGTAGCATTGGGTGGTGCACTTGGGAGTGTTGGTAGATATGCGGTAAGTTTGGCCTTCGATCGTTTCTTAGCGTTCCCATTCGGGACACTTGTTGCCAATGTCCTAGGTTCACTTNTAATTGGTATATGTGCAGGTTTTTTTGATTTGGATCAAAAACGTCCTGTGGCACTTTTTCTAATGGTTGGATTCTGTGGGGGNTTCACTACTTTTTCAACGTTCAGTCTAAATACTCTAGCCTTATTAGAGCAGCACGCTTGGTTAAAGGCTGGAGGTAATATGCTATTATCGATAGTACTTTGCCTTTTTGGGACTTGGCTAGGATTTATGATTGGTCAAACTCTTAAAAAGGGGGCGTAAATTTTCATGAAGATTCGACGTGAGGATCTCCTTAGTCTAGATTCTGCCCACTTGAATGCCTAAACGCACTGACATTAATACCGTTCTGATTATTGGGGCTGGACCTATTATTATTGGACAAGCTTGTGAGTTTGATTATTCCGGTACCCAGGCATGTAAGGCCTTAAAGGAAGATGGCTACCGGGTAGTCCTTGTTAACTCCAATCCGGCAACCATCATGACTGATCCGGAATTTGCCGATCGTACTTACATTGAACCAATCACGCCCGAGACTGTTGAAAAAATTATTCTCATAGAAAAAGAGGCTATTAAGAAAGAAGGTTCAGGCGGAAAACTTGTTTTACTGCCGACACTAGGGGGGCAGACTGCGCTTAATACAGCTATGTCGTTACATCGCAGTGGCAAACTCGAGGAGTTAGATATTGAGATGATCGGCGCAAAAGCTGATGCAATTGANCGAGGTGAGGATCGTCAGGCATTCAAAGATGCAATGCTTCGAATTGGACTCGACGTACCGACAAGCGGTGTAGCGCATAATCTCGATGATGCACTTGAGATTTCTAATAAGATTGGAAAGTTTCCTTTGATTATACGGCCTGCGTATACATTGGGTGGTACTGGTGGCGGCATTGCATATAACCGTGATGAGTATGAGGAGATGATCAAACATGGATTAGATTTATCTCCGGTAACTGAGGTTTTAGTTGAAGAGTCATTACTTGGCTGGAAGGAATACGAAATGGAAGTTATGCGTGATCGAGCTGATAATTGCGTGATCATATGCTCAATCGAAAACTTTGATCCCATGGGTGTTCATACTGGTGACTCAATCACTGTTGCCCCTACGCAAACTTTGACCGATAAAGAATTTCAGATTATGCGTGACGCGTCTTTTGCTGTTATTCGTGAGATTGGAGTAGAGACGGGCGGATCAAATATTCAGTTTTCTGTGAATCCAGAGAATGGGCGTATGATAGTTATTGAAATGAATCCACGTGTTTCACGTTCTTCGGCTTTGGCGTCTAAAGCCACCGGTTTTCCAATTGCAAAATTTGCAGCCAAGTTAGCGGTCGGATATTTACTAGAAGAGATTCAAAACGATATTACCCGAGAAACACCCGCCTGCTTTGAGCCTACCATTGACTATTGTGTGGTTAAGATTCCTCGTTTCACATTCGAGAAATTCCCTGCAGCAGATACTACCTTGAATACTCAAATGAAATCTGTTGGCGAAGCTATGGCGATAGGTCGTACTTTTAAGGAAGCTTTACAGAAAGCATTACGCTCACTTGAAATAGGCCGTTCTGGGATAGGTGGTGACGGCAAACCCTGGAGAATAGGTCGTGAGGTTTACGGTGATAGGGATATTTTACCTCGAGAAATTATTACCCAAAAACTTAGTATTCCGAATGCTGAGCGTATCTTTTTTATTCGCCACGCCATACGAGCTGACTTTTCTATAGAGGAGATTTTTCAACTTACGAAAATCGACCGCTGGTTTCTGGTTCAAATCAAGGAGATTGTTGATTTTGAGGAAGAATTGGCCAAGTCGGCATAAAGAGAGCTGATCTTATATTTTTGTTAGGCTAGAGAATTTTTATAAGTGCCTCGGCCATTTGGGACGGAGTTTCAGCGACACTAATTCCCGCATCNTCCATTGCTTCAATTTTTGCTTTGGCGGTGCCTTTGCCTCCACTTACTATAGCTCCAGCGTGCCCCATACGACGGCCAGGGGGTGCAGTTGTTCCGGCTATAAATCCTGCGATTGGCTTGTTACAGTTTTCTTTGATCCAAGCTGCCGCCTCTTCTTCAGCAGACCCTCCAATTTCTCCGATCATTATAATTCCTCGAGTTTCAGGATCTTCGTTGAAAAGTTTGATTATATCAAGATGAGTGCTACCCGGTACAGGGTCGCCTCCAATACCAACGCAGGTTGATTGCCCGAGTCCATTACTAGTGAGTTGCCAAACAGCTTCGTAAGTGAGTGTCCCACTTCGACTGACAACCCCGATGTCTCCAGGCTTGTGAATATAGCCAGGGGCAATACCTATTCGGCATCCTCCATATGAGTTCTCTCCTGTGCCAGGGGTGACAACACCTGGGCAATTTGGGCCAATTAGGCGAGTTGATGATCCTCGAAGAGCGGCTTTAACCTCTATCATATCTCTTACTGGGATGCCTTCGGTGATTGCGACTACAAGATCAAGGCCAGCATCTACAGCTTCAAGTATTGCATCAGCAGCGAAAGGTGGTGGCACAAAAATAGCTGATGCCGTTGCACCTGATTCTTTGGAGGCTTCACTTACGTTGTCAAAAATTGGAACTTTGTCTTCAAAAACTTGGCCTGACTTTCCAGGTGTAACTCCTGCAACAATTTGCGAGCCATATTCGAGGCTGAGTTGGGTGTGACGTCCACCAAAGCTTCCAGTGATTCCTTGAACCAGAACTTTGGTATCTGAATTAACTAAAATTGCCATGAGANATTGAAATAATGTTTATGGTTATACTTTGGCTTCGGATACAACTTTTTTTGCAGCGTCCGCTAAGCTATCTGCGGTTATAAGAGTAATACCCGATTCGGAAAGTGTTTTTCGCCCTGCATCAACGTTATTACCTTCAAGTCTCACTACTAAAGGGAGCGAAAGTTGAGTTTCTGAGGCAGCAGCGACCACTCCTTCAGCAATAGTATTACAGTTCATAATGCCTCCAAATATGTTCACAAGTATGGCCTTTACATTAGGATCCTTTAGAATGATTTGGAATGCAGCTGTAACTTGTTCCTTGGTTGCACCACCACCAACATCTAGGAAGTTTGCTGGATCACCGCCAAAATGCTTAATGGCATCCATTGTTGCCATTGCCAAGCCTGCGCCATTAACAAGGCATGCAACATTTCCATCAAGTTTAATATAATTTAGATCGAATTTACTAGCTTCAACCTCGAGTTCTGCTTCCTCGTTAAGGTCGCGCATCTCTGAAATTTTTTTATGGCGATAAAGTGCATTGCCATCTATTGAAATTTTGGCATCCACAGCGGCCATTTTTGTTGTTCCGTCTGGATTTTCCACAACACAAAGTGGATTTATCTCTACCATTGACGCGTCACATTCCCACCAAGTTTTATAGATGCCGGTAATAAGTTTCGCTGCCGATTGAATCATCTTACCGGAAAGGCCGAGCGCCTTGGCTAAGTTCCGAGCTTGGTAGGCTTGAAGACCAAGAAGAGGATCGACTTGGAGTTTAATGATGGCATTTGGGTTTGTTTCCGCCACTTCTTCAATGTCAACTCCGCCTTCGGATGATACCATTATTATAGGCTGAGAGCTTTCTCGGTCGAGGAGTACTGCAAGATAAAACTCTGATAAGATTTTTTCAGCGCTGGCAACTAATAATGTATTTACTTGCCGACCTGTTTCACCTGTTTGTTTAGTTACAATTGTGTTGCCAAGCATTGATTTGGCTTTTTCAAAAACATCATCAGCTGACTTGCAAAGGTGTACGCCACCTTTGAAGCCATCTTTGAAAATACCTTTACCTCGCCCACCAGAATGGATTTGAATCTTTACGACCACCATCTCGTGGCCTTCAGAAAAAAGTTTTTCCGCAATGGAACGTGCTTCGTTGGCTGTTGTGCATGGTTGTCCACCAGGCACCTCAACTCCGTACTGGGCAAGCAATTGCTTGGCTTGATATTCGTGAAGATTCATTTCTTCCAAAATGCTGATAATATCAGCGTGGCGAAATGTTTATGTCGAACTTTACTAGGAAGCAAGTCGCATTGAGTTATTTGATTCTAAAAAAACTAATTTTTGTAATATTTGTTTATGTAATGCTTAAAAAAAAGATTTTGTATAATTTTTAATTTGTGCAACAGTCTTTTTGACTTTTTTTAATTTATATTAATATTTAGTAATTAGAATTGTCTAATTTTTAGATAAAAATAAGTCATTTAATGAGCAATGAGTAGAAATCAGGAACTTGTAAGCGAGGAATGGGACTTTTCAGCACTTGAAAAAGCCCCAAGAACATTAATTCATAGGGCATTGTTATGGGAAGTAGATCGTGAATTAGGTAGTGGACGAGAGCCTTTCTTGAAATCTGCAGAATACCGGAAGGCATCNGGTAGTGGATTTAAAGGTAGCGCTTCAGGAGTAGTTGAATTGGGTAAAACTAATGAAAAGACAATGCCTTTCGAGGATGGCTATAATTTTCGCATTGATTGGTCTCAACCTCGAGAAGAGTTGATGGATCAGTTTGGTGAATGGTTAGACAGCCAAGAGCGTACTGGAAAAATGATGGATAAGCCCGCATTGGGTAAGCCACGACAAGCGTTAACTATGCTTCGNAAGATGTCGATTGTCCGACTAAAAAATAAAGGCTATTCACTTCGCACTGCCGGAGAGGTTTTTCCACAGAAAAAGAGATTTGTTGAGAGTTTACAAAAGATTAATTGGACTACGGCTTCTCGTGAAGTTGATAGGGCGATGAGTCGTCGTCGTAATAATCTCAAATCAATCGAGAGGGATCTTAGCGGTAAGAATTGGAAGTCTGGTTTGTACGGTAAAGCGTAATTTTTCAATAAACTGAATTATTAATGTTCGTCGGAGAATACTTCTTCGTCGGNCATTTTTTTTGCAACCATCACCCACCCAAGGCACAAGCGTTGAGCAGGTTTAAACAGATTAATTACGGAGCAAAGTTGATTTACTAATAAACTCAAGATTACAGAGTATAGTCGTGTAGGAATAGACCTTGTGTTTTTGTCTAAATGGGTATCA
This sequence comes from Verrucomicrobiales bacterium, assembly GCA_002708005.1. Taxonomy (GTDB): domain Bacteria; phylum Verrucomicrobiota; class Verrucomicrobiia; order Limisphaerales; family UBA1096; genus UBA1096. Next base: position 5,417 of record PAOJ01000005.1, on the reverse strand, counting down.
AGGAACATCTGTGATATTGTTGTGATGTTATTACCTCTTGGAATTTCATCTAGAATCTTAAAATTTGTTTTTTGCATCAAGTACCGCAGGCCGTGCTTTGTATAGCGAAAAAAGTCATAAGGTTCTTCGTGCAGTGGCCAAGTCATTGGGGCCGAAAGGATCAGAATGCCTCCTGGTTTTAGTACACGGCACATTTCTTGAATTACCTTTTTTGGATCGCTGACGTGTTCAAGCACTTGCGTGCTAACTAAAGTGTCAAAAGTATTATTATTAAATGGCAGTAAAGTGCTCTCAGAAAAGAAGTCTGCATTTGTTGATTTTCCATACGAACCGTCCATNGTGATTGGGTAATCGGTACCATAATAAGTAGAACCTGAGGTGTTGAGTAGTGACTTGTATGGTTTCATGCCGCAGCCAACATCCAGAATTATTCCTGGCTTAACTTGGTGCCGCACTTTTTTGAGTGAATTGACAATACTGATTCGTTCCAGATAGTGAGAGCGACGTTTCGAAGGGTTTAAAAACTCTCTATCAATGGCACTCTTGATTATATCGTTTGTTTCAGTCATTGCGTCGAAAGCATCCGTTCGGCCAAATACGAGTCATTAGACCAAAGGGCAGTTGATCAGAAAAGTAAAACGGTCGATTTGGTAATTCTGCATTGGATATTCTGGGTAGATCGACAATTTGTTGGGTGAATGAGTCAAAAATACGAAAGTATTCCGATTCACTATGGCGAGCAGTCAAATTTACTGCGTTTAGCCTTGATTGGTGAAGAGTTGCTTCTGGTTGTTTCAAGAGCAGATTCAATTTGGAGGCTGCTTGTTCAAATTGAAATGCCTCCCAAACGAAATTAGAGCTAAGTTTTTCTGCGTATTCATCGCCTCCACTTCCGATGGTTGGATAAAGAGGAAGGACTCCTGCACTTAAAGCTTCAAGCATTGAAATTGGTAATCCTTCGTAGTCACTCACACTCGTAATGAAATCCCATTTACTTAGAGTAGAGAAATAATCATCTCCAGACTTTCGCCCATGGAAAACTGTTCGATTCGCAGGCAGTTGTTTTTCTAGCCATTCTTGCATTGGGCCGTCTCCGAGAAGTTCAAAGCGATAATCAATTTGTGCGTCGTCAAATGCCTTAAGTAGACTAGGTAATCGGTCCACTCGTTTTTGTTCTTCTTGCATTCGACCAATCCATCCAATAATTACCGGGCGTTTCACTAATGACATGCGATTTGGCATAATGGGAACGCCATCTATTGGGTAAGGTATTAATTGAATTCGATTGTCTTTACTTAATTCAGGCAGGCATTCGGCTACAAGTTCCATTAACGTATTACTGACACAAAGAACTCCATCAAGCAGCTCTTTCTGAGATTGAAGAAAAGGGCGTAGGGTTGTCCAATCTGAATGCAATATTCCGATTCGGCGCTTTGCGGGTATCAATTCGGATAGAAACTGTAATCCCCACATGTTATGGCAAACTGCGACTGAATCAGGAAAAAGATCAGAGTGTTTAGCTAATTTTTTTCGAATACATCTGATGGAATCCCATCCATCCACTCCAAGCCCTGATATGTTAGGTTCCTTGAAGTTATTTGCCTCAAAGCTGAATAAAAAATGGGAATCTTGCTCTCGAGAGTGATGACGTTTAAGTATAGATTGCACGCCTCCGAGATTGCGGAAATATGTAAAAAAATGTGTCAGGCGCATTACTAGGCCGTGCGTATGGTCTGGGAGCTAAACTTTGGAGTCAAATGAAACCACCATAATTGTGGAAGCATGTTAACCTAAAAAGGTTCAAAATGTAATGACAATGTATTGACAATGTATTACATCAGGCTAGTTTTGCGAGGGCAGATATGGATTTTGACTGGGCAGATTTACCTTTTGAGTGGGAAGGATTGACTTCGAAGGACGTTGAGGAATCGTTCGAAGATCCCTTTTCTTGCAAGTTTTTGCCTGATTCTCCGCGTTTTTCTGAACAATCACGTTATTTTAACTTAGGTATGTCGACTTCGGGTTATGGTATTTTCAGCGTTTACAGGACGAATGGAAAGCAAATCCGAGTAGTTATGGCCCGGGGTTTCACTGAGGATGAAACCTTTTTTTATCAGAGAAAGATGAATCAATTAATCAGTTGATTAGCCATGAAAGGAAAAGTGAGTTTTAACCGGAATGAATCAGATAACCGATTGGGAAAACGTCCCTCATTTCGAGGACGAAGTTGCGGAAGCAGCATTTTGGGCTGGTTCCAGCATTTCTCCCCGAATGATGGAANTAGCGTTGGTACGAAGTGGAGAGAATACGGAATCAGTCACCATCTCATTGCGGATGGATCCGCGTATGCTTTCCAAAATAAAGCGGCTGGCTAGAGTTAGGTACCTTGGNTATCAAAGTATGATCAAACAATGGTTGAGTGAGCGATTGGAGCAGGAAGCGAAAGATTAATGAAAAGACGAAGTAGCACATATGGATTCACGTTAATTGAGTTGTTGGTAGTTATTGCGATTATAGCTGTTTTGGCATCTCTAGTTGTTGGATTAAGTGGCACAGCGGGTCGCAAGATGACAGAGTCGAGGATTCAGGCTGAAATAGCTGCATTAGATACAGCTATTGAGGCATATAAGGTTAAGTTCGGTCATTACCCGCCCGATAATCCTGACAATCCAGCTCTCAACTCTTTGTACTATGAGCTGACAGGAGTGCTTTACAGTTCAACTCGAAGAACTTTTAAAGATCCTGAGTCAGGGAATATAATGAGCCCTAAACTCATTAAGGAGCGCTTTGGTGTTGATGGTTTTGTTAATGGCAGTAAGTCGAAAAGTGAATTAAAAAAGTTTTACGAGCCGCGTGCTGAAAATGTTCGTCATTTAAGTGAAGAACACGGTGAAAATGACGAAGGGCATGGGCATGAGGCTCATCATTCTGACGAGGTTCATGTACTTTGTTGCCCGTCGCCATGGCCATTTAGCAGGGATGATCATCCGGTTGTTCTACGAGGTAAGGAAGCTAAGACCCTCAATCCTTGGAGATATGTTTCTGGGAGACCCGTAAACAATATTAAAAAATATGATCTCTGGGCAGAATATGTGGTAGGGGATGAAGTATGGATAATCAGTAATTGGAGAAGTGAGCCATTTCCTCGTTCACAGCTCTCTCGATACTATAAAAAAAGAAAAAGATAGAAGGATACTTTTTATGAAATCAATCAATATGCAAAAAAGCCGGCGTATGGTTCAGGAAGGTTTCACATTGGTGGAACTATTAGTAGTAATAGGGATTATTTCCATATTGGCNGCTATGTTGTTACCCGCGTTGAGCGGGGCTAANGATAGCGCNAAGAAGGCTCAGGCTAAGACCGAGATGCAAAATATTGCTGGGGCAGTTCGTCAATACAACGCGGAGTATAATCGTTATCCAATCCCTCCACAGATAGCCAAAACTCTTACTGCAGCTTCTCCAGACTATACATTCGGTACCATGCATATGACGGGCAGCCGTGCTCGTCTTTTAAAAAACAATAAAGGAGAGAGCCTCCCAAAAATCGCCTCGTCAGGAAGACTTCAGATAAGTAATGCCGAACTAGTAGCCATTCTTCAAGATGTTGAAGCATTTCGAAATGGGCGACCGACTTCAAATCGGAATCACAAGTTGAACTCTCGAAAAGTGAATTTTTTGAATGCTAAAGATGTTACTTCCGAAACTCAGCCAGGTGTAGGAAAGGACGGTGTGTACCGTGACCCTTGGGGTAACCCTTACATTGTGACAGTTGATGGAAATTATGATGGTAAGGTGATCGACGCTTTTTATGGTCGAGGTTCTGTTTCAGCAGGCGCAGATGGAGAAGGTTTGAATGGTCTAGTTAAGGTCAAGGGAGGTTATCAATCAAACACTCCTGTAATGGTCTGGTCCCTAGGTTCTGATGGTCTGGCTAGNGCNGATGAGAAAGCTAATGTAGGTGTTAACGATGATAACATTTTGAGTTGGCAATAAGTTTTGCCAATTAGGGCTGCACAATGGACGAAAGAAGAATAAACCAGCAGGGCAATTCAGCGTTTGTAAAAACGTTTGGGCTAAAGTTCTGGGGTGACGTTAGAGCTTTCACTCTGTTGGAATTGTTGGTTGTTATTAGTATAATTGGCATTTTAGTCGGTATTTCATTGCCGGCCCTAAAGGGGTTGGGTCGAACTGGGACTAACACGGGAGCGGCGCGCCAGTTGTTGGAGGATTTAAGGTATGCTCGCCAGCTGGCTCTGCGAAATCGATCAGATGTGTATATGGTTTTCAGTCCTTCCAACGTTTGGGATGTGATACGTAATGTGGATCAAGAGAGATTACCACCGCGTAAGAAAGATCCTAGATTNTTATCTTTGACTAATATGATTGAGAAACAGTTCAGTGGTTATGCGATTGTTTCAATGCGGACGGTAGGNGATCAGCCGGGCCAAGAGTTTCCTAATTATNTAACGGAGTGGAAGAAGTTGCCTCAAGGAATGCTGATTGCTCCTCATAAAATTGTTCAATCAGGNCGTGATGGAGGTTTTAGTACTCAGGTAGTGCCTTTCCCTCTAGCAGATAGTTCGCCTGCGATTGTACCTGTAGTGGGATTCAATTCTCGTGGCCAACTCAAGTCAAACAGTGANGAAGTNATTCCGTTGGTTGTTGGTAATGTGCTGCACGAAAAAGATAATTTCGGAAATTATCTTCCATTTAGTCCAGACGTGTTAATTACGGGAGGTTTTTCTGATGTGATTTCAGAGGGCCAATTNAAAACCAGGTATCACGATCAGATTCGTGTTAATTATATCACAGGCCGCGCCCAACTTGAAACATGGGAGGGAGAAGAGACGAAATGAAATTAATTCGATCATATAAAACAAGGCTAGTCGAAGGTGGCTTTACAATGATTGANTTGGTTATGTGTCTTGGAATTATTTCATTTGCGTTGGTAGCNATTATTGGTGTTTTACCNGTTGGTATTAATGTGCAAAAAGATAATCGTGAGGAAACGATAATTATTCAGGATGGAATGTATTGGATGGAGGCTATTCGCAGTGGNGCTACTGGTTTGGATAATTTAACCAATCATGTTGATTATATCAGGATTGACGAGACTTCAAATCGGGCTGGCTATCGCTGGGAACCAGTCCCAGCTTCTCCTGGTGACAATCATTTATTTCTGCCAAACGGGGCTGCAATAATTGGCCTATTAAGTATGCCGATTCAGGCTGATTTGGTAGGGCCAACACAGGTTAAAAATTGGCCGCAAATTGATACTGGATCTGGAGAGTATAATTATATTCGCGCAAAGGTTCGGGCTATTACTGGTAGTGCTGTGGATCAAGCGGATTTTGCTCGTGACTTGGCGTTTTCATACAGAATGACATCCGAGGTGCGTCCAGTTCGAACAGTTG
>PAOJ01000004.1 GCA_002708005.1 Verrucomicrobiales bacterium | reverse complement strand
GAGAAAACTGAATTCCGATTGACCTTATTTTTCACTTTAACCAAACCTGGGCCCCAAGCAACCAAGGAGGAACGTATACCCCCCTCGTATAAATGAGTTTTATAGCCACGAAAAGGTCCTGCTACACCAGCCCCAAGCTCAGGTCCATTATCAGAACAAACTAAAATAAGTGTATTATCGCGAAGTAATTTGCTATTTCGAATGTAAGAAAACAGTTTACCCAACTGCTGATCCATCTCTTCCAAAACAGAAAGATACAGTTCTCGTTTACTATCACCCCACTTCGCAATTGGTGGCCAGAACGGACTATGCACATCATCCGGCCAAAGATTTATATAAAATGATTTCCCTTCTTTAGAGGCGTTATCAATAAAAGGTATAGCTTCGTTAACAAAACCACCTGTAATTTTTGAACGTTGCATCCATCTAACTCCATCTCCTAATCTTTCAGCATTAATCCAAATACGGCCAGGCTTGGCTGGGTCTTGCCCGGGCCTTAGTGTCTGAGGTAGCAACTTCGGCCCCATACCCTCAAAATTAGTCAATGATACATCAAATCCATAGTCAGTTATTGGCGGAGCATCATCAACATCACGCTGACCTCCCATGTGCCATTTTCCAAAGTGCCCCGTCGCATAACCTGCCTGTTGTAATGAACGAGCTAACATTGGCGCATTAGGATCAAGCCATTGCGCCATTCCTCGCCGAGCATTTCTTTTACGATTATCAAGATAGGATGTGATGCGCCAGCGCTGTGGGTATTGCCCAGTAGAAATAGCAGTTCTAGAAGGAGAACAAATNGGTGAATTAACATAAAATTGCTCAAACCTTATTCCCTCTTTTGCCAAGCGGTCGATATGAGGAGTCTTCGCTGCTCGATTCCCAAAACATGAAAAATCCCCCCAACCCATATCGTCAATAAAAACGAGAACCATATTCGGTTTAGACCATCCAAATTGTATGACTAGAACATACGCGAAAAATAGAGTAAGTGTTTTTTTCATTGATTTGCTTTTAGTCATTGGTCCTTTACGATAGAGACGATATTTTACTTTAGTTTAGTGACGTACGCATAAAATGCACCCATCGATAAACTTTCAGCATCGGTAAACTTAGCCCATAACTCATCACGCCCGGGCTGGAGTCGAAGTTTAAACGTAACGCTCTTGGCATCAGGTTTAACGGGCAGCGTTAATTCTTTGCCTCCGATTTTTAGATGAGCTTTCACAGCGTCGAATAGTTTTCCCGGAGCAGCACGGAAGGGACGGACGCCAGGCACATCAGAGCCGGCAGGAAGCGAGGAACTGATGGCGGTGTCAGCCTCTTTGGGCCAGCGACGTAGTTCAACGGTGTACTCCCCAGCAGTCTTAACGTCGATGGCCCAGAATCCAGTATTGCTTGATTTCTTCTCTGCATTTCGAATGTGGCGTTGGTTCCACGGAGTGCTTCCGTCGGCGATCCAATCGTGGCAGGTAAGTGTGACAGGGTTAGCAAGTGGGGCATTGGCACCAAGGTAAATGGCAGTCGGCTTACCAAAGGTTGGCACAATTTCGTCCCACCATGCGTCATAAAAATTGGTGAGGCGTTTGACCACGGCCGGGTTCTCGGCGGCGATATTTTTATTTTGGCCGGGATCGGCATTTATGTCGTAAAGCTCCTTGCCATTCACCAGACGCCATTGATCCGTCATGACTGAACTCTTGCGCCATTTAATAGGATCTCGCACACGCTGACTGTCGGTCACCAAAATACGGTCGGGCCAATTTTTCGATTTGTTTTCTATTAGCGAACGAATATTTACGCCATCAAACTTTACATCTTTAGGCGAAGGCACCTGGCAGTAATCAATGAGTGTAGGGACAACATCTACATAAGAAGTTATAATATCCACATCGCGCCCCCCAACTAGCCCACCCTTAGGCCAGTGAACGAAAAATGGAACACGATGACCTCCATCGTACTCGCTACCCTTACGGCCTCGCATGCCATTATTATGGATATTCGCACCACTAGAGGTTCCATTGTCAGTAGTGAAAATGAAAATGGTATCATCAGCAAGTCCCTCCTCTTTAAGAAAGGATCGCATTGCGCCAACATTGTCATCGATATTCGCGATCATACCGAGGAAATTAGCAACACTCACACCCTGTTTTTCGTAAGGCTTACTATATTTCTCAGGTGCATGCATGGGACCATGTGGAGCGTTAGTACACAGGTATACAAAAAAAGGCTTACCGCTGTTTTTTACACTCCGAATAAATTTCTTTGCATAATCAAAAAACACATCAGTACAAAAACCTTTTACAGGCACAGCTTTACCATTATGAAAATAGGATCCGTCAAAGTACGCATTATCCCAAAAATCTGGAGTTTGCCCCACACCNCCACCACCGTGACGCAGCACCTCTTGAAACCCACGATCCTCTGGTCTATAAGGATAATTATCACCTAGATGCCATTTGCCAAACATACCTGTATGATAACCTCCTTCAGCAAGAATCTGGCCGATAGTGACCTCATTGTGACGCAACATTGAACGCCCCATGATAGTATGCCAAACACCCGTACGATTCGTCCAATGACCAGTGAGTAGTGCTGCCCGAGTAGGTGAGCATGTTGGAGCAACATGATAATCGGTTAATCGAATGCTATCTCTATGTAATTCATCTAAATTAGGAGTCTTTAGAACCGGATTTCCATGACAGGAAAGATCACCATATCCCTGATCGTCGGTGATAACCAAAACTACATTCGGCTGCTTCGAACCATTAATGGACAATACAAAAGCAAAAAACGCAGCAAATAGGTTTAATTTCTTCATAAAAATTCAAAACAAAGAAAACGACCAAAATCACCAATGGTCAACTACCAAGATTATAGACTTATTAAGTTGTCACCAGAGCAACAAAACTCATAATCTGTCTTAACACTTTAGGAATGTTTTCATAACAAGATGACTGAAATCTTTCGATTTTATTTAAAGTTGACTGGCTTAATTGTTTGCCTCTTATCCACTTGGGCAAGCATTCAAGCTACTGACAACCCTAAAGCAACTTCTATTGACTGGAAAAAAGCTCGAGAATGGTGGGCTTTTCAGCCTCCAAAAAAATCAAAACTTCCTCTTGTCTCTGACAGCAATTGGCCAAGTCAACGAATCGACTACTTTATATTAGCAAAATTGGATGCAAAACAGCTCACCAGATCCCAGCAGGCTTCAAAACGTATTCTAGCTAGACGCCTGTTTTTTGACATAACTGGCCTACCTCCCACACCAAAGGAAATGGAAAATTTTCTTTCCGACGAAACTAGCGATGCATATGAACGACTGGCAGAAAAACTAATACAACAACAATCATTTGGTGAACGCTTGGCCAGCATGTGGCTTAACAATGTACGATATGCCGAAGATCAAGCCCATCAAGTCGGCAGTAATAAAGCGTTTTTTTATCCAAACGCTTTTCGTTACCGTGAATGGGTCATCGATGCATTCAACAATGATCTTCCATATGATAATTTCATCCGAAAGCAACTCGCAGAAGATTTATTAAAAAAACCTCAAGTAAAAGATTTTCCTGCTCTTGGATTCATAGGGTTAGGCCACAAATATTATGATCGTAATCGGCTTGCCGTTAAAGCCGAAGAATGGGCTGAACAAGTGGACACACTAACTCGTTCACTACTTGGCCTCACGGTTGCTTGCGCACAATGCCATGATCATAAATACGACCCACTTACACAAAAGGATTACTACGCATTAGCGGGTATATTTGCGAGCACTGANCTAGTCGACAGAATGGCAGATGGNAGCGAAATAAAAAAAGATTCTGAAGCCGCAAAAAAACGAATTGGAACCATCCACATGGTACGCGACTTAAAGCCAAAAGATCTTCACATCTTTCTAAGAGGAAATACAGATAACAAAGGTGAACTCACACCTCGTCGGTTTCTTCGAGTCTTATCAAAACAAGAACCTAAGCAATTCACTCATGGCAGTGGAAGACTAGAACTAGCTAAAGCAATCACCACATCTGAAAACCCACTCACAGCACGTGTCATTGTCAACAGGATTTGGTCAATGTTTTTTGGGAACGGACTCGTCACCACTACAAGCAATTTCGGACAACTAGGGACCCCNCCTACTCACCCCGCCCTACTAGATGATCTCGCTGTTCGTTTCATGGAAAACGGATGGTCAATTAAACAATTAATTCGCGAGATAGTTCTGTCATCGACTTATCAACAAGACTCTAGAAAAACTAATTCTAATAAGGCAATCGACCCAACAAACACTTACCTTTGGCGAATGAATCGGCGGCGACTCAGTGTTGAACAGTGGCGCGATTCGATCTTAGCCGCAAGTGGGAATCTAGACCGAATTGGTGGAAAATCACTGGAATTAAGTGATGCAAATAATAACAGGAGAACAATTTACAGTCGGATAAGTCGAAAAAAACTAAACGATATGTTAATGCAGTTTGATTATCCGGACGCAAACGTCCATGCGTCAACGCGTTCCAATACAACTACGGCAGTTCAAAAACTGTTTATAATAAATAACCAATTCATGACCGATCAATCTATACGATTAGCAAGTCATGTTACAGACAACACGAGGTCCAATACCGATCAAATTCACAAAATATACAGCATTCTTTATGGTCGCAAACCAAGTACTCTTGAACTAGATATAGCATTAAAGTTTCTTCAATCACCATCCGAAAGCAAACTCACACGATGGGAGCAATATTCACACGCTCTTCTGGCAGCAAATGAAATGAACTATATTGATTAATGTCACTCCATTTTTCACCAGAAATTAATCGAAGAGAAATGCTTCGGCGATGCACAGCGGGCTTTGGCTCTCTTGGCTTAGCTGGGATAATTGAAAGAGAACAAACTAAGGCTGCAAGCTCATATGGACCTCACTTTGCACCTAAGGCCAAGAGAGTGATCTTTCTATTTATGAATGGCGGCCCTTCGCACATTGATACTTTTGACCCAAAACCGGCACTCAAAAAATTCGAAAACACTCAGCCGACAGGAAAAATTTATAAAAAACCAAACTCTTCAGGCTTTATGCCGTCGCCATTCGAATTTAAGCGACATGGACAAAGCGGAATTGCTGTCAGTGAATCTCTGCCCTACATCAGTCAGATAATCGATGAATGCTGTATTATTCGATCAATGCATACTGATGTCCCAAACCACGAACCAGCTCTCTTGCAAATGCACACCGGCAATGTGCAACCGATTCGACCCTCGATTGGTTCCTGGATACAATACGGATTGGGATCCCTAAACGAAAACCTTCCTGGTTATGTTGTTCTTCGCCCAACGAACAAAATTGTTGTGGGACCTGCACTATGGAGNAATAGCTTCCTACCTGCCCAGCATCAAGCAGCCAGTATCACAACTGCTGACATGAAGATTGAAAAACTTGTCGCCAACGTACGAAACGCCAACCTAAGCAATCACGATCAAAGAAAGCAAATTGATCTAATTAGTCGTCTAAATAAGTTGCATCTTGCCAAACGCGATAATGACCTTGAATTGAATGCACAAATTCAAGCGATGGAAACAGCCTACCGAATGCAATTCGAAGCGATGGATACATTTGACGTTGAACAGGAAAGTGCGTCTACTAGGGAAAAATACGGCAGCACCCCTTTTGCAAACTCTTGTTTACTTGCGAGAAGACTAGTCGAAAACGGGGTTCGCTATGTAGGGGTGTACTATGTAAACAATAACAATCAACCATGGGACACACATACGAAGCACAATGAAGGACACACTAAGCTCTGCCAAGATAGTGACCGAGCTACTGCAGCTCTTATTTCAGATCTAAAAGAACGAGGGTTATTAGAAGACACACTAATTATTTGGGGTGGCGAGTTTGGAAGAACCCCTTATGCACAACAGAATAAAAAGAAGGATGTTGGCCGCGACCACCATAATACTGCCTTCTCAATGCTGCTAGCAGGAGGAGGGGTCAAAGGAGGACTTGCATACGGAACAAGCGATGAGTTTGGCATGCATGCTCAGGATAATCGCATGCATGTGCATGATCTCCACGCAACCATTCTTCACTTAATGGGTATCAATCATGAGGAACTAACNTTTCGTTGGAGTGGTCGAGACTTTCGTTTGACTGATGTTCACGGTAAAATTGCTCACAGCATAATCGCTTGATTGTTTAAAATAATATGAAAAAAAATACTCACGGCTTCACATTAATTGAGCTGCTAGTTGTAATAGCCATTATCGCAATACTTGCAGGNTTACTACTGCCAGCTTTAGCTAAGTCTAAAAGCAAAGCAAAACAGACAGTTTGTATGAGCAATCAAAAACAACTTGGCCTTTCGACTGCCATGTATGCAGAAGACTACGACGGAGAATTTCCAAAGTCTCTTGCGGGATCAACTCAAGCACATGCTAACTGGCTTGTTGTTATGCGAAAAGTTGGCTATCTCAGTACAATGGAATTATTCTCGGATCCTGCTGATACCGAAGGGCCATCTAATGAATTCAAGCATCGGAAGCGTCGAATCGTTTTCGATAAGGAAAGGAGAGATGTGGTTTTTTCTTATGGAGCTAATGAACAAATTGTNGGCCCCGCAAATATTAAACATGGCAATTCCAACCAAGTACCAGAACCGGATAAAATCATGTTTTTTGGCTGCGCTAATTATATGGTAGTTCCCTTTTGGGATCATGAAAGAATGTATAATGCTAGTGGCCCAAGGCCTGCTGGATCAACTCAAAATCCACCAAATTTACTCTATGCCCGACATAATTCAGGCAATGGCCGTATAGGCCCTCAAAGCAAAGGCGGCAGCAATATAACATACGCAGACTTACATTATGAATTTCAAAACCAATATCATATAGATAAAAAGCTTTGGTGGTACAAAGATCATAAGCCACTCTAATTTATCAAAATTAACAATCTTAATTGTTAAGGTAATTTGCGATTTATCTAATCCGAGCTGTAATCACTTGAATGCAAAATAAACATTAAAAATATTAAACAGCAAAAATAAAACGGGCTCAATATTGAGCCCGCATTCTATCTTGAGTATTAAATAAAATTCAGCCTATACCTAGTAGGTGTTTATCCATTCGGTCGTGAATTTCCTTGATTCTCGTACGATTTCCACCCCCAACCTCAGCAGTTGACCAGCCAGTGAATTCAATTTCTTCTAGAGCGTTTCTAACATCCGGCCAATCTACATCACCATCGCCGATCTTGCAGAATCCATTAGATTTACCCCAGTCCTTAACATCCAATTTAACAATTCGCTTACCCAATGTTCTAATCCATTCAGCAGGCTTCCCGAAACGCTGATGATTACCTATGTCAAAATAACTACCAACCCAAGGACTATTAATTTCATCGATATACTTTGCCAAGAGGTCAGCGGACTGCTTGTCATCTCCTTTCGGATTATAAAGAAAACCATTCCAAACATTTTCAATGAGAATATGAATTCCTAAGCGAGCCGCCATTGGAATTGCTAAATGAATCTGCTCAATAGACCTTTCCCACACTTGTTGATGATTTTCATTTTTTGCATCTCGCACAGCACCGGGTACTAGTAATACCGCGGAACCACCTACTTTGCTAGTATCACGAAGTGCAGTTTTCAGGCCCTGCAAGCCCTCAGCACGCGTAGCCTTGTCCGGGGATGAGAGGCGAACTCCCCAATGAATGGAGTCTACTACACCATGAATCGGCAATCCCGTCTCTCGGCTTGCAGATAATGCTTCATCCTTATTGACTCCACCCGGGCTATTTAACTCAACACCATCATATCCAATTTCTTTTAACACCTTAAACTTCTCAACTGTCGAAATCTTTTCTCCGAACATTCCAAACTTAATAGACTTAAGTATACGATTGGGAGATTCACTGGATTCCGCTCTACCCAATTCTGGCAGAGCTAATGCTGTTGCAAACAATCCTAAACCGCTTACCTTCCCAAATTTCCTTCTATTGCATTTATAAGACATGATACTACACAAATGGAGTGATACCAGGCTGAGCTAACGGAGGTGGAGTATGTTTTCCGGTCTTCCAGTTCATATCTTTTGGAAAACGATCTTCTTTAGAGTTAAGAGCCTGTTCGTAAGTAATCTCCTTACCAGTATAAGCAGCCGTCCTGCCCATAATCGCCATCATAGTACTCAATGCCATTCTCTCACCATTATTGATTGGTTTACCATCGCGAATCGACTTAAACAGTTCATTATGCTCTACCTGATACATATTCTCGCGTTTACCATCATAAGTCCAACGCCCCTTTGCATTCTCAATATAAATGCCACGAGCAATATCAGCTCGCCCTTTTGTTCCAAGGAGATAATCGCTGTTCTCATTATGGCAACGACGTTGTTGGCGCTGAGCCATATAAGCTCTAACACCTTTTGGATAAAGGTAATTGACTTCGATATGATCGAAAATATTTCCACTATTGTTTGGAATTCCACGTCCTCCAACAGCTGTACAACTAACTGGAGGAGTATCACGCATAGCCCAAGCAATCTTGTCTACACTGTGGACTGCTTGCTCCACCAAACCATCACCACCAAGCCAAGCAAAATTATACCAGTTTCGAACCTGCCATTCTATATCACTCCAATTCGAATTACGTTTNGAATCAGGCTGCATCGGCTTTACTGGACCAGTTAAATAAGTTGCATATACTGATTGAACATCTCCAATTTCACCCCCAAGTATTCTATCATAAAACGCACGTCGCTCGTGTTCATATCTCCAACAGAAACCCGCCACAATAGCTAAATTCTTCTGCTTTGAAATCTTCACCGACTCCAAAATTGAGCGAACTCCTGGAGCATCAGTAGCCATTGGTTTTTCAATAAAGCAGTGCTTTCCAGCCTCAACTACCGCACGGAAATGCAAAGGACGGAACCCAGGAGGTGTAGCTAAAATGACTAAGTCGACCTCACTATCAATAAGCTTTTGATAAGAATCCAGNCCAACAAACTGATGCGGCACATCAACCTTCTTTTCATGCTGCTTCTTAAGAATATTAACCGCTCGATCAACCTTATCGGGAAAAACATCTGCAACAGCTGTAAGTTTTACATTTTCATCTGCAGTTAGTGCTTGGTTTGCCGCTCCAGTTCCACGCCCACCACAACCTACAAGCCCTACTCTTATTGTATCACTATTTTGCGCATAGGCACTACTACGAGCAATAAAATTTAGCGTGGCAGCACTAGCCATCGCAGCTGTTGATGAAGTCTTAAGAAAGTCTCTTCGACTTGAATCCCCTATAGGTGTTGTCTTATTCATAGCTAAAAAGATTAAAGNACAANNTTANGCCCCCACCTCAANAAGTGCAAGCAAAGTGCCTTTAACTNCAAAAAATCAAAATAAAAAAGGTGNACTTTTANGCCCACCTTTTTTTCATGATTATTTCAAGCTACTTGATGGCTGAAAAATCAGTCCCCACCAGAAAAACACTCTCAATTTTTTTCACCAAACGTCCGTTTTTAATTGATGCCTTATAGGCCGCCTTCCAATTCGGATCATTCAAAAAATCTTTAAAAGACTTTTCCCTAGCCTCTTTACTTGGATAAGCCAGTATATAAACCAACTTATTATCATTATTTTCTGTTGGCACCCAATAACCAATGTTTTTCATACCATGCTTCTTAAACAAATCCACGGTATGATTTCGAAAACGGGCCTTCAATTCATCAAGCTTTCCTTCGTTTGCATAGTAGGTGCGCATTTCAAAAATACGGCCTTTTTCCTCTGCTTGTACGGATTCTAATCCGAAAACCGAGCTGACAATAAAAGCAGCTAACAACACAATATATTTATTTATTTTATTCAACATATCAAAAAATTTTAATGCCATAACTACACTCAAATTAGGTCTTTTCAGTCAAACTTGCCCACTTCAATGATGTAAGTTTTGACCTCAGACATCATTCATTGTTTAAAGTTTTTTTTGATGGCAAACGAAGGTTCCAGGCCTCAATCCATCGTTCATTAACAAACTTCATATCAAACTCATCAATTAATCTCCTACTCATATCTGGCAAATGCCCTGCGCCATAAAAAACTCCTATCTTCTTAACTCCTTTTTCAATTTGCTTTCGCAAAACATTCATCGCCACAATGTTNCGCTCAGTAATAATAGCAGATCCATTTTCACCACCAAGATTGTCCAGAACATCTGTCTCAGAAAACTGTTGAGCCATAATTCGCTTCATCACCAACTCCCTATTGTCAGAAAACAATGCAAATAATAAAGCAAGATCACCTGGAGCCTTACTCTTATTACTCTGCTGCTGCTTTAGTCCCTGTACAAATANATCCATAAACAAAGTAAGAAATGTCTCTCCTCTTTTATCCATCGTTTCGGCAAATTTATCCGGTGACATGTCAGCGTGCACCATGTTCTTTNCAGAGTAATCAATCCAATCCACTTGGAANGCCAAGCCCAACATGTCCTTAGCNCCAAGCTGCATTCCNCCAACAACCGCCATTCCAGCTTTAAAGCTAGTTTTTTCAGATGAACTTTTTTTGTTNTTTATTTTATCAGANTTTATTGACCTACCATTTGATTGTTTNTCCTTACTCTCTAAAAATCTAACTGGCTGCCCNCCCAAACTATCNTTATCCGCAACCATCTCATAAAGNAGNGCATCATATTCCTCAAACTCACGATTAAGTTGCTGAAAATATTTCTGATCACCAATATGAATAGCCCCTATCAAATCAACATATATTCCTGTTTCTGCTAATTTAGCATCTTTTGGAATAAACCTGACAATGGAAGTATTAAGTGCTTCCGGGATCTTCGGCCGTTTTGGATTCATTGTCATACGAATGAATTTATCCGGCACTTCTTTTGGCGATTCGACAGCAAATATCGAATTTATAAGTATAAATCCCAATAAGCTGTACAAAAACTTAACAAACCAAAGCTTCATTTTTAGTGAATCTAACTCAGAAATTATAAAATTACGCTCCAAAAAAATATATCAACAGATAAAATTATGCCGTGCCCCGCACAGAATCAATTAACCTCTCCAAGGATTGGCCAGAACAATTTTTCAGATTCTTGAAAAATGAAAAGGATGCCTCTATTTACACACTTCGAAACTACCGTCAGGCACTCCTTGAATTTGCTGAATGGTACCAAAATAAAAATGGTCAAAATGCGCCATGGGAAAATTTAAAACGAGATACATTTAGGGTTTTTCTTAGACATCTGGGACGTACTAATTTTAGCCAAGCAGCTATTCGTCTTCGATTTAGTGCAATTAACTCATTTTATAAATATCTCATGCGGCGAGGGCTACTTGAAGCATCTCCAGTAAAGGGCATAACACTACCCAAACCTGCAAAACGACTGCCTCAATTTATGACCATTGAGCAAATGGTACAGCTACTGGACGCCCCAGAGGCTGAGTATCGAACAAAGGTCTTGGCTTATGAAGGTACAAATAAAAAAGTCCAACAAGCACCATATCTTCGTGATCGCGCGATTTTAGAAACAATTTATTCATGCGGACTTCGAATCGGTGAAATATGCCGCATGTTATCTGATGAAATTGATGCCAATGAATTAGTGGTTAATGTTCATGGAAAAGGAAAAAAAGAACGTCAAGTACCCATAGGAAAAACTGCTGTTGAAGCGATCAAGTCTTATTGGTTGCTCTTGGCTAAGCCGCCAGAGAGTAATGAGCCTGTTTTCTTTGCATCAGAAAAGACACGAAGTCCAATTTACCCAAGGCTAGTTCAATTGCGTCTAAAAAATTATCTTAATGCCTGCGGCTTGGACTCCTCACTAACACCTCACAAATTACGTCATAGCTATGCCACACATATGCTTGATGCTGGAGCAGATTTAAGAAGTGTGCAGGAAATGCTAGGGCACTCAAACCTATCAACAACTCAGATTTACACGCACGTAACCACTGAGCGAATCAAACGCGCTTACAATCAAGCTCACCCAAGAGCATAATAAAACAATCAATTATCAGCTACTTACTAATTGGGCAATAGGCGGTTTCTCAACACTTGGTATTGATTTAGGTTGAGGGAAAATCTGATAAAGCAACAAGTATATCAAAACCCCGGTAATAGAAACATACATCCATAATGGCCATGTCCATTTGGCAATTTTTTTGTGTAATTCATAGCGCCCCCTTAAAGCTCGGCTGAAAGTCATAAAAATAAGCGGTAAAATTACCACTGCCAAAATTACGTGAGTAATCAAAATAACTAGATAGATTGGACGAAACCAAGTTGGGTTTACAAACTTTGTCACCACCTCTGTATTGAAATGATAAATCAAGTAACATGTTAAAAATACTGCTGAAGTAAGAAACGCACTAATCATACACTTCTTGTGGGCAATCTTATTTCCTTTTTTAATAAAAAAATAACCTAGTGTTAAAAACACCGTTGCAAGTGCATTTAAACAAGCATTAATAAGAGGTAAATCTTGAATAGTCATAAATATCTATTCTGTTAAAAGTTTTGTAGCAATACCAATCGCCTTTTCTTTCCACCCTTCCTCCAAACTTTCTAAGGCACCTCTCAACCTTCCCTGTTGATCAAACACTACAAAATAAGACGAATGAATAAACAAATCTTCTGGAGATACTTGCTTGTCCTTTGGCTTATTTATAACTGTAAGTTTCATTCCATCTACGGCCAAACGTACGATCTCTGATTTTTTACCCGTCAAAAAATCCCAGCTTTGATTTTGTGCACCATGCTTTTCAGCAAAACGCCTCATTATTTTCGGCGTATCAAATTCAGGATCTGTAGTGAGAGTAACAAATGCCACATTTTGATTATTTGCATAATAAGACTGTAGCTCTGCCATTCTCTTAGTCATAGCAGGGCATGGACCTGCACATCTGGTGAATACAATGTCAGCAAACCAAACTTTTCCAGCAAAATCATCCAAACCAACTGGTTCTGACAATTGATTGGTTAGATTAAAATCGCTTAACTTAGAAATAATAGGTAGTGCATCTTTATTATTGGATTTCGAAATTGAGGCTCCTTGCTCTCGGACAAATGCAAAGCAAATGGCAAGAATGACCAAAAATAAGCCACTCCAAACCACCAATCTGACCATTTTAACATTGGATTCCATAAAACAAAAAAGGCACTCCCATCAGGAGCACCCAAAATTCGAAATTAGCAAAGCCACACTCAGGCCTTAACTTTATCAATGGTTACAGATGCTTGTTGTTTACTAGAACTATTTTTTTCAGCCTCTGTTTTTTGCCACTGATTCCATTCCTGCTCACTAACAACCTTAACCACGCCACGCATTCGCGCATGACCATCACCACACAACTGCGCACAGGTAAGTGCATATCGGCCAGTTTTAGTAGGCTTAAAGTGG
>PAOJ01000003.1 GCA_002708005.1 Verrucomicrobiales bacterium | reverse complement strand
ATCTTTTTGCCGTCTGTGATAGAGAAGAACTCAATGTTGGCTCCTCCGCCTGCTTCCCACCAAACAAGGCGGGCAGGGTAGAGTCCGTCCTCTGGCACAACAATATTGAAAATGGTGTCAGCGGCACCGCGGTTTCCGTTAAATTGTCCAGCGACTAGCCCCAAGACATCTTTAGCATTNGGTCCAAATGACAGACTAAATCCATCATCGCTGTTTACTCCCAATTGATGNAANCCTTTCTTTAATTCAAGANAAGTAAGGATTTCTGCTACAATCCCGTCAGAACTATCTCCCCAGCCTGGGATTTGAGGGATTAGTGNTTCTTCNCCAAAATTNCCCTGNNCNGCACCTTCNTCCTGATTCCANTTGATGGTNCCATCAATTTCNACAGGNGCTATGGNCCAGCTATCCCATGCATCNGGGTCAGCTTCGTTTAGNTAAGGTTGTGGGTTGTCGTTNTCATCNAGNTCNTTNGGATTCAGGAANTGTCCTGCGAGTTGTTTTTCAGCNCCTTCAATAGTGCCGCCNTGNACNCTGGCAAGTGTTTCNGTTTGNATGGTNCTTATNTGNGTAACNTTNGCNANAAAACCAGGNGNNGTTTTGTCAACTGANGANGANGCNNANCTTGNTGGAATCNCTCTTNTAATNCANGGTTATNGNGAANNCNANNTCNTTNGNNNAANTNTTTCCNGNNGANTCNGANTAGCTTAAGGAAACAGTGTGTTTGCTTAACGGTTCAGGAATGCTTGGGAAGGCATAGTTAACTATTNTATTTCCTCCTTCGGTTGANGTTGTAACTACTGCNTCAGNTCCATCAACGGTAGCTTTTATTGAGGCAGTATCGACATTCAANCCAAAGTTTTCCAATTTNGCACGAAAACCGTCGATGCCTAAGCCTTCGAATGAGGCGAGTTTNGGTGGGCTGGTATCTCCNTCACCTGCTGAATAGTTTGNGCGGTATTGAAGTGATACAANGCCGTCCTCAGGCGCAATTACAATACCCCCATTACCTTCCCTTTGAACACTCACTGTGACTACGTCATTAACANCTAAATCGTTCAACATAGTCACCAAAGACCCTGATGANTCATCATGGCCATNTGAATGNCNNAGATAGTGGGCNGTNGATTCNGCNCCNGAAACTGTTTTTCCATTTACTTCAACAGAAATCCTTGGGTTAGCACGGGAGCTTCCTCCTGTGAAAACTCCATTTACATTAAGCAAATAATTACCGGCTTTCTTTATTACGATCTTTTCTTCTGCTTCACCTTCATTGGAGTAATACTCTTCATCCAATGCTGGTTCCGTTGATCCAGCACCTCCATCCAGCGCCAGTGCAGTTTTTGCATTCGGGTTAAGGTTTTCCGCATTTTCCTCAGCAGCAGTAGTTGTGAAGGCGTCAGCAAATAAGCCTGTGTCATCTAATTTTTCGATGAATATCGAAGCAGCCTTGCCGCCTTGGACTTTGATTGTTCCAGCTTTTGCCAGTTGAGCAGTTTCTACCCTTAAAACTGAACCAGCACTTGCATTTATAACACCCGAAAAGTGAATTGATGAAGTTGTATGACCATTTGAATTACGGATATATCCTTGCTGGCCTCGAGCACCATCCACGATATCCTCGTCCAATGTAACAGATAAGCCAACTGAGCCTCGGCCCACACTCCCTTCAAGAGGGATGTTAACATAAACAAGATAGTTTCCTTCATCTTTGAGCGTAATCTCAGGTGCAGGTGTTGCCTTTACAAAGCCAAAAGCTTTATTAATTCTTTTACCAGTCCAGATTAAATTGCGCCCTTCTGTGTCTTCAGCGACATTTAGATTCTCCCCTGATTCAATCTTAGTTGCAGTGGCATTAAATACATTACGATCTCCCTCCACTTTTTCGGCGTAAAGGGTGGCTGTGCGAAGGAAGCGGTTATTTGCATTTCCTGCAATGTCGACAGCATCAAGAGTAAGAACAGAATCAGCTGCTAGCCAAATCAGCGTTGCAAAGTGAGATGACCCCTCGGTATGGCCTCCTGAATTTCTTGCGTAACTTGATTGCCCCAGAGAATAAAGATGGCCGTTGGCACCTCCATTGACCCTAAGTTGAGCTCTTTGTGTGGCACGTTGGCCTACCGCCGATTCAATCGGAAGTGTTACCGCTATTAAGTAGTGGCCTGCTTTTAAGACCGTTAGCTTTTCCGAGTAGAGATCGTGACTAAAGATACTAGGATCCACCGAGGAATAGGTATTCCAAGATATCAATCCTCCACCTTTAAGGTTGTTGTTGCCTTTAACAGTTTGATTTCCTTTTAGAAGGGCACCTTTATTAACTGCAGCTTGATTTGATGAAGCGACTCCAAACAGTATTGTCAGAATCGAACATAGAATGATTAACTTTCTTAACATGTTATTTCGGGTTTATAAAAAATCGGTAATTCAAAAAATATTTACAATTGTTCTTGTAAATAAACTTATTTCAAAAAATTGCGATGAAATGAAAATTACAAAATGATCACTCCTCCGCAAGCAATTTAAATCTATAATATATCTATAAATAACCTGATTTTCGTATTACATAAAATCAGTGTGATCTTCTATCTGTTGATAGTTTAGTGTATTTTTCGCATATGGCAGAATTAACTGGGAAATCTACTATTGGATTTCAATTAAGTTCCCAAAGTGAAGAGACAATTTTTGGAGTCGATCCGGCTACCGGAGAGAAATTACAACCTGGATATGCTGCTGTTTCAGAAGCTGAACTAAATCGTGCAGTTGAATTGGCAGAGGAAGCATTCGGAGTTTTTGGTAAATCTAGTGGAATTGAAAGGGCTTCATTATTGAGAAAAATTGCTGATAACATTGAATTAATAAGCGATAAATTGGTTGCATTAGCACCGCAAGAGACAGGGTTGCCGGAGCCCAGAATCAAAATGGAGACGGGTCGAACTTGTGCCCAGTTAAGATTATTTGCTTCAGTGGTGGAAGAAGGTTCGTGGGTTGGAGCGCGCATTGATCACGCCGATCCAGATCGTGCTCCTGTGCCTAAGCCAGATACTCGTTCTATGAAAAGACCTCTTGGTCCTGTAGCGGTATTTTGTGCTAGCAACTTTCCTCTAGCATTTTCTGTTGCTGGTGGTGATACGGCATCAGCATTGGCAGCCGGATGTCCGGTAATTGTTAAGGCTCATCACTCACATCCTGGAACGGCAGAACTCGTTGGCCAAGCGGTGACAAATGCCGTTAAAGATAGTGGTTTGCCTGAAGGGGTTTTTTCTCTGTTGTATGGTCCTGGTCGAGAAACTGGTCAATCTTTGGTGCGGCATCCTAAAATTAAGGCCGCTGGCTTTACTGGTTCTCGGGCTGGAGGTCAGTCGTTGATGAAAATTGCAGCTGAACGTCCGGAGCCGATTCCATTTTATGCGGAGATGAGTAGTATAAACCCAGTGTTTATTTTGCCGGGAGCAATGGCTGAACGAGGCGAGGAATTGGCAGTAGGACTGCACGGTTCGATGACAATGGGTGTGGGGCAATTCTGTACTAATCCAGGCCTAACTATTGTCGATAGTAATTCAAATATTGAACCTTTTATTTCTAAGATTAAGGAACTTGTAGGTTCTAGCCCTAGCGCTACGATGCTCAATTCAGGTATCGGTTCAGCTTATGATTCAGGTGCCAAATCTTTAGTTGAGAATGTTGCAGTTGAGGCATTGGCAAGAGGTGAGGCTGGCGAAGGTAAATGTCAGGCTGAAACTTTGTTGTTTCTTACGAATTCTGATTCATTTCTAAATGATGCATCACTTGGTGCGGAGTTATTTGGTCCATCTACAATGATAGTGACTCATGATAACAGAGATAAAATGTTGGCACTTGCCAAATCGCTTGAAGGCCAATTAACCGCAACCGTTCACGGCAACGAGGCTGATCTTAAGGCTAACCGAGATTTACTCGAAATTCTTGAGTATAAGGCAGGTCGAGTTTTGATCAACGGGTTTCCGACTGGGGTGGAGGTTTGTCATTCTATGGTTCATGGCGGCCCATTCCCTGCAACTTCAGATGGACGGTCAACTTCCGTTGGCACTAATGCGATTGACCGATTTAGCCGTGATGTATGTTATCAGAGTTTTCCTGATTCCCTATTGCCTAGAGAACTTCAAGAGGACAATCCTCTTCAAATTCGTCGTATGATTGATGGGGTCATTGTCTAATATGTCTCATACGCTCCTAGTTTTGCCTACTTACAATGAGGCGGAGAATATCCGTCCAATGGTGAAGCGATTGCTTAATCTTGAAACCGTAATCGACGTGCTTGTGGTGGATGATAACTCTCCAGACGGCACAGGAGATATTGCATCCGAATTGTCTGAGTTGAATGAATGTGTGCATGTCTTGCATCGACAAGAAAAAGACGGACTAGGCCGAGCATACTGTGCGGGTTTTGCTTGGGCACTGGAACGTGATTACGATTTTGTTTTCGAGATGGATTGCGATTTTTCTCATAACCCGGATGATATCGTTCGTTTCTTAGAGAAGGCGGAATCCGAGAACGCCGATTTAGTTTTAGGCTCTCGCTATTGCGAAGGTATTAGAGTGATTAATTGGCCAATTAGTCGGCTCATGCTTAGTTTGTTTGCGGCTAAGTATGTGCAAATCATAACAGGCATGTCATTTACCGATCCAACGGGCGGTTTCAAGTGCTTTAGACGGCGAGCACTTCAAGCTATTAATCTCGATAAAGTGAAAGCAAATGGTTACAGCTTTCAAGTCGAGTTGACTCATATTTTGTGGCGTGCTGGATACAAGATCGCTGAGGTTCCTATTATTTTTACTGATCGATTTGTTGGAACATCAAAAATGAGCGGTAAAATCGTTCGAGAAGCAATTTGGATGGTTTGGCGACTTTGGTTACAAAACGGTCTGCGGCGTCGTCCTCGAAAAAACAAATCTGTTGTTAAACACTAATAACGCTGTTTTTCAGGCATCCTATTCCTGTGATATAGATTGAAATTGTATCGCCTTCGATTAAAGTAAAATCATCGTCAGGTACAATTCCAGTTCCTGTAAGAAGGGCACTTCCGAAAGGGAACTCCTGAGATTGATTCATATATTTACTCAGTTCATCAAAGGAACGTTTAATTTGATTAACACTTACTTTGCCTTCGAAAACTTTGTTGCCAGCGCGTTCAATGTTTAGGCTAATTTCCCACTCACGGGCTTCAGCTTCTTTTGCACCGACGGTGATCCACGGTCCTATTGCACATGAGCGGTGATAGACTTTAGCTTGAGGTAAATACAAAAGATTTTCACCTTCAATGTCACGCGAACTCATATCGTTTCCTACAGCATATCCTGAAATGTCTCCATTTGAGTTCATTATAAGTACTAATTCCGGTTCTGGTACATTCCACTTGGCATCCTTACGGATTCCAACTTTATCTCCACAGGTAACTACTTTTTCAGGTAATGATTTAAAGAAAATTTCCGGCCTTGGCGCATCGTAAACACGGTCATATGCGGTCGCGCTAAAGTCTGATTCCTCCATTCGGGCATCTTTGCTTCGTAAATAAGTTACACCTGCTGCCCAAACTTCTTGCATCTCGATTGGGCAAAGTAAGGTAACATCATTAAGTGGAACCTCAGGTAAATCTTTATCCTTCAAGTCCAATAAGAATTTTTTTGGAACTTCATTTTCCATAATGGAAGTAATTGATTCAACTTCAGCAGAGGTCAGGTCGATCAGAGTATTATCGTCTTTAGCTAGTCCTATGTGAACTTGATTGTCAGCATTAACGTAACGACAAATTTTCATGTGGCAAATGGTGAGTTTTAGTTTAGCCGAGGTCAATCTATCTCACATCGCCACATATTAAAGCCCCAACGTCGTTCGATGGGATTGTAGAAAAGGGCAAGAGCACTTAGTCCTAACATGCAGATGAGGAATATCATGGCATTTGGAGTACGCCCTCCCCAAGCCTCCCAGGGCCAAGGGAAATTAAAGAATGCAAAGTTTAGTCCGTGGTAGATCCATATTGAGAAGAGAAGTGCACTGCGGATGAATAATGGATGCTCACCATTTGGTTTGGCTTGTCGTGCAAACCAAATAGCGATGGTTGTAGCAATTAATATTGGAAGGATTAGATATGATAGCCAGTAAAGGGATTGATTTACCGGATCAACCAGCGCTCGAAGTGTCTTTCCGGCAATTGGTATTAGGGTGATAGGAAGTAGTTGTAAGTAAGGTCCCCATCGTCCTCTAACGCATAGAACTAGAGGGATAAGCGCCATCATCAGGCCTAGGTCATATACTCCGTCAATCCAGTCAATTTTACTGAATTCCACAAGAACAAGCAGGGATAAATGTGTTATCAGCAAAATTCCTACTAGCCAATTGGGTAGGGGACTTACATCTGTTTCATTTGAAACTGCTATTCGCCTCCTATTTATCCAAAGCCCAAGTCCAAGGATTGCACCCATTACTGCTCCAAAGGTGGTTTCCATCATATTCCACCAGTTAAAATATTTTGTTAATCCGCCGAGAAAACTTTCCCGGAAAAAATCTGGATTCCATCCATTTGTGGCCTGAATTACTTGGCCAAGCGGAAAGCCTATTGCTCCTCCGAGCATTCCCCAGAGCGCAAGATTGCACGCTAGCTGGTCATTTTTTTTATAGTTCGCGTATACTATGCCGCTAAATAATCCAAAAAGTAGACCTCCCCAGATTTCAGGGCGGTGTTTTAGAGTAGCATCTGGTTCCCATTTCCAGTGATCAGAGAAGTAAAGAAACGGAAGCTGCTTGTTTTCGGGATCGTGAGGAGTGTTTAGTACCCACCATCCTATTACGACGGCTACAAGCATAGTTAGAATGAGTAAAAACATTTCGTGTGGTTGATATCGTTTTCCGCCAAGACCTATTCCAAGAAACAGCCCAGCAAAACCAATCCAAATACTTCCCTTGATTGCTAGTCCGAGCATGCCCCATCTCAATGCCTCCCAATTTCCGATCAATGGATTATCGTGAGTGAGTCCAATTGTTTGCCCATAGGTCATAGAACCGCCAAAACCCATAGCTATGGTCCCTAGTGCTGCTGCCCTAACAACATGAATTGAAGAATTGCCGGGGCAAAATAGAAAAACTAGTACGAGGCTTACCAGTAGGCCTGCAATCATAGCTCCAGTTTCGTGCCCGTATTGTCCACGAATACCCCAGCCCATACCGCCTGCCATCGCGGTACTTAGCATGACTAACCAAAGTGAAGGGTTAGGTATAATGGTATCTTTTTTCATAGTTTATTTATTGTTCCTGCTAGTGATCCTCGAACGAGTTCTCCTTGTGAATCGTCCATATCATATTTGAGTTCAAACTGCATAGCTTTGGACAAATTAGGAATAGTTAACACGACTGTTTTGTTGTCAATTTTAAGTTTTGCAGACTCTATGGTCACGTTATCCCTTTCGTTCTTTTTTGGATTTATAATTGACCAATCCTTTGACCCATACTGACTGCTCCACAAGTAATTCCATTGTTCAAGTGAATAGCTTTCAACATCTTCTGCTAAGTTTTTATCAAGAGAAGTATCGAAGGTGATTTCTATTTTACCTGGATGTGTAGAGTAGCTGATTGGCTGTCGTATTTTGCCTCCTGAGAAACGAAGTCTTTGAAAACAGCCGTCATGTACCGCAGATGTTTGCCAACCTCGAAGACCGGAAACGTACATATGTCCATCGTGTGGATTGAATCGACCTCGCATTGCCCCAGACAAGTATCGTCCAGGTAAGCTAATCATCGCTCCCTGTGTTTTTTTTGAAAGATCCGTTATGCCGATCATCGCGGAACAGCGACCGTAAGAAAGGTGTATCATTTTCCCTTCAAGTGATCCCCAATGGTTGGCTGGTACCCAAAGCTGACCGCCTGCAGAGTTGTCCATTATCCTAGGTACAAATGTAAATGGGGCATCGTAATCATCAGGCTTTTTATCTCTATGATGCATCGGTATATAACCATAAAACCCCCCTTTCTGGGTTGCATCGATGCGAGTTTCAGGAACCCAGCCGCCTTGTTGGTCTCCAACTGTGACAGTATCCTGCGGACTAATTCCCATGCCGTTTGGATTTCTGAACCCAGTTGCGTATACTTCAAGGTTCGATCCATCTGCACTTACTTTAAGAAGAGTTCCTCCATGAGGATTTCCTTCAGCACATTTTGTGAAATAAAAGTTGCCTTTTGAATCGGTTTCGAGATTTGTATTATAGGAATGACCTCCTCCAGAAGCATATACATCGTTATTAAAATTTTCGTAATAGTCAGCTTCACCATCGTTGTTTAAGTCGTGTAGCCGAGTGATTTGATCCCTGCCTATTACGTAACCTTGATTGTTTACTGCTTTAAGCCCGAGTGGTTGAAACAAGCCGGTAGCAAAGCGCGTCCATTTGACAGATCTAAGTGTTTTATCAATACCAGTTAAGCGCCATATATCGCCGTGAACAGTTGCAATTAAAGCAGATTTATCATTTAGAAAATCATGGCCAGACGTAAATAGTAACGCGTTCCAAGGGTTTTTAAATGGAAGCCGAATAGTATCAATTGCAAATGAATTGTTTATTTTTCCAACGATGCCACTGGTTTCCAAAGTGCTCCAGATTCCAGGCCCACCCTTTGTAAAGTCGGAAAGAGGAACTATCGGTTTTTTTTGATTAGCAATTTGCTCGATGGCTTCTTTAGAATTGCTATACAGAACTTTTACAAAGCGTTTTTTTTGACTGGGTGCTATATCTAGATAAACCCGATTATCATTTATACTTATTGAAGCCTTTTGGCCAAGAACTTTAATCCAAAGTTCTTTTGAATCGTGGACTATTTTTGCGTTATTAGAATTTACATGTTTAGTACTAGCGTTTGGATATGAGGCTATGAGGTTTGAAAGTTTTTTTGATGAAGCTTCTACTTCAATTGTTCGAGATAGATATATTTTACCATTAACCTCTCCTGCCCAAGGGGATTCATGTACAGTCGTGTCATTTATATTGTAATGTAATACTACACGCTTTCCGTGGCGATATAGCCCTAGATATTTACCCCATTGCCGAGGAAGTGATCCAAGCTTATTTGGTCGAGGATCTTTCCATTTTGACTCATGTGACCAGCCTACGTGGTTGCCGTTTATGAAAATCATTTCTCCCTTTGGTTCGGGCCATTCAATCAGACCAAATCGCTTTGATTTAAGATTCAAAAAACCGTCAATCCAGCCAGAATGGTAGCTAAGTAATTCTGTGTTAAAACAAACTGTTGCCTGTTCTTTTTTTCCGATTTTTATTGCTATCCCTTTGTGAATACGACCGTTTCTTGTATTGATAGTCGATGAGAGGAATGGTCCTAGTTGAACTTTAGACCAGCGATCATCGATCCAATCTGACTCAACTTGATCAACTACCGCTTTCATAGCTGTTGTGGCCAAAGTGCTTTTATCTGCTTGGGCAAGTGAGTAACCCGCTTTGATAAGTAGGATTATAAATACCATAAAAGGCAATAAAGGGTTGTGATTGGACACTTAGGAATGCTGAAGAAGTAANGCTGCATGTCAAGCAACAGCACAACTCGGGCTTGCTTGATCTGCAGATCTTCAACAGTCTTTCTTTCAGTTGAAAATTATGAATAAAAGAAGCATTTGGTGGATCTTAATTATGGCTTTATCGCCAAACTTTGTTTTTGCCCAACAGGAAACCAATGTTTTGGAGCGATTTGGGATTGAAGCAAATTTTTCTGGCTTAGTTATGGATTGGGTTCAAAAGATTGGGGTTTCTCTTCTTATTCTGATTGGATTTTGGATTCTTGCTATTATTGTAAGAAAAATAATTCGTAAAGCAGGAAATGCAACAGGTATCGATTCTAGCGTTGTCAACTTACTTGCTCGTGTGGCAAATGTGGTTCTTTGGATTGTTGGGTTAGTTACAGCATTGGGTACGGTTGGTATTAATGTATCTGCTATTGTTGCTAGTCTTGGACTAACTGGTTTTGCAGTTGGTTTTGCCCTTAAAGATTCAATTAGTAATCTTTTGTCGGGGGTTTTGATTTTAATTTATCGTCCTTTCAGAGTCGGGCAGTGGATTAGTGTAAAATCGTTCGAAGGTTTTGTAATGGCGATTGATTTACGATATACTTCACTTGAGAAGGGAGATGAGAAGGTTTTGGTGCCAAATTCACTCTTGTTTACTAATCCAATTAGTATTCGTTCTAAATCTGAGAAATGAAATTGAACATTACTATTGGTTAGCTGTCTCANAACTTCCCTTTTTGATCTAAAAACAGATTTAGCATTGAATTATTTCCTGAAAAATATGTCATTTTTGGCAATTATGGCAATTTTGATAAGTTCTCATTTTGCTGTTGCTGAGGAGGCCCGTTTTTTTTCATCTAAAGGGGTATCGGGGCTCAAGTCTCGTACAAAAGAGACTAAAACCAATTCCGGAAGAAGTTTGTTGAGTACTGCTAAATCCGCTAGCGGAGTTCCTTCGTCATTATACCCTGTTCCAAATACAAAAACGGATCGCGAATCGTCTCGAAAATTGCTAGAGATGTTTGATCGTAAAAAAAATTGGATGTTTCACGGGATGGGTGATTCTGATCAAGAACAGGAAGATCGATCTATTGAAGGCGATTCGATAAACGAAAATCAGCGTATTTTTCTTGATTCCTACAGAGAATCAAATGGTGTTGTACAGGATTTCATTCGTGGCGAAAGTAAAAAATCTCGACCAAACAAAAGTCGTCAATCGGATAAGAGGAAGAAGGGTTCAAATTATTTAGATGACGAGGATGATAATGAGGATCGGTTGGATAAAAATAATATTAGACTTGATTTGGTGTTTGAAAAAAAAGATGAAAAATCAAAATCTGCATTTCATGGAAATTCTCCTTTCGCTTCCCGTAATTCAATTACGGATTTTTCACCATTTGCTCGTCGAAAGAACAGTTCTGTAAATCCTTTTAGTACGACTCGAAATAAAGTTGGATCCAAGGCAGGTCGATTCGGTAGAAGCGAAATAGCAGGATCATCTGGTCAAATAGAAAAGAAAAGTAAAGGTGGATTTTTTGATGCAACAGGCGATCGTTCACAGAGTATTTTTGGAAGCAATTCTTTTTTAAGTGGCAAAGGTGAGACTTTAGNTCGAAAAACGTTTGGTCTTGCGCCGCTAAATTTTGGGGCCAGTATTAATCCAGCTCAGTCAACGCCAATTAGGGGTGTGGGCGTAGATGAATTAAATGCAACTGTGAAGCCGCCTGTTGTAGGCGTGAAATCCCTTTCTTCGGGTAATCCTATTTCTGATATTATCTCTCGACCTACAAGTATTTCATCTAAGCGCGCTACTCCTCTTTTATTCCAGGGTAATATTCATAAGGGTGGTCCAGCGGTTCGAGGTGGTTTGTTGGATAACAGCATGCGTTCACCTTTTGATAAAAAGCCGGGTGGTCGTTGACTTCACTTGACGTTTGTATTCGCAATGTGGCCAACTCCTTNGCCTTGAGCCAGACTCGTTCAACTTCGACATTTCCAAAAGGGGTGCAGAGTCTTTTTTGGTTTTTCTTTCTCAATTTTTTATCCTGCCAGATTATTATGGATAGCCCAATTTTTCTTTATGCAGAAAGTTTGGGAGCCAGTGCAACTATTATGGGATTAATTGCTGGAATGACACCACTTATGGTTATTTTTCAGATTCCTGCTGCAGCACATGTTGGTCGATGGGGATACAAATTTTTTATTTTAACCGGATGGACCGTTCGGTTGTTGTTTGTCCTAGGTCTGGTATTTGTACCTTTGATGGGTGGTCCACTTAGCTCGCAAAGCCAATTGATCTTAGTACTCGTTTTTTTATTTGCGTTCAACATGGTGAGAGGTATTGCTAGTTGCGCTTGGTTTCCTTGGATTCGCGGTTTGATTCCTGAAAATATTCGCGGTAAATATCTTACTTATGAAAGTGCTTTTGCAAATGCAGGGAGCCTCTTGGCGTTTTTGCTTGTTGCAGTGTATCTCGGAAATTCTGCAGAAAATGTTCAGTTTTCGTTTTTGTTTGGCTTCAGTTGTTTAGTTGGATTGTTGAGCTTGCTTTTCATTCGTCGAGTTCCTGATGTGTTGCCACCTGAAGAGGAGAAAGGAAAAAAGCAACAAGCTCCTTGGGGTAGTATTTTAAAGAATAAACCATTTCGAAAATTACTTGTGGTAGAGTTTTTTATGGCTGTTTCACTCGGTGGATTAGCAGCTTTTACTGTTAAGTATCTCAGAGCTGAAGCAGGTATGCAGGTGAATTATATAATGCTAGCTTCTGCTGCAAAATTTGTTGGTGCGCTAGGGACTCTGTGGTTTCTTAAGTCTCGATTAGATCGACTTGGTAGTCGTCCAGTTATTTTATTTGGAATTATTGTTGGGTTATTTTGTGTGCTTTTGTTTGGTTTGATCGCTGGAAGGGTGGTGCCTTTAAATTTTTATTTCGTGTCAGCTTTGTATTTTAGTTTTGGGTTTGTTCTATCAGCTGTCACGATGTCAATGACTCGACTGGCAATGTCGACAGTGCCACGTTTGGGATGTAGTCATTTTTTTGCTGTTTATGCTGTTGTTGGAAATTTGGCGATGGGTATTTCACCAACATTATGGGGGCTAATGATCGATTTTTTGTCTNCTAAAGAGGATGTTTTTTTAGGAATNGAATGGAACGAGTATACGATTTATTTTTTTGGTGTGGCCCTAGTATTACTTATGACAGCTCTAGCTACTATTCGNTTGGAAGAAAATAAGGCAGCCAACTTAAACGAGCTATTTTTAGACCTTATTAGGCATTCGCCATTGCGAAGTTGGATACGTAATTAAACAATCTTAGTATAGGATTAAATTTTGATTAATTAGTGCTTTTTTAGTCTTTGTTGTTTTTATTTTCAAAAAATGGAACAAGCATAGTATCCACTACTAATTGAATAAGGTGGTAAATAGCTAGAGGCAAGGCTCCGATAGGATTATCGCCGAAGAATTTTTCCCAAAGGTAAATGCCATTTGGTAGTGTTTTTTGTGAGCCTGAAAATACGACTGCAGTACAGGTCTCACTGTCAAAGCGAAGTAAGATGCTCATAATATAATTCCATAATAATAAAATCAAATGAAGCAACGTGGCAATAAGTGTTATACGTAGTACAATTTCTGTATTTCCTTGTATTTGCCCTGTAGCTACAGAAAAACCGGAATATACAAATATTAGAATAATCATTTGAGGAGCCAATCGAATTCCATTTATAAATGGTTGGGATTTTCTCCACAAATAACGACGTAATATTTGTCCTAAGATAATCGGTAAAATAACAACCTGTAACATTTTCAGTATCATGTTAAACACAGGAAACTCCACGTTAGCTCCAAGGCTTAATTTTAAGATAAAGGGTGTAAATACAACTGTGAGGGAACTTGAAAGTAAGGTGAAAATAAGAGCGATTTCTTGATTGCCTCTGGAAAGTACGGTTAAGGCTAGAGCTGATGCTAGACTGCTTGCTTGTGCTGCTAAAATCATTACTGCCGTTAAGAAGTGGGGATTGTTTTCCGGCTGAAGTGTTATGGCTAAAAAATATGCCGCAATCGGTGCAACGAAATAGATTGAGATCAAGACAAGTCCTATTGCCCTTAGGTTGGCAGCTTGGCTATGTAGTTTACTTGTATTTAAGGTGAAGCCGGATATTCCCATCATAATCCCAACCAGTGTAGGGGTTGCCCAGCCTGTATTTTTGATTGTTATACCACCTTCTGGAAGCCAGATGCCAAATGGTATCATTAAAACAAGCATCAATAGAAACCAGTAGCGGGCAAAGAATGTTCTCCAAAATTTTTTTGCTGAAACTTTATGTTCGGATACACAAGCCATGTGCTAAATTTTAATTTCCTTTATTAAGTAAAACTGTTTTATTACTCGATCGGAAAGGAAAGATAAAAACGTGATCCATTTCCCAGCGAGCTTTCAACTCTAGCCGTCCCTTGGTGTAGTTGAGTGATGTGTTTGACGATCGATAACCCAAGTCCTGTGCCGCCTACTTCTCGTGAGCGAGCTTTATCAATACGATAAAAACGTTCGAAAATTCTTTCGCTTGATTCGGAAGGAATGCCTGGTCCGTCATCTTCCACACAAATTTCTAATTTACCTGCATTTATTTCTGTTGAAACGCAAACGCATTTGCCGCCATATTTTATCCCGTTTTCGATTAAATTATTTATTGCCTGAAATAATCGTTGTTGATCTGCTAGCATATAAGCTTCTTTTTCGACTTTATTTTCTAAACAAACACCTTTTTTTTCAGCCATTTCTTTTAGGCTTTCAAAAATGCTTTCAGTGAGATTGAAAATGCTGACGTGATCTTCTTTAAGGGTGATTCCACCAGACTCTAATCGAGATAAGGTTAGAATATCCTCAATTAAATATGTCAGTCTGTTTGAATGGTTTTCAATTTTTTTTAAGAATCTATGATTGTTTGATTCTTTATCTGTTTCGCTATCTAGTAAGGTTTCAACATAACCAGTGATTATGGACAAAGGGGTTCGAAGCTCATGACTGACATTAGCAACAAATTCTTGGCGATGGTTTTCTAGTGTTTTAATGCGTGTGAGATCGTGAAAAACTAAAATTGTCCCTTGATGTTTTCCATTACTTTCACGCATTGCTACGCCGTTTACTTGAAGAAAACTTTGATTAAAATTTGGCAAAATAAATTCCTCATTAGTTACACTGCTTTCCTTTTCTAGTCTTTGAACTAACTCATGAGCTTGGTGGATTCTGATTGCTTCCATTATTGTTTTGCCAGATGGATCTTCATTTAGTTCGAACATTTTACAAAAGGCCGGATTAGCAAAGTCAATTTTTCTTTTTGAATTGGTTACCAAAATTCCATCAGGCATGTTGGCGAACATGTCAGCCATGCCTAAGTCCTTAACTAGCCTGCTTGGCCTTTTAGACTCGTCCTTTTTTTTATCAAGACTGGATAATAAGTGATATTTTTGGCGCCATAAATAATTAGTAGCAATTAGGCAAATAAAGAGAATTAAAGATAAAAACCATGCAGTCATTATAAGGATTCTAAATAACGGTAACCTATGCCTCTAATTGTTTCGATATGGTTTGCGGCTTTTCCAATTTTTGATCGCAGTCTTTGAATTGTCGTATCTACTGTACGAGTGTCAATTGTTGGTTCATATCCCCAAACATCTCGCAAAAGTGTTTCCCTTGTCTGTACTTCATCAGCTCGATTAGTTAGCAGGCAAAGTAATTTAAATTCAGTAATTGTGAGGTTAATGTTATTACCATTAACATTTGCCTGGTGTTTTATTGTATCCAAATAAAAAGGTCCTTTTTCTATTACTTCAATNGATTTTCTATCACTTTGCTTAAGTAATAATAAATTATTTACCCTTAACACTAGTTCGCGAGGACTGAAGGGTTTGGTAACATAGTCGTGAGCCCCAAGTTCTAAGCCTCGAACACGGTCTTCTTCACCTGCTCGCGCTGTGAGCATAAGGATAGGAATTTCAGTGGTTTTAGGATTTTGTTTGAGTAGTTGACAGATTTCTAGCCCGCTAATGCCTGGTAACATAAGGTCGAGTATTATGAGATTGGGCACTNGTTCTCTAGCAATCTTCAAAGCTTTATCTCCGTTGTCAGCTATAGCTACCTTATATTTTTCTTTTTTGAGGTGAAATACGACTAGTTCAAGCACATCGGGCTCATCGTCAACTACTAATATTCGTACTTCTTTTTTTGGCATCCTACGACGGGTTTATTGCGTTGTGTCTTATGTCTTTTCCTTCATGAAGTAACACAGCATCCTCTGCAATGTTTTTGGCATGATCGCCAATCCGCTCTAGACTTTTTATAATAACACTATGGTGTACGCTACGAAAAATATTTTTTGATTCAGCCTCCATTAAATTAATCANTTCTTGCTGATATATGTCGTTTAGATCGTCAACTTTTTTGTCTCTTGGAATGATGTCTCTTGCTAGAAGAGTATTACCAACAACAAATGCATCCAATGCATCCTTAAGCATCGTATTGACGAGAGATGTCATTAGAGGGATATCTAATGGAGCGTTTAATTTAGGAAGGCTCATCAACAAAATAGATCGTCTTGCAATCGTACTAGCTTCATCACCCACTCTTTCCAGATTTTGGGCAATTTTCATACCACAGGTTATCTGTCTAAGTTCAAAAGGGCTCGATTTTTTTGCAAGAAGGGTAAGCGCTATCCGATCGATTTGGATTTCAAGTCGGTCAATTATCTCATCTGTTTCAAGTGCTTGTTTGGCAGCTGGCTCACTGCGGTCTAAGTGAGCTCTGACCGCTCGTGTGACCATGCCTTCTGCATGGCTTGCCATGATAAGCAGCTTTTCTTTGAATTGAGACAGATTTTGAGCGGGCTCCATATTCTCAAATGAAGTATTATTCTAAGGCAGCTGGATTTTCTGTTTAAGCTAAAAATTAAAAAAAGAGCCTAGATTGTTCAGGCTCTTTTTCTTCTTTTAGAAGTTTAAACTTAATTATGCTCAGGATAAGCCTTCATCCAAGCTGGCCAATTAATCTTTATATCTGTGTCAAATTCCCTGTGCCATTTTAATCTCCAAAGTTTTTTGATTGGAATGTGTTGTACAGAGTGATCCATAAAAACCCCTTGCGTGCCTCCAGCATGACGATCAAATGCGAAGTGCATCATTTCTTTTCCTGCACCTTGCCAATCTCCATTATAGTTACCTGGACTTATTTTAGCTGAACCTCCGTGATAAGGCCCTCCACCTCGCCACATAGTGTCTAGGAACATCGGAATATTATGAAGATCATGCCCAGACGGGTCCATTGTTCTCCAATGCCAATTCATATTTCTGCTTTGAATGGTCCGAGGTGCGTTGTAAAGCCAGTTGTTGTTGCCGTAACTAGATCTTGTAGGAATGCCGCTATCGGCTGAAATATGACCATGTCTGTATGAAGCGTTATAGCTGCCATAAGGANCATAAGGGTCGTTTTTGTATTTTTGTGTTTTAATAAGTCGATANCCTTCACCAGCGCCGCTTCGAGCCATGTTAGCAGCTGGACAAAGAAGGATATCCTGTTTACGCCAAAACTTTTCTAGAGAGGCTACCCATTCACCACGAGCCCATCCAACTTTTAATCCATTACTAAATTTTCCGTCATTTTCGTCAGTGTAAAATTGCCAAACTAATCCCCATTGCTTGAGGTTATTAATGCAAACAGTTTGAACGCCTTTTTGTTTTGCTTTGGCCAAAGCAGGAAGCAGCATTCCTGCTAGGATTGCTATAATGGCAATAACGACTAGAAGTTCAATTAGTGTAAAGCCTCTACGTATATTTTTGTTCATTTATTTAATGATTTGCTGGCAGCTACTTTTCGTTATTTACTTTGTACATATTGACAGCTGCAAGTATAAAGTTGTTGTTTTTGTGTTTTAATAAATAAATTTTTCACCAGTAAATATATGACTCGATTTCTTTTCTTACTTTTAAATCTAACATTTGTGGCTTGTGTTGTTTCTGAAGAAACTAAGCCTGTTAAGGTTTTTATATTAGCTGGACAGTCTAATATGGAAGGTAAAGGAAAGATTGATCCTTTACTTAACCACCAAATAAAAGCATTAGATACCAAGGATTTTTTTGCACATTTTCACAAGGGTGGGGAATATATTAAACGTAATGATGTTTGGATTAACTACTTAGATCGCCGTGGTGATTTAACAGTTGGTTATGGTTCACCAGGATGTATTGGGCTTGAACTGCAATTTGGTCATATTATGGGCAACCACTATGAAGAACCAGTGTTGTTGATTAAGACTGCATGGGGAGGCAAAAGTATTGGTCGTGATTTTAGACCGCCCAGTTCTGGGGCGCCGTCCAAGGAATCAATCGAGCAGCTTGTCGAAAACTTGATTAAGCGAGATTATAATAAAATAATTCGTGGCGAGTTGAATAAAGCAAAAAGAGATAATCCAAAAATTACTCGAAAAGATGTAGAAGCAAAAAGCAATGAGTCATTAGATAAAATTCGAAAGGCTAAGAAGGAGGAGTACCACAAGCAGGTATTAGATAGTTATGGTCACTTTTATCGTTTAATGATGACTGAAATTAAAACAACCCTCAGTGAAATGAAGTTACGATTTCCGGATTATGATGGTCGAGGTTACGAGATTGCTGGTTTTGTTTGGTTTCAAGGGTGGAACGATATGTACGGAGACTTGCCTGGTGAATACGCAAAAAACATGGAAAACCTTATACGTGATGTCCGTAAAGAACTCGGCGTGCCTCGATTGCCCATTGCGATTGGTGTTATGGGGCAGAACGGATTTAAACCGGCGAAGGGTAATATGGCTATTGTAAAAAAAGCCCAGTTATCGATGAATGACATTTTGGATTTTAAAGGTAATGTAAAGGCGATCCCAACTGATATATATTGGGATAAACGTGCAGATGAAGCCTTTCCTACTTGGCGTGATAATTTACAAGAATGGGTTAAGATTGGGTCTGACTTTCCTTATCATTACCTCGGTAGCACGATTACTTTTACTCGGATCGGGCAGGCTTTAGCTCAAACTGTACTCGAACTTCGTGCTGAAAAATAAATTATTTTTTTGCCTTTGAGTTGGGTAGATCTGTGATGCTGCCTTCGAATATTTCAGCAGCAAGGCCTACCGACTCATGAAGTGTAGGGTGGGCGTGAATCGTAAGTGCCAAGTCTTCTGCGTTGCAGCCCATTTCGATTGCGAGACCTATTTCTCCAAGTAATTCACCAGCGTTGGATCCAACAACTGCCCCGCCGATGATGCATTTCGAATCCTTGTCCCAAATAAGTTTAGTCATACCGTTGCTGCAGTCAGATGCTAATGCTCGACCTGATGCAGCCCAAGGAAAGACTGAGATTTCGTATTTGATCCCTTGTTCAATAGCTTCCTTTTCAGTTTTACCAACCCAAGCGACCTCAGGGTCTGTATATGCAATGGATGGGATTACTTTAGGTTCAAAAAAATGTTTTTTGCCAGCAATGACTTCTGCAGCGATGTGTCCTTCGTGAACACCTTTGTGCGCAAGCATCGGTTGACCAACAATATCTCCTACAGCATAAATGTGTGAAACGTTTGTTCGAAGTTGTTTGTCGACAGTTATGAAACCTTGATTAGTTACCTCAACTCCGGCTTTTTCGGCATCAATAAATTTGCCGTTAGGTGAACGGCCGATGGCAACAAGGACGGCGTCGTACTCTTTTATATTGGTTCTTCCATCCTTTGTTTCAAACGTAACTTCGATGCAGTTATCATTAGGTACGACTGCGGTCACTTTGGTTTCCATTATGTATTCATATACATCTTTAGTTGCCTTAGTGAAGGTTCTAATTATGTCCTTATCAGCGGCAGGAATGACTTGTTCTAACATTTCTACAACTTCAACTTTGGATCCAAGTGCCTGATAAACCATGCCCATTTCCAATCCAATAATGCCACCTCCCATGAGAAGTAGGCGTTTTGGAACTTCCTTTAGTTCAAGTGCGTCGGTTGAATCCCAGATGCGTGGATCGTCGTGTGGAATAAAAGGAAGTTGAATAGGTTTGGATCCTGCAGCGATGATGGCATTTTCGAAAGTTATAGTACTCGTTCCTTTATTGCTTTTGACCAATAAAGTATTTGGTCCGATAAATTTTCCAATACCATCTATAATTTGACATTTTCGAAGCTTAGCCATACTGCCAAGCCCGCTAGTAAGTTGACCGATAACTTTTTCTTTCCACTCACGAACTTTTGGTAAGTCTATCTTTGGATCCCCAAAATTGACACCATGGGAGCTTAGAGTTTTCGCTTCTTTTATGACTTTTGCCAGATGCAGTAATGCTTTTGAGGGTATACAACCAACATTTAGGCAGACCCCGCCGAGTTGGGGGTAACGTTCTACAATTACCGTTTCTAATCCAAGGTCTGCTGCGCGAAATGCAGCAGAGTAGCCGGCTGGTCCTGATCCAATTACGACTACCTGTGTTTTAATTTCGTTACTCATCGATCCTGTAATTCCTCTTTGACCGTAACGATACTTTCTTTAAGGATATTCAGAAATTTAACTCCTTGAGCCCCATCGATTACACGATGATCGTAAGAAAGAGACATTGGTAGCATGAGGCGAGGTATAAAGGTATCGTTATTCCATATTGGCTTTTGATCAGCGCGCGACAGGCCTAGGATGCCAACTTCTGGCGCATTGATGATAGGGGTGAATGAAGTGCCTCCTAATCCGCCTAAGCTGGAAATGGTAAATGTTCCTCCGGTAATGTCATTTTTGGTTAGTTTTCCATCTCTAGCTTTACTGGAAAGTTCGCGTAGATCCTTAGTCAATTGGACACAACTTTTTTCGTGAACATTTCGCACGACCGGGACTACCAAGCCATTGGGAGTATCTACAGCAATGCCAATGTTGACGTATTTTTTTAATATTATACTTTGCTCGTCATTGGATAGAGACGAATTCATTGGTGGCAATTCCTGTAAAGCCTTGGCTACTGCCTTCATTACAAATACAAGTAGAGTAAACTTGATGCCTGATTCGTTTTTTGCCTCGATGGAATTCAGTTCTTTGCGTAAAGCTTCAAGTTCGGTTACATCTACTTCATCCCACTGGGTGACATGAGGAATTTTAACCCAATTACGATGTAAATTAGCTCCAGTAAGTCTTTTTATTTTCGAAAGTTTTTCCGTCTCAGTTTCGCCAAACTGATTGAAATCAATATCTGGCCAAGGTAGTAGCCCAAGGCCTCCTCCACTACCTTCGGAATCTAAAACTCGAAGTGCCTCTTTGACGTAGTTTTGGACGTCCTCTTTGATGATGCGTCCTTTGCGTCCGGAGCCACGGACTTTAGCCAGGTCCACTCCAAATTCACGAGCTATGCGCCGTACAGATGGAGAGGCGTGAGCAAATTCTTGATTTTCTACAAATCCACTTTGTCTTTTAATGGATTGTTTTACCTGTTTTTGAACTGGTTCTTGTTCAAGCTGCTGAGTTTTTGGGGCAGGGGATGCTGTTGATTTCACCTTTTTACTATCAGGTGATTCAACTGTTTCCATAATTAGTAATAAAGTCCCAGTGCTAATTGATTCTCCAACTGTCACTTTTACTTCAGTAACCTTACCGCTATGGGTGGAAGGGATCTCCATCGCAGCTTTTTCTCCTTCCACACTGATAATAGGTTGTTCTATTTGAACTTCATCACCAGTCGCGACGTGAATTTCAGTCACGTTTACTTCATCCGAACCTATGTCTGGTAAGAGAATATTTTTAGAAACAATCTTTGGTTCGTTTGCTTTTTTTTCTTCCGAAGCTGTTGTGTCTTCAATCTTAGTTGGTTCTTCCTCATTGGGTTCGAGCATCAGAATAAGCGTGCCGGTAGAAACTGAATCGCCTACTGCTAACTTGATTTCTTTGACTGTTCCTGAATTTGGAGATGGTATCTCCATTGCGGCTTTGTCTCCCTCTACACTAATCAAAGGTGTATCGACTTCAATTTGTTCATCAATACTAACAAGTATCTCTGTTACGTCTGCTGCGTCTGTTCCGATGTCAGGTAGATGAATTTCGATTGCCATGATTCGAGGTTAGCTGAACAATGGATTAGATTTACTAGTGTCTATTCCATACTTTGTAATGGCCTCAGTGACAGTGTCTTTTTTTACATCTCCACGTTTGGCTAATTGGCTAAGTGTCGCGATAACTATATAATGCCGATTGACTTCGAAGTGAGTGCGGAGATTCTCCCGGCTATCAGATCGGCCGAAGCCGTCAGTTCCCAATACCAAATACGATTCCGCAGGAATAAATGCTCGGATTTGTTCCGCATAATTTTTCATATAGTCGGTAGCAGCTATTGCTGGTTCATTTCCCATTACATCGGCAACGTATGGAGTCTCCGGTTTTTCATCAGGGTTAAGCATATTGTGACGGATAACATCTTGCCCGTTTCGTGTAAGTTCATTGAACGAAGTTACACTATAGATATCTGAACCAATGCCGTATTCTGAACTAAGCATCTCTGATGCTTTAATTACTTCGTTGAGAATTGTGCCAGATCCAAGAAGTTGGACTTTTGTTTTTTTGCCTTCCTGACTGAGTAATTTGTAGATTCCTTTACGGATGCCTTCCTCCACGCCTTTAGGCATAGCAGGTTGGAAGTAGGCCTCGTTCATTAAAGTAAGGTAATAGTAGATATTTTCTTGATCGGGACCGTACATTCGGCGAAGCCCATCTTGAATTATTACAGCCATCTCATACGCAAAAGCTGGATCATATGAAATGCAGTTTGGCACTGTACTAGCGAGTATATGACTATGACCGTCTTCATGTTGAAGCCCTTCACCATTTAGTGTAGTGCGTCCAGCAGTAGCTCCGAGCAGGAATCCTCTAGCTTGTTGATCTCCCGCAAGCCAAGTCATATCGCCTACCCTTTGAAAACCGAACATAGAATAAAAAATATAGAATGGAATCATCGGGAGGTCATGTGTGCTGTAACTTGTAGCAGCAGCAACCCAAGAAGCGATTGCGCCAAGTTCGTTAATGCCCTCTTGAAGTACCTGACCACTAATGGTTTCCTTATAGTAGGATACACCCTCACGATCTTGAGGTGTGTAGTTTTGCCCGTGTGGATTATAAATTCCGATTTGCCTAAATAAACCTTCCATGCCGAATGTACGAGCCTCGTCGGCGACAATTGGAACAATATTTTCACTGATGGATTTATTTTTCAGTAAAATATTCAATGTTCTAACGAAAGCAAGCGTTGTAGATATTTCACGTGATTGTTCTGTCAATAGGCTTTCGAATTCTTCAAGTTCGGGAACTTTAAAATCGCCAGAGAATTTGGAGGAGCGCTGTGGTAGATATCCGTGTAAAGCCTTTCTGCGGGCATGAAGGTATTTGTATTCGGCAGAATCCTTTTCTAATGTGAGATAAGGGAGATCAGGGATTTCATTATCGGTAACACGATCATTTAGCCAAAGTCGGTCTCGCAAGTGAATTATGGACGACAGATCCATTTTTTTAACCTGATGAGCAATGTTTTTGCCTTCGGCAGCAGTTCCCATTGAATAGCCTTTGATAGTCTTCGCTAAGATTACAGTAGGCCTGTCAACGGTTTCTTCTGCTTTTTTTAGTGCAGCATAGATTTTAGAGGGATCGTGCCCTCCACGTCGAAGTGCGAATATTTCTTCATCACTCATGTCTTCGACTAAGGCAGCTGTTTC
Organism: Verrucomicrobiales bacterium; assembly: GCA_002708005.1. Lineage (GTDB taxonomy): Bacteria > Verrucomicrobiota > Verrucomicrobiia > Limisphaerales > UBA1096 > UBA1096. The sequence goes on along the minus strand of PAOJ01000003.1, from coordinate 21,950 downwards.
TGGGTACCTTCCAAAGAAATGTTCGCGAACATAAGCACCGTCTTTGGATTTAAAATTTTGATAATCACCATCGACAGTTTCTTCCATTAGCTGAAGAAGCTTACCACTCTTATCTTTAGCGAACAGGCGATCCCATTCTCCGCCCCAGATGACTTTTATTATATGCCAACCAGCACCTCGAAATAGACCTTCAAGTTCTTGGATGATTTTACCATTACCCATTACGGGCCCATCGAGTCGCTGTAGGTTGCAGTTAATCAGAAAACAAAGATTATTGAGTTTTTCGCGAGCAGCAAATGAGAGAGCTCCTCGGGATTCCGGCTCATCCATCTCACCGTCACCGAGAAAAGCGAAGACTCTTTGTTTTGAAGTGTCTTTTAGTTGATTGTTTTCTAGGTAACGTAAAAAGCGTGCCTGATAAATTGCAGAGATAGGGGCAAGTCCCATTGAGACAGTTGGAAATTGCCAGAAATCTGGCATCAATTTTGGATGAGGATATGAGGAAAGCCCAATGCCATGTACCTCCTGTCTAAAGTTATCGAGTTGTTCTTCGGTAAGCCGACCTTCGACAAAAGCGCGGGCATAGATTCCTGGTGATATGTGTCCTTGATAATAAATCAAGTCGCCAGTATCTTGTTCATTAGGTGCTCTAAAAAAATGATTGAACCCTACTTCGTAAAAGGTGGCAGCTGATTGATATGAGGCCATATGTCCCCCTAGTTCCAGATCTTTCTTAGAAGCTCTAAGTACCATCATTATGGCGTTCCATCTGATAATGGACCGGATTCTGCGCTCAATGGTAATATCTCCAGGGTAGGGATGCTCTTCGGATAGTGGTATAGTATTACAGTATCGTGTGTGAATCCCTGTTGGTAAATCGACACCATTGGCGAGAGCTTCATCGATGACTTGCTCAACAAGAAATTGAGCTCGTTCAATGCCTTCTGTCTTTATGACAGAATGAATTGCTTCGAGCCACTCGTTAGTCTCAACAGGATCTATATCGTTCATTAGATGAAAACAATAATTTGAACTCTACTTTTATATGGAAAGTATTCTGTAGGAAAAAATGGGGAATGCGGTTTTTGCACAAAAACCAAATCGACCATTTAACCAAACAATTTTCTTAGCTCCTTAGCAAAATACGCTCGACAACTATTAGTTTAATTTAACCTATTAGTCAAAAGGCCTTTTTTAGAGTCGGATTATTTTTTATTCCTCATTCTGGCTTTCCATTCATCTGGTTTTTCGGAAATATTACTATTATCTTCGTAATGACTTTGGAGCTTAGTTAAGCGATTCTTAATTCGACTTTGAAGTTTGGCGTGTTCAGGTTTGCCATATATATTATTAAGTTCATCCGGATCTGTTTTCAGATCATACAATTCCCATTCATCTCCAAATTGGTAAAAGTGCATTAGCTTATATCTTTGAGTACGAATACCGTAATGGCGCGGTATCATGTGTACGCTTGGATATTCATAATAATGATAATAAATACTATCACGCCAATTATCTGGAGATTTTCCCTTGAGCAAAGGTAAGAGTGAGCGACCTTGCATGTCGTTTGGTACCGGGGCGCCTGCCATTTCCAAGAATGTCGGTGCATAGTCAATATTCTGTATAAGATGATTNTCCCGGCTNCCAAATTTAGTCACTCCAGGCCACTTAACTATGAACGGCATCATAAGAGATTCTTCATACATCCACCGCTTGTCATACCAGCCGTGATCTCCGATATAGAAACCCTGATCTGATGAGTATATTACTATTGTATTATCGGCTAGGCCAAGTTCATTGAGAGTGTCCTGCAGTCGTCCGATGCTTTCGTCGACGCCCTTGACACAACGCAAGTAGTTTTTGGCGTAACGCTGAAATTTCCAGCGAACCAATTCTTTATCTTTCAAATTTGCCTTATGAAAAGCTTCATCCTTAGGAGCATAGGCTTCTCTCCATTTGGTTAATTGCTCATTGCTCATGCGTTTCATATTGAACCATGCTGATCGGTCCTGTCGTTTTTGAGAAGGTGGTTGTTCGAAATCTGGAGTTAAGTCGACGAACAGGTCGTAGTTTAGATCCATGTGTCGATCAATCTCCAGTTCCTGATGACGTGCCGGCGGGGCGTTATCCTCCCATTTATCGAACAGAGTTGGTGGTTCGGGAATAGTGATATCATCATAAAGTGTGAGATGACGTAATGCTGGCATCCAGTTACGATGTGGTGCTTTGTGCTGAACCATCATCATAAATGGTTTGTTCTTGTTNCGTTTGTTTTTAAGCCAGTTTACTGCGAGATCTGTGACCACGTCAGTGCAGTATCCATTGATACGACGACGGCCATCAGCAAATATCATATCCGGGTTGTAGTACAATCCTTGACCTGGCAATACCGCCCAGTCGTCGAAACCTTGTGGTTTGCCCTTTAAATGACTTTTTCCATAGATAGCAGTTTGATACCCGTTTTTACGTAAAATTTTTGGGAAAATTTGCTGATTCCAATTGAACGAATTGCCATTATTCATAAAACCGTTCTTATGGCTATGTTTACCGCTAAGTATTACTGCTCGGCTTGGTCCGCAAATGGAGTTCGAGCAGAAGCTTTTTTGAAAAAGCATGCCTTCCTTAGCTAATTTGTCGATTATTGGAGTTGGGTTGACTGACTTGAGCCAGCCATTGTAAGCGCCAATGGCATGAGGAGCGTGGTCGTCAGTGAAGACAAAAAGGATATTGGGTCTATCCGATTTGGCTTGTGCTACAGCGACCAATCCAGAGATAAGAGTAAACAGGGTAATGAAACGTTTCATAATACCAAAAATAGGTAAGAAACTTACCAGCCCCAACTTGCTTGGCCAAGCGATCAGTGGATGATGACCATTTTGGTTTCTGTCATCTCATCAATCGCGTACTTAGGGCCTTCTTTGCCTATACCGCTTTGTTTAAGCCCTCCATAAGGCATTGCCTCAGCTCTCCAAGCAGTTCCAAAGTTGATGTGTAGGCTTCCGCTATCTACTTCACGGGCAAATCGAATCGCATTGTTAATATTTTGTGTGAAAACTGAAGCGCTAAGACCAAATCGAGNGTTATTTGCTAAATGAATTGCTTCATTAATNCTTTCTACCTTCGTAACACCAATAGCCGGGCCAAATAGCTCATCGCAGCTTATTCGCATTTTACTTGTAACATTACCTAGTACAGCTGGTTGGATTACCGCACCTTGACGTTCGCCTCCGCAGAGGAGTTCTGCTCCTTCGCTTTGTGCTTGAGTAAGCCAATCGTTTACCCGTCGAGCATCATGTTCACGAACAAGAGGTCCAATGTTGAATTGATCGTCAAGTTGGTTTCCAGCAGTGAGTTGGCTAACTTTTGTGGTCAAGGCCTCTAGCAAATTATTGTGAATCTTTGATGTTGCCAGTATGCGCTGTGATGAAATGCACACTTGGCCAGCATTTGAAAAGCCTGTGATAGCAATAGATTCAGCAACCTGTACTGGGTCTGCGTCGTCGAGAACGATTACTGGGCTATTCGATCCAAGTTCCATAGTGATACGTTTTAGTCCTGCCAAACTACAAATTCGTTCACCTACTTCCGAACTGCCAGTAAAGCTTATTTTACGTATCCGTGAGTCACTACATATTGCTTTTCCAAGTATCGCTCCAGAACCTGTTAAGCATGCAATAGCATCTTCTGGTAGTCCTGCTTTAAGTAACAGCTCTACTAGTTTTAATGACGATAGGGGGGTGTCAGTTGCAGGCTTTAATAAAACAGCATTGCCGCCGGCAATTGCTGGTCCGATTTTGTGAGCTACGAGATTTAGTGGGAAATTAAAAGGAGTAATCGCTGCGACGATGCCACAGGGTACTCGTAAGGTAAGCCCAAGCTTTCCTACACCGCTTGGGGTTGAGTCAAGGGGGACTGTTTCGCCATTCATTCGTCGAGCTTCATCTGCTGATAGATCAATTGTTTCAGCTGCTCGGTTGACTTCAATATGGCTTTCAGATAAGGCCTTTCCTTCTTCAGTGCTAATTAGTACTGCTAGTTCCTTTTGATGCTTGCGTATGAGGTTGGCTGTTTTTCGGAGAATTTCTACACGCTGATATGATGGCATTCGCCCCATTGTTTTGGCGCCATTAGCTAAGCCATCTATAGCGATGGTTATTTCTGTAGGGGATGCGCTTGGAACTGTATCGATGACCGAACCGTCAAATGGGTTAAGCACCTCAGTCTTTTTACTAAGCTCGCGCCACTCACCATTGAGAAAAAGCTGCATAGAGATATTTTCAATTCCGTCTTTGGTCAAACGCAACAAAAAACCCTAAGAACTCAATTTTAAATTGTCGGGGCAATTATGATGTGTGAGTCCTGTATGATGGAAATTAAATTTAGCCTAATCTATTTTAGCTACGCTACGAATAATATCGTCAAGAGAAGTCTTTGGGCAAAAGTCTGTAAATTTTTCAAGCTTATTGATCATTGGTTTTCGCCTTTGCATATCCTCGAATCCGGAATCATAAGCCAAATCATATGGAACAAGTTTAATTTCTGATTTTGAGCCTGTAATCTTGATGATGCGATTTGCTAATTCCAGTATGCTTACTTCCTCGGTAGATCCTATATTAAAAATATTACCAGGAGCATTGGGGCAATTAGCTAAACGTATTAGTGATTCAATTGTATCTTGGACATGACAAAAACAGCGAGATTGCTGTCCGTCACCAAATACTCGAATTGGCTCGTTAGCCTTAGCTGCTTCGATAAAGCGGGGTAGCACCATGCCATATCGCCCAGTTTGTCTTGGTCCAACTGTATTAAAAAGTCTTACTACAGTAACCGGTAATTGACGCTCATTATAAAAAGCTAGCGCGAGAAATTCATCCATTAGCTTTGAGCATGCATAGCTCCATCTTCCTAGTGTTGGTGGCCCAATGAGAAGATCATCAGTTTCAGCAAATGCTTCTCGACTGCTTTTACCGTATACCTCTGAGCTGGATGGTAGAAGTATAGGTGTATTGTTATATGCTGCAGCTTCAAGGATTGCTTCGGTCGATTTTAGATTGGTTTCGATTGTTCGAATGGGTGATTGCATTACGAAATCAACNCCAACTGCTGCTGCGAGATGATATACATACTTAGATTTGGCTATGATTTGATCAAGTTCCTCACAAGAAGTTACCTCGCTTTTTATAAACCTCAGTCTAGTTTTGTCTTTTGTTTTAGGGAGGTTTTCGAGGGATCCAGTTGACAAATCATCGATTACCACAACTTTTTCACCTGCCTTGAGAAGTCGTTCGGTAAGGTGTGATCCAATAAATCCTGCACCGCCGGTGATAAGTGTATGTTGCTCTTCGGGCACACCGCTTGTTGTCATTCATCTGCCTTCCTGTCAAGAGGTAGACACGTTGTCTCGACAAGTTGGCTTTGTCTAACGCATATTTGCTGCGTTATGAATGGGTTGTTTTATCAGTCAAAGTGAGAATTCTGATTGCTATAACTGGAGCCAGCGGAATGATCTATGCCCAGCGTTTATTAGATCAACTGGGACATTCTGAGCACAAGATACATGTTGTGCTTAGTTCCTATGCNCAGACTGTGATTCAACAAGAGTTGTCAGGTGGGCTGGATTTGGCTGAGGGAGTAGAAAAGCATAGTTTAAAGAGTATGAATGCTCCATTTGCAAGTGGATCTAATGTGCCTGAAGCAATGGTTGTAGTTCCTTGCACTATGGGAACTTTGGGGCGAATTGCTCACGGCTATAGTGATAATGTNCTTTTGAGAGCTGCCGACGTAATGCTTAAAGAAAGAAGAAAACTGATTTTGGTTCCTCGTGAGACACCGTTAAATTTGGTGCATTTGAAAAACATGGAATTGTTATTGCAAGCAGGTGCGACAATCCTTCCAGCTAATCCGCATTTTTACTCCAAACCTAAATCTATGGAAGAAGTTGCAGACACGGTTGTTGCAAGAATTCTTGATCATCTTGGGGTTTCAAACGAGGCCTCACCTCGTTGGCAAGAGGAGGAATGAGCGACGCAAATATAATAGAAAAGTCCAAGCTTAAAAGAGGCGGCTTTTTTGGGCTGATTTTGAGATGGGGCGAATTTGTTAAATTCTCGCATACCATCTTNGCTATGCCTTTTGCTTTGGCATCTATGATGGTTGCGTCTCGTGAGCATTATCATTTTCTAGAGGACGCTAATCTGGATATACCAGCGCCTGCGGTCAAATATGGTTTTCCAGGATTCAAANTGTTCATATTGATTCTTTTGTGCATGGTATTCGCTCGNACCAGTGCTATGGCTTTCAATAGAATTGTCGATCGGCATTATGATGCAAAGAATCCCCGGACNGCTAATAGGCATTTACCAGCAGGTGAAATTAGTCTTTTCAGTGCATGGTTTCTTTTTAGTTTAACTGCGTCGGGTTTTTTAGTTGCTGCAGGGTTTATTAATTTGCCCTGCTTGGTTCTTGGTCCTGTGGCTTTGTTTTTCATATGTTTTTATTCTTTGACTAAACGTTTTACGGACTTCACCCATGTTTGGTTGGGTATTGCTCTTGCTTTGGCTCCCATAGGGGCTTGGATTGCTGTTAAGGGGGGCACCTCTGAAGAGCTATTCCATATATGGCCACTTAGTCAAAGTTTACTGCCACCTATGGTTTTAGGAATTGCAGTTGTGTTTTGGTTGATAGGCTTTGATATTATTTATGCGATACAGGACTTTGAATTTGATAAGCAAAATGGATTACGTTCACTAGTTACGGCTTGGGGCCCTAAGAATGCACTCATGGCCTCGTTTTTATCCCATATGATAATGCTAGCTTTGATTTTACTGTTTGGAATAATGCTTAAGATGCGCGTTGCATTCCTGATTGGTTGGTTGATTATTATGTTATGTCTNCTGTTTGAACATTGGATTGCTCGTAAGCGAAGCTTGAAGTGGATCAATACATCATTCTTTAAACTAAATGCACTTATAAGTTCGGTTTTCTTTTTTGTAGTGGCTACCGAGATTGTATTTCCGTTTTTTCGTCGTATTCAATGAATTTTTTCGTNCCAAAACCGTTCTTTGATATTCGTGATAAGTTAGCAANTGGTCAACGACTTGATGATTCTGACGCATTACGTTTATTCGAGTGTGGNGATCTTAATATGCTTGGTCAATTAGCAGATGAGGTTAATCGTCGTAAGAACGGTGAGAATGCCACCTACATTATTAATCGATATCTAAACTATTCGAATTACTGCATCTTGAGCTGCCAATTTTGCGCTTTTTCNCGAAAAAAACGCGATGCTAATGGGTTTCAAATGGCGATTCCTGAAATGGTTAAAAAGGCAAAGGAAGCATTGTCTATTGGAATAACAGAGCTGCATATTGTTGGAGGATTACATCCTTCGCTTCCGTATAGTTATTATACGGATATGATTAGCGAACTAAAGTTATTAGATGAACGTCTGCAGCTGAAGTGTTTTACTGCGGTAGAGATATTGCATTTGTCTTGGTTAGCAAAAAAACCAATGCCGGAGGTGTTAAGAGAATTTAAATCACTAGGATTGGATTCTTTAACTGGAGGTGGTGCTGAGATTTTCAGGCAAGATGTGCGCGATCAAATAGCTCGTGGAAAGGAGACAGCTGAGGAATATCTCGATGTTCATCGAACTTGGCATCAATTGGGAGGTTATAGTACTTGTACGATGTTGTTCGGTCATCTTGAAACACTTGAAGATCGTATTGATCACATGCGTCAATTGAGACAATTACAGGATGAAACCAATGGTTTCACTGGGTTTATTCCGTTGCCATATCAGCCTGATAACAATGAGATCCCTATTAACTATCCTCCTACAGGCTTTGATATACTGCGTACTCTTGCTGTTGCACGTCTATATCTCGACAATTTTGACCATATTACAGCTTATTGGGTAGGTATGGGTATGAAGTTGGCGGAAGTAGCTCTTAACTATGGCGCTGACGACGTTCATGGAACGATTATTGAGGAGAAGATTTTTCATATGGCTGGTGCCGATAGTCCTCAGTCACAGACTGAAGCTAAGATGATAAAAGCAATTCGTGAGGCTGGTCGCATCCCTGTTCAGCGTGATACTTTTTATCGTCCGATTCGTGAATGGAAAGAAGAGGCTTTAAGTGCGGTTTGATTTTTATTCTATTCTAGAATTAATTGTATGAATAAGAGAATTGGCTCGGTTCCATATTTAAATTCTGCTCCTCTTACTTTTGGGGTTGAGAATAAAATTGAATTTCTGCCGCCGAGCCAATTAGCAAAGAGGCTACGAGCTGGAGATTTTGTGGCTGGCCTAGTTAGTATAACTGAAGTTTTACATCATGATTTATATGATGTTCTTGATGGGGTTGCAGTTGCTTGTGATGGTCCTGTTAGAAGTGTTTTTCTTGCGCATAAAAAACCACTTGAGGAGGTCGATGTTATTCATTGTGATACCGCTTCCTTATCCAGTATAAATTTATTGAAGGTTATACTTGCACACCGGGGATTGGTGCCGAGACTTGTCCCATTTGATAACTATTCTCGAGCAGATGAGCATAGTGCCATACTCTTAATAGGTAACCCAGGTATAGAATTTTTGAGCAGGCCTCATGAACATCAAATTCTTGACCTTGGTCAAGCGTGGAAAGAAGTGACTGGTTTGCCTTTTGTTTTTGCTGTTTGGGCTATTCGTCGGGATCAAAATGTTCCAGGGCTTATTCAAATGTTGTTTCAGGCTAAAAAGAAAGGCGAAGCGAAACTTACTGATATAATAAAAAATCATAAGGATTTCGACTTTGAACTTCGTAATTCCTACCTTCGAGAAAATATTAAGTTTGAATTAGGTGATCTTGAAAAAAAGGGTGTCTTGGAATTTGTTAGTCGACTTCGTCAAGTTGTAGGTGGTCCAATTTTCCTCCCCAATTATGTTTCTGCCAACTAAAATGAGCGTTAGAATAGGTGCCTAGTTGTTTATATTTTGATTGATATACAATCCATTCAGAAAAGATCGCCTTCAAGTTTTTTTAAGGCCAAATTATTTAGGGATTTCTCTAGTACAATGCTTTGGCAATTATTGGGTAAGCTATTTCAAGTTGTTGGTATGATTTATGCGACTCGTTGTCTAGGCCCAGATAACATTGGAGTATCTCGAACAGTTATCACTCTCGCAATGACTTTGCAGTTGTGCCTTGCATTTGGACTTGATGCTGTGGCAGTTCGGCATGTTGCTAAAGCCTTGGCCAAGCCAGGTGAAATTGCTTCGGCTATTTTCACATTCAGATTTGTGCTCGGTTTTCTGGCAGCAGTACTTTGGGTTTTTGCTGTTTCGCTAAGCAGTCTAGAGGGAGGTGAGAGGTGGACTTGGTTAGCAGGTGCATTTTTTTTACTCGTATGTTGCATGGATTATAGTTGGTTGTTTCAAGCCACGGAGCAAATGCCAAGAGCATCTCGATTTCAATTAGCCTCATCGATNATTTCTAGTGCTTGGTTTGTTTTGTTTTTTAATAAAGGCCAATCGGTTGGAAGCGATCTTTATGTGTTATTNGCAGCTAATGCTATTGTAGTAATTTTTGTGTGGTGGAAAGTATCAAATGAATTTGGTTTTCGATGTTTTAGTGCTTTACGTTTATCCAATGCAAAAAAAATGTTTCTAGAGGCATGGCTTATTTGGCTTTTTAATCTGGGTTATTACCTTTTGGCGAATATGGCTCAGATCATGACTTATTTTATTCTAGGTAAAGAGTCTAGTGGTTTATTCGGTTCAGCTCAGTATCTCGTCTTGGCTTTGCAAATGTTTCTTCATTACTTTGGTATCTTGATGGCTCCCCGACTTATGGCATGGCATAANGATAACGTTGTTACGTTTCGACTACGTGTTCACGTTATTGCTAGTATCGCTATTGTTGTTGGTGTTTTGGTGTTTTTAATTTTGAGATTAGTAGTAAATTGGTTTTACCCATTACTTTTTGGGGAGGCATTTGCAAGCGCTGCAGGCCTGCTTCCATGGTTGGTGCTAGGTAAGTTTTTTGCCTTAGGCACCGCGATGTTTACTTGGGGCCTTTGGGCTCAACATCGTGATAAATTANCGGTTCTATGCTGTTTGCCATGTTGTTTTGTTTCAGGTGCTCTATATTTTTTATTATTGCCTGAGTTCGGGAATTTAGCATCTGCATGGATTACATTAGGGGCGGAAACGGCTTTACTTATAGCATCGGGAATTGCCTTTACTTATGTTGTTAATCAATCCGATGCTAAGACTGCAGATTAACAATTTTTATCAAGTTTGAAAAAGCTTCGGGCTTTCTTATTAGTCTATATTTTTAGCGCGATAGAAGCATTTTGGAATTAGGGCTTTACGTGAGTCAAAGAATTTCCCAATGCCATTTTCTAGTTTAACNGTACTGATTATTGTCCAGCTTTTCAGGTCGGTAGATGCCTCAATTTCGCACTCTGTACCGGCAATTCCAACTACTTCAAAATGCATCTGGCCGGCATGTGAAATTTTAGTTATTTTTGGGGAATATTCCCATTTTTTGAGAAGTTCAACTGCTTTAGTTTGACGGTTTTCAATGGCGATAATCCTTGGNGTNCGACCTAAGTAGTCGATTGTTCTGATATCAGAACCTAAATCGATNAGTNGAGTAATTGCATCTAAATTGCCTCCGGCGGCAGCATAGTGAAGAGGTGTCCAATTACGTGGAGGTAAATGCCAGTCATCTCTTTGTGAAATATCAGCCTTATCATTAATCAGATTTTCAAACATTTCTAATTTTCCTGAAAACGCTGCGTGATGTAAGGTTAGCTTTGAGCCNGTCATGCCGCCTTTTGATTTTATCAGTATTACTGTTTTATCCCAAAGGTTATCNNTTGCATAATCAAGTGGAGTTCTTCCTCCTGCNTCTTCACTATTAATGTCAAACGATAGTTCTAGCAATTCCGTTATAATATCATTCATTCCACTGGAAGCAGCGGCATGTAACAAGGTGTTNCCTGGTTCNGTGACAACATTAATATCTGCNCCGTTTTTNCGCAGAAGTGCTGTTGTTGAATCATGTTTTCCAACTACAGATGAAAAAAGAGGCGTCCANCCNAAATTTGTTCTATGGTTAACATTTGCATTGCGAATCAGTAATGCTGTAACTGCCGATGTCCTACCTCTAGCAGCAGCCGCGCTCAAAGGGGTGGCTCCCCAGATCGTCTCANCCTCAATTTTACCNCCATTTTCAAGAAGGTTTATTAAGATTGGAGTGTAGTTTTCTAAAGCGGCAATATGGACAGGAGTTTGTCCAAATATATCTGGTTTATTTGGGTTGGCTTTAGCGGTAAGTAAAATAGTTACGAGTTTTTCTAGATTGTGTTTTGCCGCAAGATGTAAAGTGGTTTGGTTTAGATTTCCTNGAATATCAACTTTCGNATTGTATTCAAGAAGTAATTTTACTGATTGAGTTTGACCNTTTCTCGTTGCCCAATGAAGAGGCGTCCATTGCAGATTATTTTGGCTATCGATATCAGCATTATTGCTGATTAACCAATTAATAGTTTCAATTTGTCCAGTCCAAGCTGCGTGATGAAGAGGGGTGCTTCCAGATGTGTCAGGGGCATTAATTTTATTAGGGTCATTTTTAACAATTTCGTCTAATCGTGTAATATCACCTGTAGCGGCTGCTTCCCAAATATCATTTGTGTCCTCTTGCGCATACAAACTAGAGACTGTCAATAGAACTGAGGTTAGAAAAATAAAATTATGAAAATAACCTCTCACGTTAAAGGNCATTTTGACGAAGTATTGAGACTGATGCGAGTACAGATTTGAATATTATNTAAAATCAAGGTTGACTCGAAATTGATCGTGGGTAAGGATTTTCTTTTGCTTTTCCGAGTGGAAAAGTAGCAGGGTTGGGCTAATTCCGTATGCAGCCTTTCCCTGTTTTTTTTTGTTCNAACAAAATCCGAGCTCTTTTTGNATTCTTTGAGTATTTACTTTTAATNTAAAAGGGGGCAGTCGGTTGNAGATGATTATTTCACTTTGTGGTTCCATTAGAATTAAATGAACGTTTTGGAGGAATCGCCAGACTTTATGGNCAGNCGGGATTGTNGGCGCTAAACAAAGCACGGGTTTGTGTGATTGGTGTNGGAGGTGTTGGGTCTTGGGTNGTTGAGGCTTTGGCTCGTTCNGGTGTTGGNGAATTGACTTTAGTTGACCTTGATGAAGTTTGTATTACTAATGTAAATCGTCAATTGCCAGCACTCGAANGTAGTTTCGGTAATTTTAAAGTCGAGGAACTAAAGACTCGCGTAGAAAATATTTTTCCGGCTTGTAAAGTTTATGCGAGGATTGAGTTTTTTAATAAAAAAAACTATGGAGAAATACTTAAAGATGGGTTTGATTATGTTATTGATGCNATTGATAATGTTCAGAATAAAGTTCTNCTGATTTCAGAGTGCTATAGTCGAAAAATTCCGATCATAACAAGTGGTGCAGCGGGAGGTCGATTGGATGGTACTAAAGTGCNAGTAACGGATTTGGTCAAAGCAACTCATGATCCGTTGCTCTCTAAGGTCCGATCGAACTTACGTAAAGAACATGGCTTTCCTCGGGCTCCAAAAAAAATGGGTGTTCAATGTGTTTTTTCACCAGAGTCGCCAGTGTATCCTAAAAAAGATGGAAGTATTTGCAGCAGTCGAAAGGAGATGGATAAAGATGGAAGTGCNATGAAATTGAACTGTGAGTGGGGGTTTGGGTCTGCCACATATGTTACAGGNGCTTTTGGGTTTGCTGCAGTGGGTGAAGTAGTAAAGCGCTTAACTGCTGNTTAANTGCTTTGTGATTTATCTCACCAAAAAAANAGTGTTAANATAANANCAATGAGTAATNATGCGGTANCTGTTGAAATTAGGGGAATTCTTCCTGCTAATAGTGGTAGCGCCGTNTTCATAGGAAATGGGGACAAAGTTTTTGTTATTCAGGTAGAGCATAATATGGGTGCTGTAATTGGAATGTTTCTTAATGAAACACCCAAAGAAAGGCCATTGACCCATGATTTGTTTGGTCATGTTTTTGGTGGGTTTGGCATTACTTTACTTCATGTGGTAATNACAGAATTAAAAAANTCTACTTATTACGCTCGTCTAATTTTAGAACAGAACAATGAATTGGGTCGTAAAATAGTAGAGATTGATGCTCGACCNAGTGATTGTCTTGCGATGGCGGCGCAGCATAAGTCACCAATATATGTGGCAACGAATCTTTTTAATGAGGTAGAAGATATGAGCGAAGTTTTGTCAAGAATCCAGGATTCAGGTGGTCATGACGTTGCNTAATTTTTAATTTTGTTTAACTAATGTCTCTTGAATCAAAATCTCCCTCTGAGCCCGTTTGTCTAGTATTTGGAGACGAAGATTTTCTCGTGCGCGATCGAGCAAAGCAAATTTACGAATCTTGGTGCTCTATTGCTGAGGGAATGGATCACGAGGTTATAGATGNATCAGTAAGAAACTCCGAAGAAGCNCTTGAANTCTTATCTAANGTTAATGAGGCATTGCAGACACTTCCTTTCTTTGGTGGAAATAAAGTTGTGTGGTTAAGAGGGGTGAATTTTTTTGGAGACGANAGGGTAGGGTCCAGTGCAGCAGTCAAGGACCGGTTGGTTGAGTTGGCTAAATCTTGGGAAGCATTTGATTGGCAGGGTGTTCAATTGCTGATGAGTGCTGCTAAGGTGGACAAAAGAAAAAGCTTTTTTAAAACGCTCAAAAAATTTGCAAAAGTAGAAGATAAATCTTTTAGTGATAAGGAGCGAGGAGGTCGAGCAGCCATGCTGGTTAGAGAACGGTTGACTGAGTTGGGTAAAGATATTTCTCCGCATGTTGCAGATGAGCTTATTTTATTTTCAGGGTCAAATCTTCAACAGTTATATACTGAATCTGATAAGTTGGCTTCATACATCGGTGAACGTAATGAGGTNACAAGGCAAGATGTTCATGAGATTGCAACTCGAACAAAGCAGTCTAAAGCTTTTGCTTTAGGTGATGCTTTAGGTGAAAGAAATCTACCAAAGCTGCTTCGTGTGCTTGACGAAGAATTATGGGAGGTGAAACTGGATAGTAAAAAAAGCCCAATCGCATTGTTATACGGTTTAATTTCAAAAGTTAGAACGATGATTTTTTTAAGAGAAATGATTCGTTTGAAATGGATTAGCTCCAGTAGTGGCTATCCTCAATTCAAGTCTCAGTTAGAGGCAATAGAGGATGATCATTTGCCAGATGATCGAAAATTTAACCCCAAATTAATGCATCCATATATGCTTTTTAATGCTCTTGGTCATGCTAGGCGATATTCTGAGATTGAACTTACGAGAGCAATGGACATCTTACTTAATTGTAATCGTCAATTGGTTTCTTCTAGTACCGAAAACGGACTAGTGCTTCAGCAGGCACTTGTGCAAATAGTAAGTAAGTAAGAATAAGTTTAGGCTTTTTTATTTAAGCAGTTGAACACATTGGAGTGTTTTTTGGTCGCGGACGAATAGCCGGCCATTAGAATAACCAGGGAAACTCCAAGATTTTCCGCAAACTTGCATTCGGTCGATTTCCTCGTATTTGTTTGGATTAGTGGTTATTAAGACTAGTTCTCCTAATTGGCCGAGAACAAGTAGTTTTTTTCCATCTGTTAATGTCGAAGCATAGAAAGTACCAAAACCTCTTTCTTCCCAGTTTAGTTTACCAGTTTTGATGTCGACACAAATGAAACGGTCTTTCTCAGCGAAACCGTAAAGGTGTTGTCCAATTATTACTGGTGTCGAAAGGTTAATTTTAAGTTTGGGGTTTTTCCATTGCAGAATTGCTTTACCGCTTTTACCGCTTCCACTTACGCAAATCATTCCTTCCGAGTGAGAAGCGACAATGATTTTGTTTCCAGAAGACACCGGGGTTAGCACGTTACGAAACGCTCGCGTTGGGACGGATTCGTTCCAAAGCATATTCCCGTTTGTTGTGTCTATCCCTATTAATCGTTCAGTTGTTAGAGTGATAAACTGTTTTTTACCTGCGATCTCAGCAATTAAAGGGCTGGAATAACTTGCTAGATCATTCAGTGATCTCCAAATTACTTTACCGGTGTATTTATTGAAACAGACAACTCCGCCATTGTCTTTGCTTCCCACCTGACAAATTAAATGGTTACCATTTACTAATGGAGTGCCACTGTATCCTCGTCGAGAGGCGGCCCCTATGTTTTGTGTTTTATTTTTAATCCACTTAACATTGAAATTCTTTTGATAGTCTGTGCTCCATAATTCAGTACCATCCTTGATTCGTAGGCAGCTAAGTTTTCCCATACATGTTTGTACATAAATTAATTCTTCGTCAAACAATGGGGTGCAGCGAGGCCCAGCACCAAATCCATCATTAGGGTACGTTTGCCCGTAGGCCTTTTTCCATATTTCTTTGCCGGTGTTTTTTTCTATTAGCCTAAGAATTTCTAGATCGCCCTGTTCTTCAGATATAGCAAGCAAATCTTCTTGAATTACTACAGCGGAATGCCCAGCGCCAACGTTGATTTTCCATAAGACTTTTGGAGTGTCTCCAAGTTTACTTGGAAGAAGGTCGTCTTTAGCGACAAAAGCGTTGCCACTTGGTCCTCGCCATTTTGGCCAATCGCCGGCTTGAGCGATTTCATTGATCAGTCCTAAAACTGAAATCAAAGTCCAGATTACTCGTTTAGATTGAGGGAAGTAAGAGATCATTACGGATGATTTGTCGGGAAAATATCAGGGCTGCAATCCTACTCAAGGCTTTTCCTTTTGCCTTGTGTGATTCGCTAGAAGGGAGCATTCTGTTTGAGACCTACTTGAAGATGTTACCAAGGAAACATCAATCTTTAGAATTTATAAGCCGATTATTATGTTTAGCATTTTTGCTGAGCTTATCTTGTCAAGGTTGGTGCGAATACAAATCTAAGGAATACCCCACATTTTTTTCTTGGAAAACTGCATGTGACAAGCTGCCTTCTAATCGGTTGCTCCTTGGCCAAACTGTAGGTGCTAAATTACCTACGGCTTTGCCTGAATTTAAGCCTGTAGCTGAGGCGTTAAATGCAACTTTCGAATTGTTCAAAACTGGGACTATGAACGCCGAAAGTAATTGGGTTGGGGAAAAACCTAATGATAACGAATTCTTCAATGCTCAGCGTGCTTATTTTTTAAGACCTCCAATTCCGTTCCAACCTTTTGCCCAGAAATTAACGGCCCCTGCAGGAAGTGAAATTATTTTTCATGGTGATTTTCACGGAGATATTCATTCGTTTATTACGATGCTTGATTCACTTAATAAAGCAGGCACTTTGGATGGGTTCCGTTTGGTCAAGCCTAATGCTTATATGGTTTTCTTGGGCGACTACACTGACCGAGGAAACTTTGGGATCGAAGTGCTATACACAATGCTTCGGTTGAAGTTGGCAAACCCAGAAAATGTGTTTATGGCGCGAGGAAATCATGAAGATGTTCAGATGATTGCTTCGTACGGGTTTCTCGCTGAATGTCAGAAGAAATATGCGCGCCAATTTAATCCAGGGTTAATTGCAAGACTTTATGACTTTTTCCCTGTCGTCATTTATGTTGGGAGTGGTGAGGATTTTATTCAATGTAATCATGGTGGAATGGAGCCTGGTTATTTGCCGGGACTGCTGCTTGATGCAAAACCGAAGATTGCCTTCCAATTGCTTAATGACATGAAAGGCGGACGCTTTTTAAAAAAGTATCCTAAATTATTGGATGTCGTGGATCCTGTAATGGAATCTTATATTAAGGCAAATGTGCGTGATTATGTTCCTGTTTCTCCCATGCAGCCCATTATCAATGGATTTATGTGGAACGATTTTACTGTTTTTGCTGAAGAATCAGGTCTTAGCTATAAAAGTGGTCGAGGTTTTGTTTATGGTAANAGTGGNACAAGAATCGTACTAGATGCATCNGCTGGTTCTAAATCCAAAGTGCGGGGTGTATTTCGAGCACACCAGCATTCCTCTGGAGTTAATCCAATGATGCGTCGATTAATAGCAGGTAAGGGGGTTTTTAGGCATTGGCATGAAAGTGATAGTTTAGCTAAGGCAAATGTTTCGGCTGCTGTTTTACATGCTGATTGCAAATTAGAACATGGCGTTAATCGGAAATTAAAGGATGGGTTTGTTTGGACATTTAATGTAGCGCCGGATAGCTATTATGGGGTTGGAAATGCTTATAAATTTGATACATACGGAATTTTAATGACAGCAAATAAATTTGTAGATTGGAATCTTCGTGTGGTTAATCAGATTGTGCCAATACTCAAAAAATTGCCGGTTGGAAGATGACGGAATTGCGTTTTCAATTTGAAGTTTTTGAGGGGCCTCTTGATTTGCTCCTTCATCTGGTGCGCAAGGAAGAGGTCGATATTTATGAGGTCGACATGGTTCGAATTGCTGACCAGTTTTGCGAATACGTAGACTTAATGAAAAGTTTTGATTTGCACGTTGCTGGTGAGTTTATAGTTATGGCTTCCACTCTCATGTACATTAAGAGNAAGGAGCTTTTGCCTGTCGACCAACAGGTTGTAGTTGATGAAGAAGATGAAGATGAAGATCCTCGTTGGGATTTGATTCGCCAATTGGTAGAGTACCGAAAATTTAAGGATGCGGGTGATGATTTTAAGCGGATGGAATGGGAAAGGGAGCAGAGTTTTCTGCGGCAGGGTGCAAAACCGAAAGTTCCGCCATTGCCGCCTCAAAAAGGCGCGCCTGCTTCCATTTTCGATCTGGTTGGAGCCATAAACGACATTCTTAATCGGTTCGAGGAAACAGAAAAAAAACGAGCTGAGAATACGAGGGAGATTTTTGCTGACAAGTGGACGGTTTCGCAAAAAATTGTCAAGATTCGCAGTCTTATTGAAGATAATGAAAACATACTTTTCTCAGAATTATTTGAAGATGCGGAAAGTCGNCAGGAACTGGTAGCTACTTTTTTAGCGGTGCTTGAATTAGTTAAACTTAAGGTGTTGATGTGTGTTCAAGGTGAGCGATTTGGTGAGATTGAGCTTACCAAACGTACTGAGCAGGATGATCTTGGGGATTTAACAGATGATAATGATGATCCTGAGTCAGTAGGGTTTAGTTCGGGGCAACCCAACTCATTGGAGCCGGAACCATTAATTAGCAAGACTGCAGGGTTGGGGGTTTCGTTGGGTGTGGATGACGAAGTGCTTACCATGGATGTTGGTGAGTTGGCTCATAAGGATTCAGAGCCAATTTCCTTTGAGTTGCCTGAAGAAAGTTCTGAAGAGAAGCCTTTCGATGATCCTAATTTTCGAGAATTGCCATTAGCTTCCAACATTCGAACTACGGTAAAAAATAAACCACCATCTTGGACATCGGAACTGAATCTAAATTATCCAACAAAAGATCGCGTTGTANCTATAGCACTTNTAACTGTTGTTTTAGTCTTGTTGACTTTGATATTATTATAAAACTTATCTTCCCCATCTAGACCGACCATTAAACCGGGAAAGCCGGTCTTGAAGTTCTTGGTCATCTAGGGCCATTAATTGCCATCTCTTTAAGCGGGCTGTTTTGGCGAAATGTTTTATGGTGCTTTGCAGTCGTTCTTCTACTTCGAATAAATCGAAAGAACGTTTAGGGTCAGCTAATATATAAGGTCTAAGTCTATTATAGTCCTGCATAATCTGGGCTACAATTTTTTCGGGATTCCAAACTGTGGAAAGTAAATAGTGTAAGGCCTCTTCTAACATTAACTCTCCTTCATCAGTTGATCTAAACGCTTCTACAATTACACTGCGGCCACGGCTGGATCCAAATAGGTTATTGCTACTGTTACGGAAAAGTTGATCTGCTCCGTGAGGTATAAAGTAGAATTTGCGGTCGCTAGGGTTTCTGTAAAGGCGATAATTATTAGGCGAGAGATATCCGTCCCAATGATCACAAAGAATTTCCATAGCCATAAAACGAGCGAAATGCCCTAGGTCTATCCAGTCCTTTAGATAAGTTAAGTTGTTCATCTCTTTTGCTTTATTGGCTGCATCAGCGAATCCTATTAGAAGGCCGCGCTCAGCTTTTTTGGGGTCGCTATCTAGATCGAGGTTTTTCCAGTTGGTTATATCCGTTGGGCCTTCGTAAAGATCTCCGCTTGAATCTTTAAACCATCGATTAAGGAAGTTTTCGGTTGAGGCCTCTACTTGGACATACAGTCCAAATGGTTCCCCGTTAATTAATACAGCTGCATGGCCAACTCTAGGGGCNGGNAAACCTGCTTCACGAAAAAGTGAATACCCCAGTCTTTCGCGAAGATAAGTCGANTCTTGGGCTGCATTGTTAAGCTGTATTTTATTTAATCCTTTAAAGCGTTGTCCTTTTTTAAAAGCGTTAAACTTGACGGTGAAACCGTTTTTATTTTGACCGTCAAAGGGTCGAAAACTTCCAAGAAATCCTTTGAGGCGAATNCCAACATTTTCTAGCTTTATGTTTTTATGTTCAAATGTTGCTTTAGTAAATAGTTTCGGTTCTTTTTTTAGGCTTTCAATGCTTTTATCTGACAAGGTTATTTTATATTCAAAAACTTCATCGCTNCTAAATAGTTGAGAAGCTTTATCTTGTTTTTTAAGCGGCTTAAGAAATGCNCCGGATGGACNGAGGCTTTCTGATGAATTAATTGTTTTGCTATNNTTTAAGANTTGAATGTTTTCACTAAGTTTTTGTTGATNGATTTCATCAGTTNTGGATTGTTCAGCTAGTTTTAAAAAATAAACACTCAATACATTATCGTATGTACTTAAATCGNCTGCAATTTCGATTANTTTTTTAATCGATAAAGGTTCATCTTGTTGGTTATTANTTTGNNGTCTAGNGCGGNTGGTNANAAATGAAAAACTTCCTTCACGNCCTCGTNTNCGTTCACCATCATCTTGTACACGCATTGCTGGTGGGCGAGCATTTTCNGGAAGNCGACGAGAGAANGAGCTGCGGTATCGATCTCTTTCCCTGTTTCGTTCACTGTCAATTTTAGCNGTTTCAGGATAAACTTTCCTGATGAGTGTACGCATGGCATTGCCGCTTGCAGGATGAGCTGTGCGAAGAAATTCTGANATTTCATTCAATCTGGAAATTTCCATGCTTCTTTTCAATATAGATTTGAGNGACTTTTGATCNATAGCTNTATCTAGTGTTTCTTGCTTAATGTTTAGNTCGTTTAATANGCGNCGTTGNGACTCTTTGGATTCTCCGAACAACTCGACNTGTTTAGCGTTAGCAATGACTTTAGCTGCTTGTGTGATTCTTCCAANAGTAAGTAAAGTTTGTACNCGTTTATGATCAAGNAGTGCTGAACGGTTTCTATTTAGTGTTTTGCGAATTTTTTTACGAATTGAATCAGCGTTAGCATCGTTGATTTCCATTTCATTTATCCTCCAGGATATCANNATATGNTTTGCTTCTTCAGAAGTTTCTTTGTTTTTTGAATAAANCGATGCTGATTTNAGTAATCTAGCAGCCTCATANCTAAGTCCCATTTCNGCCATTGAATTACACATCCTAACCAACTGCCTAGTGCTTTCAGAAAGTCGCCTTCCACGCAAATGGTCCATAGGATCAATCTTTGAGATGCTATCTTCTGGAAANGCTTCAACGACAATCGTAAGCAATGCCAATATAAGAATTACCANAGGTTTAATTGATAGGCNTTTTTTGGAATTCATTTTGAATTAATACGAAAGATTTAATANCTTGGTTACATNCATGAAAGATTAATGANCAGCTTATTTGATATAAAAGTTGTTAAATAATGAAAAACTTATTTTCTATTTTCTCATCCTATCTGTATTGATGGAATGAACTAATATTATAATAAAATGTGTTTAATCTNACTTTGTGCGTAAGTCGAAGCATGCCATTTCATTGCTATTACGTATAAATAGTAAACCGTTTGAAAGAGCAGGGTAGTTCCATGTCCGNCCTCCTTCTAAAGCTTTAAATTCAATTTTTTCTGAAAAAGTATTTGGATTCATTTCGACCAAAGCCAAATCGCCAGAATCACCAAGAATTATAAGATGCCCTGAAGCCGCAACAATTTTTCCATAGCCATAATTATTACCTCGCCACTTGAGAGATCCATCCTTGGCGTTAAGGCATACAAGCCGACTTTCGTTGAGNCCGTAAATGAAGCCATCCCAATATATAGCACTTGAAAATTTAGTTTTTAATAATTTACTTTTCCAGAGAATTTTAGTTCTCATCTTGCCACCATCTCTAATAATTTGGAATGCTTCCGCACCGGTGCCATACCCTGCAGTAACTAGTAAAGTGTCATCATTCAATTGTGCGGGNTGGGCAATATTATGGTTATTAACATATATTTTCCATTTGTGAGACCAGAGCAATTCTCCATTGTTTGGATTGATAGAAAGGATTTTTCCTTCNAGTGCAACTATNAGTTGTTCTTCATTGAGTATGTTAAATAGAGTTGGGGTACTATAAACTTGATTGCCGTTATGTTTTTTCCANATCACTTTACCACTATCTGCATTTAGAGCGATAATGGCATTATCATTTTGACCTCCAGGGCTNAGAATTACGGAATTTTTATATATAAACGGGGAAGTAGATACCCCCCAATAAGGCACTTCAGATTTATTCTCTTCGATTATGTTTTGTTGCCACAGAACTTTGCCAGAATTTGCTTCTAAACAGTTTAAGTGGCCTTTGGCTCCTAGAGCATAGATGCGATCTTTATTCCAAGTCGGAGTCGATCTGGGACCTACGCCGCCAAAGTATTCTTCGAATCTTGCGGGATATTCATATTTCCATTTAATTTCACCAGTTTTTACTGAAAAAGCAGCTATTACTTCATTTTCATCATGCTGTTCAATTGTAAACGCGAGTCCTTTAGCAATAGAAAAAGATGAATGGCCATCTCCTA
>PAOJ01000002.1 GCA_002708005.1 Verrucomicrobiales bacterium | reverse complement strand
CGAACCAAGTCAAGGCTGCTCTTGATTCATGGGTGGAGAAACTTGACCTAAATGATTTGCGTTATAGACATCATCAGATCGAAGCTGTTTGGCTGTATCGAGGAATTAACGCTGTTAATATAGATTTGTTAAATGAACTATTGGAATGTACCAATCATCATGCACGTGCTGCAGCTGCTCACCAATTTCGTTATTGGCATTCTTACTTTGATAACCGTAAACAAGTGTTAAAAAATCTAGCTGAGGATTCCAGTATTCTTGTTCGTATGGAAACCGCCATTGCTACCAGCTACATAGGAACTCCTTGGGCGCTTGATGCACTTGTTCATATTTTAAAACAACCTAATATTGGTCACCTTAGTTATGCTATTCGCACCGCGCTTGGGTCTGGTTCACTTGAACCTTATTGGAAAAGCAGTGTTGATATTGCTGCCAAGTATCCGGAAATTGAAAAATTTATTACAGCATTCAACCTTCGTCAGAAAATGTCACCAAATAGACGTTACACTGCAAGCGATGCCGAGTTTGATTCTCGTAAAGATCTTAAAATAGTTAAGATTGCTGCAGTTAAGGAGCGTATGTTATTCGATGTTACCCGATTCGAAGTTAAAGCTCGTCAATCTGTCAGAATCGATTTTATTAATCCGGATGCGACCGCACACAACTTAGTAATTGTGACGCCTGGATCAGAGGAGGAAATAGGCCAAGCTGCAAATGAAATGGCCAAGGATCCAAAAGCTGCACAGAAAGGTCAATTTGTGCCAAAATCAAAAAAAGTAATTCAAGCAACTAGAATGGTTGCCCCTCTGTCAGCGGAATCACTACGTTTCAATGCTCCAAAAGATCCTGGAGAATATCCATATCTTTGTACATTTCCTGGTCATTGGGTAATTATGAAAGGTATTATGGTTGTGAAGTAGAGAGTGAGTATAAGCCACAAGGGCTTTTAAATTCCTCGGTTCATTTTCCAGAGTAATATACAACCAATTGCTTGAAATAAAAAATTCGGAAACCACATCCATAGGTGTGGGGCAAGTGCTGGAAAGCTTTCAAGTGATTGGGCGAGAATGATAAGACCATAATATATTGTCACTAACACTAATGCCATTGCTATTCCAATATTTGTTTCTCTCCGTTGGGCTCGGATAGCCAGTGGGATTCCTATGATTGTAAATCCAATGCAGGCAAAAGAGAATGCGAATTTCTGATGTAGTTGTATTTTGGCTGCAGCCGCATCGCTGCCATCTTGTTTTGCCTCGTTGATGTATTTTCTTAGTTCTGTGAAACCTAGTTCTTTAAGCTTTGCTGACCTTTGATTTTTATTATTTTGTTTTTTTCCTAGTGCCATAGGTCCGTACTTTGAATAAACAAAAGTCCGTTCCTTCCCCTCATTAAATTCAAAGCCATCGACAGAGCGAAGAGTAAGTAGAATCTGTTGCGTGTCTGGTTTAATTTCCAATGAAGCAACATCTGCATTCATTCGCATTTTGAGTTTTTGATTATTGTCGTACTGATATATTGTTACATCGTGTAGATTGTTGCTTCTGATTTTATCAACATAGACTCGGTAGTTAGGAGGGAAATCAGTGTAGCTTTTTTCTTGGACCAAAGCTGATGCTGTTGCTAGACCATGCTCGAAAATCATAGTCTTATATGCGGATCTGCATTGCGGCCCAATCTGCAAATTGATCCAGCCGCAAAGTAATGACATAAGTGCACCGATCAATAATACAGGCATTGAGAGAGAAAGTAGGCTTATTCCTCCAGCACGGGCTGCAGTTAATTCTTGATCAGAGCTGAAGCGACCAAAGACGAGTAGAGTAGCTGTAAGCATTCCCATTGGTAATGAGTAAACCAGAACAAAAGGAATTAGTAAGCCAATAGCCTTGAATAGAAATTCAGGAGAAATCTGACCAGAAGCCATAAGAGCTGCGATTTCTTTTAGTAAGTTTCCTAGCAGTAATACAAATGTGAATACCACTACAGTCATTAGCATTGTAGCTAATGTTTCCTTAGCAAGATAGAAGTGCAGTGTTTTCATTCTTTGTCAGTTAAATGACTGCCGTGGACCATTGTTGAAGTTACCTGCGCATGTGCGCAAGTTTTATGCTGCGTGACAGCTACAAGCCGGTTGGATAATATATGCCGAAGCGGAGGCTCCTTAATTCGTTTTAACGCAGAATATTTCTTAAGGAAATCGCTTGTAACCCAAATAAATGAAAGATTTAGAGCCAAATTCTAACCATTCATCTTCTCCTNNAGATGATTTAGAAGAATTGGTNAATGANGGTGATGCGGTAATTGGTCAAGCTATGAAGTGGTCTGCTTTTGTGGCAATATTNTTA
This sequence comes from Verrucomicrobiales bacterium, assembly GCA_002708005.1. Lineage (GTDB taxonomy): Bacteria > Verrucomicrobiota > Verrucomicrobiia > Limisphaerales > UBA1096 > UBA1096. The sequence goes on along the minus strand of PAOJ01000002.1, from coordinate 15,717 downwards.
TTAGTNTNAGGTTTTATTGCGTATAATTTGCTNAAGCCAAAAGAAAAAANAGTTACGGTGGTNGATTCTGTTATTGAAGCTCCTNAGCAACGTGTTGTTNCGTCAAAGGAATATGTTCCAGATGCTAAGTTTACCGANATTACTGCACAGGCTGGCATTGTCTTTAAGCATAATAATGGAGCCANTGGGGACAAACTGTTGCCAGAATCAATGGGAAGTGGTGTAGCNTTTTTTGATTNTGATGTAGATGGTGATCAGGATCTTCTTTTTATTAATGGAACTTGGTGGCCTTGGGATATAAATAAGAAACCCGATTTAAAACCAACAACGGCGGCGCTATATCGTAACGATGGCAATGGTGTGTTTGAAGATGTGACAGTTGGATCGGGTTTAGATGTTTCGTTTTACGGTATGGGTGTGGCTATTGGTGACTATGACAATGATGGTTTACCTGACGTTTATTGTACGGCAGTCGGAAGTAATCGCATATATAGGAATCTTGGAGATGGAAAATTTACAGACACGACAGTAACGGCTGGCGTAGCCGGGGGGAGGGACGAATGGAGCACCAGTGCCGCATTTGCTGATATAGATAATGATGGTGATTTAGATTTATTTGTTTGTAATTATGTTCGTTGGTCTCGTGAAATTGATTTCGAAGTGAATTATACTTTAGTTGGTGTTGGCCGTGCTTATGGGCCGCCCACTAATTTCCAAGGAGCTTTCCCTTATTTGTTTCGAAACGATGGATCGGGAAAGTTTACCGATATCTCTGAGTCTGCTGGGGTTCAGATCCTTTCGAGTGCGACGAAAGTACCTATGGCTAAGTCACTTGGGGTGTCACCTGTTGATTTAGATGAAGATGGTTGGGTGGATTTTGTAGTTGCTAATGACACCGTGCATAATTTTGTTTTCAAAAACAATAAAAATGGAACTTTTAGCGAGATGGGAGGAATCAGTGGTATTGGTTTTGATAACAATGGTAAAGTTCGAGGTGCTATGGGTATCGATATAGCTCGTTTTCAAAATGATGATACCCTCGGTGTTGGTATTGGTAACTTTGCTAATGAGATGATAGCACTTTATGTTTCAACTCCAAATAACCAATTACTCTTTACTGATAATGCAATCACTGAGGGTGTTGGTCCAGACAGTCGTCTATTGCTTAAGTTTGGTTTGTTCTTCTTTGATTATGATCTTGATGGTTGGCAAGATTTGTTGACATCAAATGGACACCTTGAGGAGGAGATTGCCAAGGTGCAAAAAAGTCAGGCATATGCTCAGTCGGCTCAACTTTTTTGGAACTGTGGTGGAACTCCAGCTAAAGGCGGTTTTGCAGTGGTTGATAGCGGAAAAGCAGGTTTGGACTTATTTAAACCTATAGTCGGTCGCGGTTCAGCATTTGCCGATATAGATANCGATGGTGACCTTGATGTAGTATTTACGCAACTTCATGGAAAACCGCTTTTACTTCGAAATGATCAGGCGCTTAATAATCAATGGTTACGAGTGAAATTAGTTGGTAGTTCAGCTAATCGAGAGGGTATCGGTTCGATAGTTAGACTTACGTCCGAAGATTTCACTCAATGGCGTTTAGTTACACCAGTCCGTAGTTATATGTCTCAGTCTGAAACTGTTGTCACCTTTGGTTTAGGCGAAGATCCTAAGAAGATCGAGCTGGAAGTATTGTGGCCTGGGGGTAGTGAGCAGATCTTGTCCGTTTCAAATTTCAATACAACAATTTTAGTCAAAGAGCCTTAAAGTTACAGGCCATCTTTGATTTCTTTTGCAAGTTTTTTTCCTAGGTCAAGAGCTTCATTCAAATCTCCACTTACTTTACTTTCGCTAAAAGAACTGCCAGTCCCAAAAGAGATGCCAGGCATGTGAATTGTATTATTTTGGATGACGGCGTGTGCCGCAACTGGGGTTTGGCAGCCTCCTCCCATTGCCCTAAGAAACGAACGCTCTGCTGTGGTGCATACTTGAGTATTGAAATGATTGAGCCGCTGGCAAAGTTTAGCAAGCCGCTCGTCATTTTCACGGATTTCTATTCCAATGGCACCTTGTCCAACGCATGGTAGCATATCATGGGTTTCGATTATTGTTGCATTAATGCCATCTGGAACAGCATCGCCCTGAAGTATATGGTTCTTATTGATTTCAAAATTTAGTCGGCGGAGNCCTGCATAAGCTAGAATGGTTGCATCGATTTCATTGTTTATAGAAAGTTTTTCAAGTCTGGTTGGGACATTTCCTCGAATTTCAATAATATTCCAATCTGGCCTAAGTCGCAGTAATTGTGATTTACGTCGAGGGCTGCTAGTCGCGATATTAAGATTGTTAGGTAAATCCTGAATAGCTAGTCCTGAAGGAAAACTTTTATATTCATGGTAATTAATTTCCTTATCTTCAATCTTTTCGGGCAAGTTGTTATTTTTGAAGTGCCTTTGATTGCGATAGACGATTACTTCTCTGGGATCTTCACGTTTAGCAATGGCGCCAAGTGTTAACCCTGCTGGTAGTTCTGTAGGCAGGTCTTTTAGGCTATGAACAGCCAAATCAGCTTTTTGCTTAATTAGTGCTATTTCGAGTTCTTTTGTGAATAAACCTTTCGGTAGAGACTGATTAGATTTGATTCTCTGTGATTGAAGTTTGTCTCCGGTGGTTTTTATGATTTTNATTTCAAAATTTAGTTTCGGAAACGCTTTTCGGCATTGGCTGAAAATAGCGTTCGCCTGGGAAAGTGCCAGGGCGCTTCCTCTAGTCGCAATTACAATGTTGTTGTTGTCTAACAAAGCAGGAAAGAATTGTATTCAGCTTGTTGTTTGTTGTTTGTTTAAAATTAATGCTGGTTTTTGGTGGTAGGATTTTAAGTCTTTTAGAATTTCATCGCGTTTTTTTATAATTAATTTTTCACAATTAGATATATCTGCTTTGCGCTGATTTAGGTATTGGCTAGCGATAGTTTGCAAGTCATCAATATTGTAAACGTATACATTTTCCACCTGATTGCAGTCAGGGTCTATATCTCTTGGAACGGCTATATCGATAATTAGTAATGGGCTATTACCTCTCTGCTTTAGCATTGTTTGAAGTTTATCTCTTTTAAGGATGTAATGTTGGGCAGAGGTGCTGCTTATAATAATGTCGATTGTTTTAAATTCTTGTTCCCAAGTATCGAAATTAATTGCTCTACCGTGAAGTTCTTCAGCAAGTGACATCGCTTTTTCATGAGATCGATTAGAGACAAGAATACTACTTGCTCCACGACTTTTTAAGGCTCGAGCTGCTTTTTCGCTAGTATCTCCTGCGCCTATTACCAAAACTTGTTGAGATTCGAGAGAATCAAAAATTGATTCTGCAAGCTCAACTGCAACCGAACTCACAGAGATGCTTCCACGTTGGATCTGAGTCTTGGTGCGTATTAGTTTTGCCACGTTGAAAGCTTTTTGAAAAATCTTGTTTAATATTGGACCTGTGGCTTTTTGTTCAAGAGCAAGTTTATAGCTCTGTTTTAGTTGNCCTAGAATTTCAGTTTCGCCTAAGACCATTGAGTCAATNCCGCATGAGACTCGGAAAAGGTGATCGATACTATTAGAGTCGTTGAATGANTATAGNGCATCACCGGGGTTTTCGTTGATATCATGAAANTCGCATAGAAATTGAGAGAGTTCTTGTGTAAATGCTTTGTTTGGTTCCTTTGGGACAGCGTAAATTTCAACACGGTTACATGTTGAGAGAATCATTGCTTCATTAGCAATTCCTTTTTTTCTAATTTGATTTAGAGCTTCAATAATTTGTGCTTCTGTAAAGGCAAACCGTTCCCGCAATTCGACAGGGGATGAATGATGGCTTAGACCTGTNATAGTNACGGGCACGCTTTATTATTAAGGATTGTGAATTGTGGATAANAGATTTGTTCCCCAAAAAGTAAAAATAACAAAACCGAAGACGATAATGGATAGCCAAGCGTAACGCCTTCCCCGTTGATCTAATTTTATATGTGCGATCAACAGTGACAAATAAAACCCCCATACAAGAAGAGACCAGACTACTTTGGAGTCGTTCCAAAATGACATCCCCTCAGGAAGATCTAAAAAGATTGCTCCAATACCAAGTCCAACGGTTAGTAGAACTAATCCGAAAATAAGAGAGCTCGTGATTAATTTTTCAAGCCGCTGAATTGAAGGNAGCATTGAAAAAATAGCGCTGGCACGATGAAGTTTTAAGTTGNGGTCTTGAGTTAGGAACATGCTTCCTGTTATTGCNCTAAGGCCAAAGGCACCGTAGCCGAGCATAATGAGAGAGGCATGCAAACTGGCCCAGCCGTTAATGAAATTGGGTTCATCGCCGTATTCCGGATCAAGTCCCGGCATCATTGCAAATACGCCAACGCAGAATAATAAAGGAGCAGTGAAAACCCCAATGTATCGGAGTCGTGTCCAAAGCCCACAGATAAGACTGCTAAGAGATATTGTCCAAAGGATAAATGTTGTGGCTTCATAAAGGTTGTTAACAGGGCATTGCTTTAGGGAAAAACCACGATTAGTTAATGCTATCGTATGCAATATAAATGCGATAGAAAGTAATACATAAGATGTCCAATTATTATATTGAAAGCCGCGACGCCAAACGAAAATAGAATATAGCAAGCCTAAGCCGTAGATAACGACGGCCGACAAAAACCATAGACGTTCGGGTAGCAAAATTTTTGGGAGCTTAGTTAAAGCACTCTGAGGAAATATTATAATGAATACATCTTTCGCTTCAACTGAAAGTTGATCTTATAGTTTTAATAAAGCATTAAGAAAATTTGGTTTTGGATGTTAAAAGTGTATTAAATTATTTAATATTTCCTCCGTATGAATCAAGTAGCTCTCATTACAGGAGCATCCCGAGGGATCGGCCGTGGGGTTGCTCTTGAGTTGGCTGCAGTAGGCTGGGATTTAGTAGTTAATTTTGCAAGCAATCAAAGTGCAGCCGAAGACACAGTCAAATGTTCTGTTGAGCAGGCTAAGTTGGCCGGGCATGAAATTCGTGCTGAGATTTGTAAGGGTGATATTGCTCAAAGCGCTGATCGTGATCGATTAGTTTCTTTTGTCCGTAATCAGTTTGGTCGGCTTGATCTTTTAGTTAACAATGCCGGTATTACATCTATCGGTCGGGCAGATCTACTTGAGGCNTCTGAAGAAAATTGGGATGCATTGATGGCAGTCAATCTAAAAGGGCCTTTTTTTCTTAGTCAACTAGTTGGTANTTGGATGATAGAGCAGAATAATTTGAATGATTCTTGGCGAGGGAAAATTATCAATATTTCATCGATTAGTTCTGATGCTGTATCTAGCAACCGGGGAGATTATTGTGTGGCAAAAGCTGGATTGAGGATGGTTACAAAGCTGTTTGCTGCTCGTTTGGCAGATGCTGGTGTTAATGTTTATGAGGTTTGCCCTGGTATAATTGCTTCTGATATGACTGAGCCAGTAAAAGCAAAGTACGACAAAATGATTAATGAGGGACTTACGCCTATCCGCCGCTGGGGCGAACCCGGTGATGTCGGAAAAGCGGTGGTTGCTTTAGCTCAAGACTATTTTCCGTTTACTACTGGCGATGTGTTTAATGTGGATGGCGGCTTTACTATCCGGCGAATTTAATATGGCGATGAAAATAAACCAGAACCTGACAGCTAAGAAGCTTATCCCTAAATTAGAACGATTCTTTGATTTATCTGGTCAGAAAATTTTATCAATCGAGAAAAAATGGCATACTTCCAAGGGTACGCCGGTTTTTACTGAGAAGGGGCAATATACTACCAGAGGTTGGACTGAGTGGACTCAAGGTTTTCAGTTTGGTTCGGCTGTCTTGCAATTTGATGCAACGGGAGACGATCAGTTTTTNAATATCGGCTACAAGAAGACAATAAAACATATGGCTTCGCATGTGTCACATATTGGTGTGCATGATCATGGGTTCAATAATATTTCGACTTACGGTAATTTGCGTCGAATCATGCGCGAAGGTAAAGTTCCATACCATTCTCAAGAGATGGATTTTTATGAATTAGCTCTTAAAGTTTCAGGGGCAATTCAGGCTGCTCGTTGGACCTCAATTCCCGGTGGAGGTTACATTTACTCGTTCAATGGTCCCCACTCATTGTTTATCGACACTGTGCGTTCTTTGCGCGTATTGGCGGTGNGCCATCAACTAGGNCATTCTTTGATGGGTGAGAAAGATCGGAAAATTTCACTGCTTGAACGTTTGGTGCAGCATGCNCAAACGACTGCAGAATATTGTATTTATTATGGAAAATGTCGGGATCATTATGATGTTCGTGGTCGTACTGCTCATGAGAGTATATTTAATTTAAACGATGGTAGTTACCGTTGTCCTAATTCGCAGCAGGGCTACTCGCCTTTTAGTACATGGACGCGCGGTCTTGCCTGGGCTATTTGTGGTTATTCCGAACAACTTGAGTTTTTCATGACTCTTAAAGATACGGAATTGAAGTCACTTGGAGGCCGAAAAAAGCTCAACGCTATGATGCTTAACTCGGCTAAAGCTACTGCTGATTTTTATATTCAGAACAGTTGTTTAGATGGAATTCCTATCTGGGATACGGGAGCACCTAAAATCCATTCTATGGGGAACTATAATACTAAGAGGTCAAATCCGAATAATAATTATGAGCCAGTAGATTCATCTGCAGCTGCGATAGCGGCACAGGGATTGATTCGATTGGGTAATTACCTTGTTAATTCCGGTGAGAAATTAGTCGGTTCGAAATATCGTCAAGCTGGATTGACTATTGCCGCAACGTTGCTTGATGAACCATACCTTTCAACAAACTCTAAACATCAAGGCCTGATTCTACATTCGATTTATCATCGCCCGAATGGTTGGGATTATGTGCCAAGAGGAAAAAAAATTCCATGTGGTGAAAGCTCAATGTGGGGAGACTATCATGCTCGAGAGTTAGCTCTGATGTTATTGCGTGAAGCTCGTGGCGAGTGTTATATGACTTTTTTTGATTACTGATACCGTTATGCCNGAGAAGTTCAAGTTGAAGAGGGTTCCAAAGTTTAAAACCCCGGATGCATTTCGAGATCATTCAGCTTCTTTAGGAATTGAATTGCCATGTGATGATATAATTTCCCCTGCTTCAGAATCTCCTTTAGCTAGGTCTTTAGATCGCATTACATTNAATAGTAAGATTGCTGGAAACCGGATTGCAATNCATCCGATGGAAGGTTGGGATGGCACGANTACTGGTGGGGTTACTGAGGAGATGCAAAGGAGATGGCAGCGGTTTGGGGCTAGTGGTGCTAAATTAATTCTTGGCGGAGAGGCGATGGCGGTTCGAGCTGATGGAAGGGCTAATCCAAATCAGTTGATTATTTCAGAAGAAAATAAGTCCGGAATTGCAGGGTTAGTTGAGGGTTTGTTTCAGGCTCATGCCCAAAGGTATGATTCNACAGAAGATTTGGTTGTTGGTTTCCAACTCACACATTCAGGACGTTTTTGTCGGCCTAATGAAAAGTCGCGATTTGAGCCGCGTGTAGCTTTTCGGCACCCAATTCTGGATAAAAAATTTGAGGTTACAAGTGACAAGCAATTATGGACGGATAATGAAATTGATGAATTAATACAGAGTTATGTCCGAGCTGCAAGGATCGCTTCCGATGTTGGCGCAGACTTTGTGGATATAAAACATTGCCACGGTTATCTTTTACATGAATTTCTTGGAGCTCATACTCGTCCTGGCCGATATGGTGGATCATTTGAAAATCGTACAAAAATTCTTCGTCAAATCGTCAATGGTATTCGTGCTAATTGTAATACAATCGATATTATCGTTCGGTTGAGTGCGTTTGATTTCGTGCCGTTTAGATCTGATCCTTTAAAATCTAGTTCAGGAAAACTAGGCCCCGGTATTCCAGAAGAATTCTCTCACTGCCTACCTTACCATTATGGCTTTGGGGTTAATTCTTACAACCCACTTGAATATGATCTGACTGAGACGCATAAATTTATCAAGCTTTGCAGTGATCTTGATGTTAAGCTTGTTAGTCTCAGTGCAGGTTCTCCATATTACAATCCGCATATTCAGCGTCCGGCTGCTTATCCTCCCTCGGATGGTTACCAGTTGGTATGTGATCCACTTATTGATGTTGAACGTCAGATTCAGGTCGTTCGGAAAATTCGTGAGATAGCTCCAGCTAATATTGCGATTGCAGGTTGTGGATATAGTTATCTTCAGGAGTTTTTACCGAATGTGACACAGGCTTTAGTTCGAGAAGGCTGGGTTGATGTGATTGGTTTGGGTCGTATAGTGTTGAGTTATCCCGATATGTTGATAGACGCGATGACAAAAGGCCGATTGAATTCTAGGAATATTTGCCGAACGTTTAGCGATTGCACAACAGGCCCTCGTAATGGTCTTTTAAGTGGCTGTTTTCCACTCGATAATTATTATAAAGAGCGCCCCGAATACGATCTTTTGAAGCAGATTAAAAAAGAAATCTGAATGGAGATACTGTGAGTTCCCCACATATAAATTCAGTAAAGGTGACTATTCATACAAGTCAATTCCCTGATGTTATACAGCAGCAGCTGATTACGGCTCTTCGAAATGGTTATGTGCCCCCCAAATTTTTGTATGACAGTGTTCAACAAACGCAAAAATGGCTGCATGTTCATCAAGTTCATTCACCCTCGCGAATAGATCCTGATGTTTCTCGTATTTACGACGCGGTATTTGATCATGCGTTTTCCCAAGCCAAATATAATGAGGTCGCATTAATTGGATTGGGATGTGGAGGTGGAAAAAAGGATGCTAAATGTTTGTCAAAGCTAAAATTAGAAANAGGTNTACTACATTATGTTCCTTGTGATGTTAGCCAATCGATGACTTTAGCTGCTCGTAAAGAAGTTGGGAAGAAACTAGATTATAATAATATTTATCCTTTGGTATGCGATCTATCTGAATCAGATAATTTAGATCAATTATTGGATGATTTATTGCCTTTTAGTCACAAGCGAATATTTACTTTTTTCGGAATGATTCCAAATCTGGACCCAGATATAATATTCCCCAAGCTCTTTAAAATAACTCGAGATGATGATAATCTATTTATCAGCGCAAATCTTGTTTCAGGTGATAACTATCATTTTGGGGTGGAAAATATTTTACATCAATATGACAACNAAGAGACGCGTGATTGGCTGCTTTCTTTTTTAATTGGGCTAGGTATTCAAATGGAAGCTGGAGATTTATTTTTTGGAATTGAGACTGTAGGTGGATTACTTCGGGTTGTGGCAAATTTTCGTTTTATTCACTCACAGGTGATTCATATTGATAGTGAAACTATTACATTTGAATCAGGTCAATCACTAAGGCTTTTTTATTCCTATCGACATACTAAAGAAACTTTGAATGAATGCATTAATAAGTACGGTTTAAAAATTGTATTCAATGAGATTTCTAGATCTGGTGAAGAGGGTGTGTTTAGAGTCAAGCGAGCTGCTTAAAAATTTTTAATAATTACTTTAGGGAACAGGGAGCTCGTCGAGTATTTTCTGGATGATAGTCTCTGAAGATTTTTCTTCTGCTTCAGCTTCGAATGTAACTGAGACTCGATGGCGTAGTACGTCATGCGCTACACTTTTAACATCTTGCGGAGTTACAAATCCTCTTCCTCGCANAAAAGCATGAGATTTAGCTGCTAATGTTANAGCTACTGTTGCTCGAGGAGACGCCCCAAGTTGGATAAANTCTGATATATCAATTTNATACTTAGCCGGTTGTCGTGTGCAGCAAATCATATCAACGATATAATCTTTTACTTTGTCATCGATATAAATGTTGTTGATAACTTCTCGTGCTTTTCTAATGTCATCCATTGAGATTACCTGTTGAGTTTCTGGTGTGGCGTTTGTGCAACTCATTAAATCGAGTATTTGTCGCTCTTCAGCACGTTCTGGATGGCTTATTTTGACTTTGAGCATGAAGCGATCTACTTGCGCCTCTGGTAATGGATAGGTGCCTTCCTGATCAATTGGATTTTGAGTGGCCAATACCAAAAATGGTTCGGGTAGTTTATAAGTTTGATCCCCAATGGTAACTTGTCGTTCTTGCATGGCTTCGAGCAGAGCGCTTTGTACTTTTGCGGGAGCGCGGTTTATTTCATCAGCTAATACTAAATTTGCAAATACAGGTCCCTGCCGGGTAGTGAAGTCTCCTGATTGTGGATTATATATTTGAGTGCCCACAACATCTGCTGGAAGCATATCAGGNGTAAATTGAAGTCGAGAAAAATTAGCATCCATGCATTGAGCCAGNGACTTTATTGATAGAGTTTTGGCTAATCCTGGCACCCCTTCTAGTAGAACATGNCCATTTGCGAGTAGTCCAATAATNAGTCTTTCGACGAGTATTTTTTGTCCGATAACAACTTTACTCATCTCTCCTAAAAGGGGCTGAACGAAGGCACTTGCATTTTTGACTTCTTCGTTAATGGCTGAAATTCCTGCATTCATGGGTTCAAATTATTCAAATATTTTTTGTTTAAAACAAGTTTTTGGCGTGATTAATATCAGAAGAGATTTGTTTTTTTAATTCTTCGATTGAGTTAAACANTATCTCATCTCGTAATCGGCTGATAAACTCAATTTCAATTACTTGGCCATAAACTTCATTGTTAAATTCAAGTANATGAGTTTCAACCTGTAGTAAGGAGCTAGTNTTATTTATAGTGGGGCGAATGCCAATATTAACAACCGATTTNAATGANTTNCCATTAAGTCTAGCATGNGCTGCATATACACCATTCGGNGGTAAAATTAAGCCTTTCGNATCCAGATTGGCGGTTGGAAANCCAATCTCACGGCCTTTACCNTCTCCCTTTATGACTAGGCCTTCAATAGAGAATTTTCTACCAAGCATTTTCTTTGCTTCATCAAGTTTTCCTTCATGCAATGCTGTCCTAATTCGAGTGCTGCTTATTTTTTTGCCATCAAGCATAACAGATGGTAAACCATATGAGATAAATCCAAGCTTTTGGCCAAGTCTTTGTAGGGACTTGAAATTCCCATCTCTTTTGTGGCCAAACATAAAATCTTTTCCTACGCAAATACTATGAATTGATCCAAATCCTTGAGAAAGCTCTTGAATGAATGATTCGCCTGTTTTAAGGCTAAATTCTTGATCGAATTTAATTATTAGAATTGCTTTTATACCTAACAACTCAATGGTGCGAATTCGTTGGGCTTGAGTTTGTATTATGGCAGGGGCTTGCCCAGGCGAAATGATGTTAGCTGGATGTTGGTCGAAAGTGATAGCAACTGAAATTGCATTATTCTGAGATGCAGATCGTACTGCTTGCAGTAATACTTGCTGATGGCCAAGATGAACGCCGTCAAACATTCCAATTGCCAAACAAACTTTTCGCTCTTTATAATTTAGATCGCTAGGCTGGCTTAATTGCTTCATTTATTTACAGCTGAAAGTTTTAATATTGGAATAATGCGTTTTGTTAATTCTTTGGAAGAAAGAGTCGTCAGCTCCTCCAAAGTAGTGGCATTACTGACTTTAAATTTTCCTGACACAGTACGCCTAAGGCCGGAAAGATGTCCTCCGCAGCCAAGTGCTTTGCCAAAGTCATGTGCTAGAGATCTAACATATGTACCTTTTGTGCAGGCCACTTTGAACCATGCAAATGGGTATTCATATTCGGAAATTAAAAATTTGTAGAGGTGTATAAAGCGTTCTTTGCGATCAATATTTTGTCCTTTACGAGCAAGCTTATATAGAGGGGTTCCATTGATCTTTATAGCACTAACCATCGGCGGTATTTGCATTTGATCGCCTAGAAATTTATTAGCCTCTTCCTGCAATGTGTCAATAGATAGATTTGGAACTGGCTGATGCGACTCTATTTGGCCTTCAGCATCATATGTGTTTGTAGTTTCGCCAAGTTTCATTGATCCAACGTAAACTTTATCATCGGACATCAGTTTTTCAGAGAGTTTGGTGGCTTTTCCGAGAACAATTATTAATAAGCCTGTTGCTGAAGGGTCAAGGGTGCCGCAGTGTCCTACTTTTTTTATGCCATAACTATTTCGAATAATGTCTACAATATCATGGGATGTAGGGCCTGCNGGCTTGTCAATTAGAAGAATACCATCGAAGTTTTCGAGACTCATGATGGACGTGACTTAAGTTCGTTTCGAATCGCAGANATTACCCGGCGTTGAATACTTAGCGGCTTGCCAGCTATTCTTGCTCCAGCTGCAGCTTGGTGCCCGCCACCACCAAATTTTCCGGCGATGTCACTTACATTTACGTTTTTGTCCTTTGATCGTAGGCTNATTCGTACCAACTCTGGGTTTAACTCTTCAAAAACACATGCAACAATTACGGGTTTTATGGCTCTAACATGATCGATTAATCCTTCAGTATCACTTTCAGTAGCTCCGGTTTTTTCAAAATCCTTTTTTTTCAACCAAAAGTAAGCTATTTGNTTTTCCTCAATAAGTTTAAAATTATTGTAGACTTTTTGAAGCAACTTAACTCTCGAGAGGGGATACGATTGGTAAACTTCGTTGCAAACTTTTTCCAGATTTGCTCCTTTTTTAACTAATTCTCCAGCAGCGTAATAAGTTGCTGGTAGCGTAGTTGGATATTGAAAAGAACCTGTATCTGTCGATATAGCTGTGAAAAGGCAGTCTGCTATATTTGAGGTTATTTTCCAGCCTGCCTCCTTAATTAAACGATAGATTAATTCTCCACTAGAGGGTTCTCGACTGGCGATCCAGTTAATATCACCAAAACGAGTGTTGCTAGTATGATGGTCGATGTTTATGAGTTTTTTACGATTTACAATATGTTCTTGTACTTTTCCGAGTCTCTCAATACTTGCCGAATCTACTGCTATTACACAGTCAAAAGGGCGTTTAATCTGCCGTGGAGTTTGAATGATTTGGTTTCGATCTAGGAATTGAAGTTTCGAAGGTATGGAATCTTGATTCCAACAAGTAACTTCTTTGCCTAAGTTAAGGAGAGCAAGCGTTAGTCCAAGTGATGAACCGATGCAATCACCATCAGGGCGCATATGACTACAAACCGCAATAGTATGGCTTTCGTTTATTACATCTAATATGCGGTCAATGATTTTCAATCTGGTCTTTTTCATCAGGATTGTATTGTTGAGAGTCATCTTCGATCTCATCTAGTATTTGGAGTACACGATCACCTCGGTTGCGGGCTTCATCCATGACAAACTTTAGTTTTGGGGTATATCTTAGTTCAACTGTTTGACCGAGCTGAAATTGAATTTTACTAGCGGATTTACGGACTGCCCTAAAAGCCCTTTGTTGCGTTTTGTTGTCGCCAATAGAGGATACAAATACTTTAGCGGAGTGTAGGTCGTTGGAAACTCCAACCTCGCTGACACTAACAATGCCAAGCTCTACAGGAAATTCACGACGAAATATTTCATTAAGTTCGCGTTTTAGAAGTTCGCGCACGCGTATATGGCGCAGGTTTTGCATTAAAGAAAGATGTTAAAGAGATTGGGCGACTTTCTCCTGACTGTAGCATTCAATGATGTCTCCTTCCTGAAACTCATCAAATCCATCAAGACGGATACCACATTCCATACCTGATCTTACTTCGTTTACCTCGTCTTTGAAACGTTTCAAAGTATGGGAGATTCCTTCATAAACAAGTTCTTCTTTTCGAATAACACGCATTTTTCCTCTNATAAGCTTACCGTTTGTAACGGCACAACCCGCAACGTTTCCGCCNTTGCTTAGCTCAAAGATTTTACGAACNTCGGCTTGGCCTGTTACTACGTCTTTCATTAGTGGGTCTAGAAGGCCTGCCATGGCTTCTTTGACTTGTTCAATTAACTCGTAAATAATTGCNTAGAGCTTGATTTGTATNCCTTCACGTTTTGTGATTTCTCCAACTCCAGTATCGATCTTAGCATGAAATCCAAGAATGACAGCATCAGAGGCGCTAGCTAAAGTAGCGTCAGATTCTGAAATTGATCCTACACCAGAATGTACGATTTCGGTTTGGACTTTGTCGGTTGGAATTTTTTTAATCGAGTCAACAATCGCTTCAACGGACCCCTGTGTATCAGCTTTAATAATTAANTTGAGTGTTTTATTAGAATCAGATTGAGTTCGGCTAAATAAGTTCTCAAGCGTCATTCGACGTTTTTTATCAGCTGATTCATCNCGTTCTTTTAAAACACGNTCTTCAGAAATATTCCTAGCTTCTTTTTCGTTTGGAACAATATTGAATTCGGCTCCGGCCTCCGGGACGCCGTTTAAACCGAGAATTTTTACAGCGCTAGAGGGGCTAGCTTCTTTGATTCTTTTTCCTTCATGATCGATTAAGGCTCTGGTTTTGCCATAAAAGTTACCACAAACCATCATGTCTCCGACTTTCAGTGTGCCTTTACGAACTAGCAAAGTAGCAGTTGGACCTCCAGCTTCCATGGCAGATTCAACAACATTGCCGATTGCTTTTCGGTTTGGATTAGCCTTTAGCTCTAAAACTTCCGCTTGAAGTAGAACCATTTCTAAAAGCTTATCTATATTAGTTTTCTTTAATGCAGATACATCGACAAAAATTGTTTCACCACCCCACTCTTCGCATACAAGTCCTTTTTCCTGAAGTTGAGTCCGAGGCATTGTGGGATTAGCTGAAGGGTGATCGATTTTGTTGACTGCAACAATTATTGGAACTTCAGCAGCTTGGGCGTGACTTAATGCCTCTATTGTTTGTGGCATTACGCCATCATCCGCGCCGATAACTAAAATTACTATATCNGTAATATTTGCTCCCCTTGCACGCATTGCGCTAAATGCGGCATGTCCCGGAGTATCGAGAAAGGTAATCTGTTCGAGTTTTTTTCGATTTTCAGGGTTAGGTACATTTATTGTGTAGGCTCCAATGTGTTGGGTAATTCCACCCGCTTCGCCTGCAGTGATGTTTGATTCGCGAATAACATCGAGTAAAGTGGTCTTNCCGTGGTCTACATGTCCCATAATTGTGACTACTGGAGCTCGTAATTGNAGNTCTTCATCCTCATCTTTNGCATCAAGAACTACTNTTTTCTTGATATCTGCTTTAGCTAATCCGGCTCCACGTTCCCTACGTTCTAGCCTAAAACGGAAGCCATTTTTTGCACAAACCTCTCGGGCAGCTGGTTCATCTATAGATTGATTGACATTTGCGAAAACGTTCAATGACATTAAGTCTGCAATGAGTTGAAATGGTTTTCTATTCATTGCCTCAGCGAGATCTCTAACAATAATAGGAGGCTTGATAGCAATCAATGTCCCATCGGCTGGTGCAGTATACTTTGGCTTGCGTGGACTAATGGGAGATGATCTTTCTTCCTGAGTATCACTTTTTTTAGCCTCATTATTTTTTCGTTCGGGATCTTTGTTTTTATCCTTCTTTTTTTTGCGTTCACGCATTTTGGAGCGAGTAGGCATATCTCCCAATTCAATGAATCCTACTTTTTTTCCGAGATCGCTTTGTTCTTTCTCCTTAAAATCTTCTTCCTGCTGTTCGGATTCAATCTCCTCATCACTTTCGTCTATTTTAGATTGAATTTTATCTACAGTTTTGCTGGTGCTTTCTTTGTTTTCAGTAATAGATTCAGATTCTTCTTCTGTATCTTCATCTAAAGGTTGAGATTCTTG
>PAOJ01000001.1 GCA_002708005.1 Verrucomicrobiales bacterium | reverse complement strand
GGTGATGTCGATCTCGATGAAGCCGGAGGATTTTTACGAGGTACACATGCGTAGCAGTGCCACCGGCCGGGGGAGCGAGCGCACCTCGCACATGGAAATTTTCAACACGAAGGGCAAACGAAAGGTGTCGACCGGATTTGGCTTACGCTTGCACGGGGGCTTTTCTCGCCGAGGCGATTTCAAGGCGAAGAAGTCGTACCGTGCCTATTTCAGGGACGTATACGGCTTGCCCAAGTTGAAGTACAACATCATCCCCACGGCTGGCGTAAAGGATTTCGACAAGCTTATACTAAGAGCCAACGGCAATGACCGTGCACCCGGCGGTGCCTACATTCGAGACCAGTTGATGCGAGACCTTCACAAGGACATGGGAGGGCTGGTATCAAACGGGACGTGGTGCCTGCTNTATGTCAACGGCAATAACTACGGGGTGTACAANCTTGTTGAACGGATGGACGAGGAGTTTCTGGCGTCNCACATCGGCAAGGGGGAGTATGACATCATGAAAACNGGNAACACAATCCTTAGCGGTACTCGTGATGCGTGGGAGGAACTGGGCCGCTTCATTGGCTCTACCGATATTTCACGGAAGGAGAATTACGAGGCTCTTAAAAAGCGCGTCGATATCGAGGACTTTACAGCCTATATGATCTTGAACCTTTGGGGGCAAAATTTCGACTGGCCTCACAACAACTGGTACGCCGCACGTAAGTTGCCAGAGGGCAAATGGCGATTCATGTGTTGGGACTCCGAGTGGGGCTTTCGCGGTGGCCCGTATAAGCCTGAAAATGACTCCTACGCGTTTATTGATAGNGGNGGCGCGTACGGNTTNAGTACACAGCGAAAGATGTTCATCGCGCTACTCGGCAACCCGGAGTACCGTGAGTATTATCAGGCGGAAGTCCGCCGGCATCTGGACGGGGGGTTGTCGCAGGAGAATGTGCTCCGNCGAACNCGGCAGTTAAGAGATGCCGTCGCAAACGAGATCGCGCACGAATATCGGGCAAATAAATATGACATAAAGGTCTGGCACCAGAAGATTGAAGATGTCGAGAAGTTTGGGCGAATTGCTGGANNGAATTTCCTTAAGTGGACGAGCGAATACTTTGCGTTCCGCAACAAACCGGTTTCCAATNATAGTATTGCTCGACTGGAAAATAAGTCCGGTTTTCGCCACATTGTTCATCTAAACGCTTCCGGCAAATGGATGGAACTTGTGTCCGAGCCCAAGAGCAAAGAATGGGCTATATACACCCTGCCCCTCTCACCGCCCGCCTCCGGTAGGCCGGCATTATTTGCCTTAACAAAAGATGAGCGGCGCCTCGTCTGTCGTGGTACAGACGGACACCTTTATGAGCACGCTAGCGCGTCGAATTCCGGGGCGGACGGGAAGTGGACACGGCAAAACCTAACCGAGATGTTTGGCTTACCCAAGGCCGCTGCCGATCCCTCAGTGGTGGTTGCAAACAGCGTGCCGCACGTGGTCTATGTCGATGAGCTGGGAGAGATACGCGAGCTTTGGTTCGATGGCCAGTGGCGGCAGTTTCCACTACCGGCCATGCCTCGGGCTGAGGGAGGGATAGTTGCGTCGCTGGATGGCTCAACGTTGCGCGTGATTTATCGCTCAATGTTTGGCGTGCCATATGAGCAGTCGCTCAATCTCGATTCAGCTACGGCGAAAAATCGCTCATGGAGGACAGAAGGCGTACATCGTTTGCCTGCGATGGGCCAACCGGTTGGCCTGACGGTGAATGGCAGGCGCGATGTTGTCTTTCATGTTGCCCGCGATTGGCCAAGACGTCAGCCGTTTGTCTTCGATTGGAACGAACGCCGNCGTGTCCCTGGTTATTTTACATATGAGGGTGGCCGAAACGCTTTGGTATANGCTAAGGAGATCGGCCAGCGATTCAAGAACCAGTATAATATTGCCCACACCACCGATCAGTTGGATAACGGTTTTACGCTGTTACACGACAAGAAAAATAACCTTCACTGTTTGGCGTTCCGCAGCCCTGATGGAGGCATTCGTGAAAGTGTGCTTCAAGGCGAAGAGTGGGCTATGACTAATTTAAGCGAGCTGGTCGGGGCTCCTCGAGCTAAGGGGAGTCCTGTTGGATGGACTAATGCCAAAAACGGCACTCGACACTACCTTTACCAAGGCGACAACAGTGAGGTTCATCAGCTGAGTTTCGACGGGAAGTGGACACATCAAGCTATTTTGTCAAAGACATTGAAAGAGGAATAATGAGGAAGTTATCTAAAACAATCCTCGCTGCTATCTTTTTTACAGGAATAGTNGTCATTCCAAAATTAAGTGCTGCTGGTTTTACACAAGAAAAGAATATCGTTTACGGACACAAGCACGGTCTTGGTTTGTTGATGGACGTTTTTAGTCCGNAGGAACAAAATGGGGCAGGTGTGATCTGGGTGATTAGCGGAGGGATGAATTCAAGTCGGCACTCAATTCCAAAGCTTAACAAAAATCCTAATTTTAATAGACTGATTGATCATGGTTATACGGTTTTTGCAGTGATGCATNGCAGTCAACCCAAATTTGCCCTCCAGGAGATTGTGAAAGATTTACCCCGAGCAGTCCGATTCATTCGTTATCACGCTAAAAGATTTGGCATCGATGAAAATAAATTAGGAGTGACGGGCCGCTCATCTGGCGGACAATTAGCTTTATTTCTTGCAACGGCAGCAAAGCGTTCTGAAGCCACAGCTAGTGATCCAATTGATCGTATCTCCTCTAGAATCCAGGCTGCGGCAGTTTATTTTCCGGGCACAGATATGGTGAATTTTGGCAAACAGAATAGGACTATTCTCGAACATTTTCACTCTCGTGGCTTTAAGGCAGATGCAACTTTTGATTTTCATAAATGGTCGGATAACACCAAAAGATTTGAGCGAGTTATAAATACGAAAGACAGGTTTGAATATTTTAAGAGGCTCTCGCCAATCACGCATGTGACTTCTGATGATCCTCCGGTATTGATGATTCATGGAGACAAAGACAAGCTCGTGCCTTTTCAGCAGTCGCTTGTTTTTGATGCTAGGTTAAAAGAGGTTGGTGTTTCGTCTAAATTGTTTGTGGCTTCTGGTAAGGATCATGGCTGGCGACACCCGGTCGAAGGAGAGCTTCAAGTATTTCTAGATTGGTTTGATGATAATCTANTGGATAAATAGAGGCTTTAAACGACGATATCCAGTGCGTTTTCTTTAAGTTAGGGCATTGNTTTTGCTGTCTGGAGTAGTTGACAATCTATNCTAATCTGCAAATATTTCCTCCAACCCGAAAACTTTTAATAANCGAACTNATAACAAAATTANTATGAAAAAACCAATTACGACACGACGCAGCTTTTTGAAGGCCTCTTTGGCTGCTGGAACGGCAGCTGTNATTAGCGGCACAAAGGGCCGAGCAAAGATTATTGGAGCGAATGATCGTGTTCGTATAGCAGTAGCTGGATTGAACGGTCGAGGCGGAAGCCACATCGGTGGTTTTATGGGGCAAAAGAATGTTGAGATCGCTTATCTCGTCGATCCGGATGCCAAGTCTGTTTCGCGTCGAGTAGAGGAAGTTAAGCGCAAAGGGAATTATTCTCCTAAGGGAGCTGCTGATATTCGCGTTGCACTTGCAGACAAGTCAGTTGATGCCATTTCTACTGCAGCTCCTAATCATTGGCACGCATTGATGACTATATGGGGTGCTCAAGCTGGTAAACATGTATATGTTGAGAAGCCAATGAGTCATGACGTTAGGGAAGGACGAATAGCAGTTGCAGCTCAGAAGAAATATGGGGTTGTAATTCAGCATGGAACACAAAACCGGAGTAACGCGAAAATAGCTGGACTACACGAGATGATTAATGCCGGTAAGTTTGGTAAACTGAAAATTTCCTACGGATACTGTTGTAAGCCTCGTGGAGGGATAGGATTTAAGAGTCCTTCAGTTTCTCCAGCCAATTTGGATTGGAACTTATGGAGAGGCCCTGCGGTGATTGATACGTTTCATGCAAACTACGTCCACTANAATTGGCATTGGTTTTGGGAAACTGGCAATGGGGACCTAAATAATCAAGGAACTCACCAGTTAGATGTCGCACGTTGGGCAATGGATCCTAAGCTTACCAACCCCACTCGCGTGATGGCAATTGGTGGGAGATTTCAGTGGGGTGATCAAGGGGAAACTCCAAATAGTATGTTTGGAATTGCTGAGTATCCCAATGGCCAACAATTATTTTTCAATGTTCGCAATGTGAATTACAAGGGATACCAGCGTCAGGTTGAAAATGAGTATTACTTTGAGGATGGTGGTAAAATTATCCGTAACGAATACTTTGCAAAGGGCAGTGAAAAGGGAGAAAAGTTAGATATTCCAGACGGAAAGATAACTCCGGGAGGAAATTGGGGGAGTTTTATTAACGCTATTCGTGCCAACGATCCTTCCATGGCGAATGGTAATGTACATGATGCTCATTATGGCTGTGTAGTAGGTCACTTAATTAATAATTCTTATCGACTAGGTAAGAATGTGCCGTTCAACAAAAAAGCCGGGCAGTTTGGTGATAATAAGGATGCTTTTGAGCATTTTGGAAGGTTGCATGATGTTATGAGTAATGGTGTGAAGGTTAAGGACGGCTCCAATTACACTGTTGGACCTTGGCTTAACTTTGATCCAGAAAATGAAATTCATACCGGAGACCATGCTGATGCAGCTAATGCTTTGCTCAAGGATTTCAATCGGCCTGGGTTCGAGGTTCCGACAATTGATAAGGTCTGATTAACTTATTTTTTAGAGAGTTTGCTTTCTGAAAGGAGGTAGATAATTAAATGTTGAGAATTAGAGCAGGCGGTAAGACTGGTAAACCTGATTTTTGTGATGGTATTGCTAGGCGTGACTTCATAAGCATCGGTGCTATGGGCATTGGTGGGCTGACAATGGCCAACTTGTTGGAGTTAGAGGCTAATGCGTCCATTGGCTCTTCTCATAAGGCAGTTATTAACCTTTTTCTTCCTGGCGGTCCTCCTCATCAAGACATGTGGGATTTGAAGATGGATGCCCCACGAGAAGTTAGGGGTGAGTTTAAGCCTATTTCTACAAATGTTCCTGGCACTCAGATTTGCGAGCTTTTCCCTCGCATGGCCAAGATGATGGATAAGTTTACTGTGATTCGTTCCATTGTTGGGGCTACTGGTGCGCATGATGCAGATCAGTGTATGACTGGTCGAACCAAGAAAAATGAACCACCTGGTGGGTGGCCAAGTATTGGCTCGGTATTGTCAAAAATTAAAGGACCTACAAATCCAGACACACCGCCTTTTATTGGGTTGTGCCCTAAGACTCGTGAGATCCGATGGAGTGATCCTGGAAAAGCAGGTTTTCTGGGGCCAGCTCATGCTGCATTTAGGCCAGCGGCAGAAGGCAAAGAGGACATGACGCTTAATGGCATTACATTGCAGCGACTTCAGGATAGAAAGGCTTTGCTCAGGAGTTTTGATCAGTTTAGGCGTAATTTAGATAATTCCGGCCTAATGGAAGGTATGGATGCGTATAATCAACAGGCCTATGGAATCCTCACATCTGGTAAGCTTTCTGATGCTCTAGATATTGAGAAAGAAGACGTTAAACTGCGGGATCGCTACGGTCGAGGTTCGTCAAAGCATGTCGCTGACGGAGCTCCAAAGCTTCTTGATCATTTTTTACTCGCCCGCCGCTTAGTTGAGGCAGGTGTTCGTTGTGTATCGCTTTCTTTCAGTCGTTGGGATTGGCACGGGGGTAATTTTCGACGTGCTCGGGAGGATTTTCCGATGTTAGATCAAGGAGTTACTGCGTTGGTGGAGGATTTGCACAATCGAGGATTGGACAAGGATGTAGCTGTTGTGTGTTGGGGNGAATTTGGTCGCACACCGACTATCAATAAGGATGCAGGAAGAGATCACTGGCCGCGTGTTTCAACTGCATTGCTTGCTTGTGGAGGTTTTAAGCATGGTCAAGTTATAGGGGCTACTGACCGTTTAGGTGGTGAAGCTACTGAGCGACCAGTTACGTTCCCTGAGATGCATGCTACTCTTTATCACTCTCTGGGTATTGATGTGAATACTGCAACAGTTAATGACTTGAATGGACGGCCTCGTTTTTTGGTAGCGAATAACGCTCAGCCTATTCAGGAGGTTATTTAGCTCTAGCTTGATTCCGCTTTTAGATAAATCACTCTTTTAGTTTATCGAATAATTTAATTATATATTTCAACTCTTGGGGGATAGGCATAATCATTCCACAAGCGTTCAAGTAGCAAGGTGTCAGGTTCTCCATCGGTTACGACAAAGCGATATCTTGAAACATAGTCTNTACCAGGTTTGATTTCCCAATCACCAGTTTGAGATGGNGCAAAGTTAAAAAATGGTTCTTTTGGGTGGATTCGCATTGGTTGAGGAAATCGAAAATTAGATGGATGGCAGAGAATCCCCACCCCGCCTAATTTACCACCTGTTTTTCCTCCAATGTGACACCATCGAGCTCGGGTAGCGTGGCCTTTAATCCGATTTCTTTCACCATTTGAAGTCAGAAAAAAACAGTTTTCCTTGCCGTTCCATTCCCCGTGCCCACGAAATCCTAGACCCCCGTACCGATATTGTGGAAATTCAACTTTATTCGGTCCAGCACAGCGTTGAACCGATTCCATATCAAATAGATGGTAGAGTGATGAATCATTTCCATTTTGATTAATGTTCTTTATTGCAAAAATTTGCAGCCGCCATATTTCACTCAAAGCGACTTTTTTTGGTTTAGCAATTAAGTCCACAAAACGATGTGAACTTGTAAAGCCGGCATGAACAGGCCCATTCCATTGACCTAGTAGGCCTGTAAATTCAACTGTGCCAGTGCCCTTCCCCATGTTCCAAAAATCTGGTTTTCGCCCTTCAAATATTGTGTTTGTCCAAGGAAACCATACGCCGTGGTGGTGCTTATGATCGAGAGGATAGTCATCAGTGATGATTGTTCCCTTTGGAGTTAAAATGGGATGAATGTATCCGCCTCTCCGGTAGATTGGTTCGAGATCATCACGAGGCAATTCACTTTTATCTGCTTGATAATGAAGCACAGTTCTTCCTGAGACAGTTAGTTTTAGTTTTCCATTTTCCTCTGTTACTTTTGCTATTGCTGGGTGTGTTGGTTGAGTAGTNGGGGTTAATTTATAAATGGCCGTTTCAAAGGCNTCTAAATTTGGAATTATAAATGTTCCCTCNCCGCGTTCGTCAACTTGTAACGCTAAAATTTGTTTATTAGGTCCAACAAGTTGCCAGTGCCCATGGCTTGAATCAGGTAATACAAATCTGACTGGGGTGTTTATGCGTTTCAATTGTCCTGCATCAATACGAAGAGTGTATTCGGCTTCAGCCATTTGTTGGAGTGCAAACGAAAATAGAATAGCTGTTAGAAAACGTAAGATCATAAAAAGGTTGTGCGGCCCTAAGTCTTTGTGGTCAAGTCAAGTGCTTGATTAAGCATATAAAAAAACCCCAGCCGGATGCTAGGGTTGTTTTAAAAAACTTATTTATTAAGGGTTATTTTTTTACCGTAATTGTGATTTTTTCGGAAATGACAGGAGGATTGTGNGGGAGGTGAATCCAATCGCCCAACACTAGCTGAAGTGTGTGTTTGCCCGGAGGGAGTTCTAAGGTGACTTCAGTTTGGCCGCCTCCGAAGTGGCGAATATTTTCAGTAGCAGCAAGCGGAATATTTAGATTTGGCATCTTGTCGACATCAATTAGTAGATGATGATGACCAGTGTTTTCCTTGTCTACTCCTGCAGGTGCCACTCCCATTCCTTTAAGGCCGAATCGAACTGTAAATTTTTTGCCTACGGTCTTACCGTCCTTTGGCCAAGCAATATAAGTTTTAGCTCCCTTGGGAGATTTGCGTTTTTCGAGTTTGTCTGCGGCGGTTGCTGCCGTAAGTAGGCCGCCGAAGACTATTGCCGAGAGAATGATTCGGAATGTCATAACAGGGGGATTCTTCCGTGAGTCGTATTTTTCCGCAAGCTGAATCGGTAAATACGTTTCCCTGTTGACTATCAGGTAAATGAAACGTTTGATTGNTCTCTTACATTTTGTCTGTCCCCCATTTTCAGCGTCGAAATAGAAAGAGACCGCGGCGCCTAGGTCCAAAAGATCAGGTATTGCGGGATTGGCGTGGAATGGATTTGCGCCCTATTGAGAAGGCTTATGTTGATCAGGCGGTTAGCGCTGGTTCAGTAATTAGAAATGTACTTGGTTCACTGAAGCTCGACCGCCGTAGAGCTGAAACTGAGGTGATAAAAGTATGGAATCAAACGGTTGACCCTGCCGTAACTGAACATGCCCAACCATCTGGAATTCGAAAAGGTACTCTTTTTGTTTCAGTTGATTCAAGCGTTTGGCTAGATGAAATTGTGCGTTATCGACGACATGAAATCCTCAAGCGAATGCAATTGGCTATGAGCCGTGATATGATACAAAAAATATCATTTCGAATCGGTTAGTTTGTGTTTTTAAGTAAGGCTTTAGACAAACCTTTGATTGTGTGGTCCTTTGCCTCGACGGTAGGAGTAAGTTCCAATTCGCGAAGTGCTTTAGTCGTTTCTGGGCCTATGGAAGCAAGCTTAAGTTCTGGATTACTTTTACATATTTTAACTAATTCGAATCGAGCATCAAAATTCTTTACTGCTGAGCTGCTAGCAAACGTAATCCAATTTGCTCCTCCTTCTTCAAAAGCTTCAACAGCTCCGTTTCTGTCTTCTGTTTCAGGTACAGTCTTATAAAATGCAATGTCGTCTACTATAGCTCCTTGAGCTTCTAAGAGCTTGGGTAATTCAGAGTTGGATTCCTCAGCTCTGGCGAGTAGTACGTTAACATTTTCTACATTTTGATATTTCANTAAAGCATTAGCCGCTGCTTCAGCAGTATAGACCTTAGGCATCAGATCTATAGCTAAGTTAAGATTTTCTAATTTTTTTGCTGTGGCTGGGCCTACTGCTGCGAAGCGTATATTTCCAATTTCGCGTATATCCCTATATGCTTTAAAGAAGTAGTCAAAGAAATGAANTACTCCATTTGGACTAGTAAAAATAATCCAGTCATAGCTGCCGATACCAGTGATCGATTGAATAACGGGCTCGTTGTCACTTGGTGGGACGATTTTTATCGTGGGAATCTCTAGAACCTCTGCTCCGAGTTCCTTCAAGGTATGAGTGAGTTTACTGGCTTGTTTTCTAGTCCGTGTTACAACTATGCGTTGGCCGAAGAGTGGCCGGTTTTCAAACCAATTTAATGATTTTCGAAGTTTAGAGACAGTGCCAATGATTGTGACTGCCGGTGCTTTGAATTTGGTTTTGAGAACTATATCAGCGATTGTTTCGAGTGTTCCTGATATGGTTTTTTGTCGGCCGGTGGTGCCCCAACGTACCATGGCGACCGGTGTATCTTTAGCGAGTCCTTGNTTCATTAGGTTATCTGCAATCTTGCCGATTCTTTCAACCCCCATAAGCACAACCTTGGTGCCAGATTCCTGAGCAAGGCGAGCCCAGTCTACTGCAGTTTCTTTTTTTTCTGGGTCCTCGTGCCCTGTGATTACAGTAAAACTTGAGCAATGGTCTCGATGGGTTAATGGAATTCCCGCGTAGTTGGGTGCCGCTACGATGGATGAAATGCCAGGAATGACCTCAAATTCAATTTTTTCATGCTGCAATTCTACTGCCTCTTCACCACCCCTTCCAAAGATGTAAGGGTCTCCTCCTTTTAGTCGAACCACTTTTTTCCCTTCTTTAGCTTTTTCAATAAGCAACTGATTTAATTCGTCTTGAGGGATGGCGTGATCGTTCGATCTTTTTCCGCCATATATGATTTCGGCAGATTGTGGGGCCAATGTTAGTAATTCTCGATTTACAAGTGCGTCATATACTACTACGTCTGCTTGGCGTAATAGTTCNGCTCCTCGCAGTGTGAGTAATCCGGCATCTCCAGGCCCGGCCCCAACGAGATAAACTTTTCCTATCAAACTCATCTGGATTCAGCTTTGGTGAATATCGTCCAAGCGGCAAGAAATCATTTTATTTAGATCAAACTTTGTTTGTTTTTGGAACAAGGACATTTAGCTTTCTTGGTAAGACTCTAATTTGAAGTGGTAATTTTCCAATATAGTCACCATCTGCTTGAATACGTGTATCAGTTGGTCCTTCAATGGTTAATTCAGAAACTCGGTGATAAATTATACCCGGCCAGCTATTGAGNCTNCCCCGAAGCATAGCAATGACTGCATGAGCTATGNTTCTCTTATTTACTTTTGGAAGCACGCAAAGATCAAGTTTGCCGTCGTCTACCATTGCTTTAGGGAATAAGGTAAATGGGCCTCCATACATTTTGCCATTACCAACGCACATCCATTCNCCTTCAGTACTTCCCCCATCCCATTTTGCTGTGAGTTTTGGTGGGGTTGCTCGTAATGCAGAAAGTGTAGATGCCAAGTAGGCAAGAGCTCCCACTTTACGTTTAAGTGGAATGCTTACACCTCCAACCGCATCCCCATCCAAGCCTGCTCCAATCATTTGAATAAAAACTTTTTCTGTTAAGCCTGAATGGGTGTGAAGTTTGGCTATAGGCAGATCGACCTTTCGAGTATGCCCAAGTTGTATAGTATTCCAGGCCTTTTTTATTGAAAGTGATATTCCAAGCTCTCTAGCAAAAACGTTCATAGTTCCCAGTGGAAGAATCCCAAGGGATACTTCGTCAAGTTCTCGTTTTTTTTGCCCAATGCCGTTGACTACTTCATTAATTGTACCATCACCGCCTGATGCGACTATTGTTTGGAATCCATCTTTAATAGCTTGCTCAGCCAAGCCGCTAGCACTGCCTGGTGCTGTAGTTTCAATTAAGGTTACATTATTAGGCAACTGTCCGAGCCATTTACGGAATTTCACGGCGTTATTGCCGCGAGCTGTTGGATTAAAAATCAACGCGATGGAAGACCGACTCATGATAGAATAGAAATAATTAGTCGGTTGGCTTTGGAAGCGTTTTACCTCCTGANACCAAGAACATAACAGCCATGCGTACAGCAAGTCCGTTGGTTACTTGGTCGAGAATAGTTGATCTGGGATGGTCTGCGATTTCACTATCAATTTCTACCCCTCGATTGATTGGGCCTGGGTGCATTACTATTGCATCTTTCTTCAAACATTTAAATCGCTCAGTCGTTAAGCCGAAGAGAGAGCGATATTCTCCAATACTAGGGAAAGCGCTCAGTCGCTGTCTTTCGTGTTGAATACGAAGTAGGTCAACCACATCGGCGTTAGCGAGTGCTTTGTCGACGTCATGAGTTACAGTGCATCCCATTTGCTCGAAAATTCGGGGGACAAGAGTTGGGGGGCCGCAAAGAGTGACTTTAGCGCCTAACTTAGTTAGCGCCCAGATGTTGGATCGGGCTACACGGCTGTAAAGAATGTCTCCAAGAATGGTGACATTTAGTCCTTTTATGTCTCCCTTTTTCTCCACTATAGTAAAAGTATCAAGCAAAGCCTGAGTTGGATGTTCATGTGCCCCGTCACCAGCGTTAATTACGCTGCAATTTACTACTCGTGAAAGCAGATGAGGAGCTCCTTCTGCACTATGCCTTATGACAATGATATCTGCACTGAGCGCTTCTAGTGTTTTGCCAGTATCTCGAAGAGTTTCTCCTTTGCGGAGAGAAGATGACTCGGCTGTAAAATTTATAACATCAGCGTTAAGTCGCATTGCAGCTAGTTCAAAACTGATGCGTGTGCGAGTTGATGGTTCAACGAAAAGATTTACAACAGTGCGGCCACTGAGCGCTGGTACTTTTTTGATTGTGCGTTCTCCGACGGCCTTGAAGGCAAGGGCGGTATCGAGGATTGTTCGGATTTCCTCTGCATTAAGTGACTCTATATCGAGCAGGTGTTTTCTAGTCCAAGTCATTCTTCTAGTTTAAAGGGCAGCAATGTGACGATATCATCCCCCCCGGTTTCAGTAAGCGAAACATCAATTCTTTCATCGAGCGCAGTAGGAATATTTTTACCAACGAAATCCGGCTTGATAGGGAGTTCTCGGTGGCCGCGATCAATGAGCACGGCAAGCTGAATCGATTGAGGACGGCCTAGATGGTGTGTTGCATCAAGAGCAGCACGAACGGTACGGCCATTGAAGAGCACATCGTCAACTAGTATTATAGTTTTTCCTTCGACATCAAATGGTACTTCTGTGGGCTGTACAGTGACTACTCCACGTTGGGCAATATCATCTCGGTGCATGCTTACGTCGATTACCCCGAAAGGAACAGTTTCTTCCCATATTCCTGATAGAAGTTCGGCTATGCGTTTAGCCAAATGAATTCCGCCTCTTTGAATGCCAATCAACCCAACCCGTATGGCATCTGTATTTCGCTCTGCTATTTCATGAGCGATTCGTGTTAAAGCCCGTTGGACTCCATCGGAGTCCATTAATATTTTATTTTCAGCCATAACGAATGCAGTAGGTGCAAAAAAAAGAGCCGGCGCCGAATTTACCGGTTTGAAAAATATTATTATTTAGAGTCTTCCAATTCATGTCCCTTTTCGATCTCTCTGAACCGTTTTAAAGGAAACAGGCGGGATAAGTTTTAGTGCATCTTCTTGCGCCATTCGGCGCGATGATCAATCACCCAATCCAATAATGCCCGCTCGAAACCAATGTCGTGGCCTTCCTTTTCTGATTCAAGCCATTTATGCCGGAGAATTTCACTCCGTTCGTCAAGATATCGCTGATAAAGCGAAGAATTTTCAACTAAAATACCAGTTTTAATGTTTTTTTTGTCACCCATTTACTTTTTTAAAGCTCAAAGAAACTAGCAAGATAGTTGTTTAAATCAACAATTCTAATAGACCGTTTCGTCCAAAAGCGTTGCCAGTGTCTTTGCAAACTAGGATGATGCTCCTCTATGCTTAACGGAATGATCGACCTTAGAAGCGATACTATCACCCAGCCTGACGGGGGAATGCGAAATGCTATTGCAAATGCGGTTGTTGGAGATGATGTATTNGGTGACGACACAGTTGTNCAGGATTTAGAGCAGCAGACTGCAGAGNTGCTAGGCAAGGATGCTGCTGTATTTGTTCCATCTGGAACCATGGCAAATCAATTGGCTATTAGAGTGAATACTCGGCCTGGTAACGCTATTTTGTTAGATGCTAATTCGCATATATATTTTTATGAAGCAGGTGCTCCGGCTGCATTAGCCGGAGTGCAGTGCAAACTTCTTACAGGTGATCGAGGCATGTTTACGGCAGATCAACTCGAAGCTGCTATTCCGCCGAATGACAACCACTTTGCCCAGCCAAGTCTAGTTTGTCTTGAAAACACTCATAATCGTGGCGGTGGAACTATTTGGCCACTAGAACAAATGCAGTCTGTTACTGAAGTGGCTCGTAAACATAATCTCTTATTGCATTTGGATGGAGCCCGGTTATGGAACGCCTCAGTTGCTAGCGGGATCAGAGAGGATGAGTATGCATCGTTGTTTGATACCGTTAGTGTTTGTTTTTCTAAAGGTCTTGGAGCTCCTGTTGGATCATTATTAGCTGGGTCCGTTTCTGCGATTGAGAAGGCTCGTTTTTATCGGAAGCAACAAGGGGGCGCTATGCGTCAGGTCGGTATTCTTGCTGAAGCTGCTCGTTATGCCTTAGAGAACAACCGCGATCGTTTAAGCGAAGACCACTATAATTGCAAAATTTTGGCAGAAGGGTTGGCCAAAATTTCTGGCATTAAAGTTGATGGGGCTGGCCCCGAAACCAATATGGTTTTCATTAACACTGGCGATCATGACGCTGCCGATTTAAGCAGGCGTCTTGAGGGGTTGGGGGTTCGATTACTCCAAACTGGTACAAATACGCTCCGAGCGGTTACAAATTTGACGGTTAGAAATGAGGAAATTGACGATGTTTTGAAAGCGTTTAAAAAACTTGTNTGAGCTGATTNAATTCAAAATGGATTCTGTGATTTTGGTTGTAAAAAGTTTTGTCATCTAAATACTGTCTTTGTAACTAAGTCACAAAAGCGTTTTAAAATGGGGCGTCCAAAAGTAGAAAATAAAAAGGAAACTAAGTCTTTTAGAGTTGATCCCCGGTTGTGGGAGCTTGTGCAGTCAGAAGCCCTGTCTAATGGTAAGCGGCCTACTGATGTGATAAATGAAGCACTTGCAAGGCATCTTGGAGGAGTTATTAGAAACAAAAAGCATTTGGATAATGACAAGCTTGTTCATTTTTTAAACCGTTTGGAAGGAGTGGCTAAGGAGTTAGGAGATATGAAAGGAACCATAAGCAGTTATGAATCAAAGAGTCGAAAATGAGCTTCGAAGTATTCTTGATGATTTAGATAAAATAGGTCTTCTCGAAAATGAGTTGATCTCGGACTGTTTAAAAAAAGAAGGTATTCGGATTCCTAGCCTAAATACTAGGAACTTAATTGTTCTTATGGGGTTGCTTATCATAAGCTTGGGCTATTATGGATTTTTTTATGCGGGAGTACTCTCCAAAGAGGAAGAGAAAATTTTCATTAAAAGAGATGTTCCTGCATCTGTAGGAAGGGACAACACATTATATTTTCCGGCTCAGGTTCAAATCGAACGTGACGGTAGATATGTCGAACGCTGGCATTGGGATTATGGGGAATATGGAGAGTTGAATGGATTTATTCATAGATTCGAATGTGATACTGAAATAGATCCACTCACCGTTACTTGCTATCGACAGGGTGAAAAATTTGAAAGTTATAATCCAACTCTAAAGCCTTTACCTCGTTCGTTGGCATTTATCTGGTCGTCGGATCAGTTTATTCATTATGGAGTGTTAGATGAAGAAAGCCGTAATCATGGGTTATGGATAAAATTTTCAGGCGATAAGGCAGTTGAAGCAGTGTTATGGAATAAGGGGCGCCAAGTAGGCTTATCCAAGGTTGGCAATTTTGGTCAATGGAAAATTGAAGCAAAGGTTAAAGGATTTGATATGCCTAGGGATCCAATTGCTGATTGGCATAAAATAAATGACGGATACTATGACATTAATTATGCAATGACCTTAATCAACTTGAAGCATGATAAGATTCTGTATGCATCTACTTTAGGTAAACTGATAGATCCCTTAGTTCAAACAGATAAATCAGCCTTTCAAAAAATAATCGACGGACTACCCGTTAAACAAAAAAAAGAGTGGACCAGATTTGTTGAGGCTATGCAAAAAAGCCCTATTCAAACTCAAAGTTTTATTGAGGAAGAGTGGAAAAAGTCGAGGGCTAAATCATCTGGAATTTCTAACGTTAAAAAAAACAACACAAAAACTTACAACTAATTTTTTCTTTTTTGTCACTTTAAGGATTATTATTTAAAGCTCGTATTGAATTCCCTCATGCCTAAAGAGAGTTCCCGTCCATCGACGAGGCAAAAAGCTTTGTCAATTAACTTGGATCAGGAGATTTATGGTACATTTTCTGAAATAGGAGCGGGTCAAGAAGTAGCGCGATGGTTTTTTAAGGTTGGAGGAGCCTCTGGGACAATCGCCAAAACTATGTCGGCCTATGACATGACAATTAGTGATGTTATTTATGGCAAAGAAGAGCGTTACGTTAGCCTATCTCGTTTGGAAACGATGGTGCGGCGCGAGTTCGAATTAATTGTTAAAAGATTGACTTCTGAGCGTGGTGGGAAAACGCGATTTTTTAGTTTTGCTGATACGGTCAAGGCTAAGAGTTATCTTGGTAAAGGTGAATATCATGGATGGATGGGCATAAGTTTTCAGCACAGGCCAAAGGCTGATCCTTCAGAAATAATTATTCATTTACGCATGCTAGATTCGGAAAATGTTCAGCAACAGGAAGCTTTGGGTATTATCGGAGTAAATCTTATTTACGGTGCGATGTTATTATACAAGGAGCCAGAAAAGTTGATTCTTTCCCTTATGGATGAACTGTCCATGGACCGTATTGAGGTTGATATGATTCGTTTTAATGGGCCGGCTTTCAAAGGGGTAGATAATAGGTTGATGAGTTTGCAACTCGTTCAGAAAGGGTTGTCAGATGCCGCAATGTTTAAGGCTAATGGGGAAGTGGTACAGCCTTCGGAGCTATTGTATAAGCGGGCAGTGCTGGTAGAACGAGGTAGCTTTCGTCCTGTCACCAGAGTGTCGATCGATATGTTAGAGAGAGCTCTAGCGCAGTTTTGTAAGGAGTCAAAAATGAAGAAAGAAAGACCATTGGTAGTTCTTGAAATGACTCTTCGTAACCTAAATGATCACGGAATAATAAACTATCAGGATTTTCTTGATCGGGTTGATTTGTTAGGGACGCTTGGTTATCCAGTTTTGATTTCAAATTATGATACGCATTACCGGCTTGCTTCATTCTTTTTTCGTCATACCCAAAAGCCGATAGGTATCGTAATGGGAATTCCTACACTTCGTGAAATTTTCGATGAGAAATATTATTCTAAATTAGATGGCGGAATTCTTGAGGCTTTTGGAAGATTGTTTAAAAATGATCTAAAGTTGTATGTCTACCCTCTTTTAGAAAAAGACTCTTCAGACAAGATTACACTAGAAAACCTTAAAGTTCCGAAGAAGCTTAGGCATCTGTATGCGTTTCTCAAACAAAACCGAAATATTATTGATATTGAAAATTATAATGAGAATTACCTTAAGATTTTTTCTCGTAATGTACTTAACATGATAAGAAAAGGTGAGTCTGGCTGGGAAAAAAGTCTACCTCCTAAAGTTGCTCAAAAGATTAAGAAGGGGAAATTGTTTGGATTTAAGCCCTGTAAATAAACGTACTGCGTATGAAAATAAATTTCGAAGTTATTATATGGTTTATATTTTTTTTAGATGCTTTAGCTAATGCTTTATTATGTAGATCTAAAAAATTTAATGAGTGGTATAAAAAAAATTTCCCTTTGATATCACGCCAATTTCCTTTGGCTTTAGGCTGGAGCCTACTTTATTTAGCCATGACAATATGGGTTGGTGTTTTAATTTTACGTTATCAATCTAATTGAAGTGCACACTAGCCAAAGCCTTTATTTGCGTTTGATAGATTTAATTCATTGAAAAAATCTTTTTTTTTGCCGACGTTCTTTTTTTTGGATCTCAACTCTAATTGCGATCTCTTTNAAATATTATGAAATTTGAAACTACATGNTTGCATGGTGGGTACACTGTCGANCCAACCACTCTCTCGNGAGCAGTTCCTGTTTATAGAACATCATCCTATCAGTTCAAAGACACAGAACATGCTGCTAAGCTTTTTGCCCTTCAAGAGCTGGGGAATATATATTCTCGTTTGATGAATCCAACTAATGACGTTTTAGAAAAAAGAGTTGCACTATTGGAGGGAGCACACGAGATGGGCGGTTTAAGTTTGGCTTCTGGTACTAGTGGGGTTTTTTATTCGATTATAAACCTTGCTCAGGCCGGAGATAATATTGTAAGCGCAAGGAACTTGTATGGGGGCACCTATACACAATTTAATGATATTTTACCTAAATTGGGTATCACAGTTAAGTTTGTTGATTCAAATGATCCAGAAGCTTTTGGCAATGCAATTGACGATAAAACTCGAGCAATATTTTGTGAAACAGTCTCAAACCCTGCTTTAGAAATAACGGATTTAGACAAGGTTTCTGCAATCGCAAAATCACATGGAATTCCTGTTGTGGTGGATGCGACATTTTCAACACCTTACCTTACACAGCCACTTGCCCATGGTTGTGATATTATTATTCACTCTCTGACCAAGTGGTTTGGAGGGCATGGATCAGGAATTGGAGGGGTTGTAATCGATAGCGGTCGGTTTAATTGGGGTGCAGGTAAACATCCTCTATATGATGAGGCTGATAACTCCTATCATGGTTTAAGATGGGGGCATGACCTCCCGGATATGTTGGCTCCATTGGCTTATATCCTTAGAATGCGCACTGTTCCTTTAAGGAATTTGGGAGCTTGTATATCACCAGATAATTCTTGGATGTTTTTGCAAGGAATTGAAACTCTTCCTCTCAGAATGGAAAAGCATTGCGAAAATGCTTTAAAAGTTGCTCAACACCTTCAGAGGCACGATTCAGTGGATTGGGTTCGTTTTCCTGGCCTTGAAGGTGATCCAATGAGTGAATTGAACTCAAAATATCTTAATGGCAAAGGTGGCTCTATGGTTATATTTGGAATAAAGGGAGGGAGAGAAGCGGGGGAAGGCTTTATAAATAAATTAAAACTATTTTCACATTTGGCAAATGTTGGCGATGCAAAGAGTTTNGCAATTCATCCAGCATCGACCACGCATTCCCAACTCAATGAAGATCAACAGCGTGATGGGGGGATAACTCCTGAAATGGTTAGATTAAGTGTTGGCATCGAAAATATTGAGGATATTACTGCCGATCTGGATCAAGCTCTTGCATAAGTCTAAATAAATTCATGTTAAATAATTCAAGTGATGTCTCAGCGGTCTGAAGGCGAAACCTTGAATATTTCNGTGGGCGAATATCAGTTCGCCAACTCCAAGAAGCCGTTTTTGCTTGAGGGCGGGGAGGAGCTTACTAGTGCATGTTTGGCATATGAAACTTATGGCANGCTTAATAAAGAAAAAAACAATGCGATTTTAGTTTTTCATGCATTAAGCGGAAGCCAGCATGCAGCTGGTTTCCGTGAGTCAGTAAGTGAGCCAGTAGATCGACTATGGACGGAAGAGTGCAAGATTGGTTGGTGGAATAAATTTATAGGAAAAGGTGCAGTAATAGATACCTCAAAATATTTTGTGATATGTGCCAACTATCTTGGGGGATGTTATGGTTCAACTGGCCCTGACTCTATTAATCCTGATTCGGGTCAAAGGTATATGGCAACTTTTCCTTGGATTTCATTTGTAGATATTGTCCGATCTCAAATGAGATTGGTTGATTCATTTGAAATCAAAAGCCTTCATGCAGTTGTAGGGCCATCACTCGGTGGTTTGCTTGCCATGTTAGCTACAATGCTTTATCCAAAAAAAGTGCAGAGGGTTGTATCTATTGCATCTGGACTAAAACTACAGCCTCTTCAAATTATTCATAATTATGAGCAAATCAAGGCTATTGAAAGTGATTCTTTTTTTCTAGATGGAAATTATACACATGATGATCCGCCTAGATTAGGTTTGGAATTAGCTCGTATGATTGGGCATAAAACCTATGTGTCCCTTTCGATTATGGCCGAACGGGCAAGGAAAAGTCTTATTCCGAAGGATGAAGATGGTGCAAGATATAGAATTACGCATTCTGTAGAATCGTATTTTAACTACCAAGCTAAGAAATTTTCAGAACGATTTGATGCGAATTGTTATTTGAGAATCGTTAATGCCTGGCAAAGGTTCACTCTTGAGAATAAGATTCAAGAAATAGGAGAATTAAGCTCTAAATTTAAATCGCTAATTATCTCAATTGATACAGATGTTTGTTTTTATCCNAATGAGCAGATAGAACTTCATAATTTTCTTTGTGCAAACAAAATCAAATCTAGCNTNCATAAAGTACATTCTGAGAAAGGTCACGATTCATTTTTGCTCGAGCCGAATCTGTACCATTCAATAATGACAGATTTTTTTGAGAGCTAAATTAATATGTTGTCAGATGAGTAAAGTTGAATTTAATGCAATCCTGTTTCCGGATTATTCTGCATCAATATCCCAAATCTAAATTACCCCCTAATGGAACATTTGGTTTTGAATTAGGGTCCATTTCATCTGCTTTAAACAATTTGTGAAATTGATAGCCCACCCTGTATGGGAATCCCTTTTCTTTTANAAATGNAGTAANTTTTTCTTTNAGATTCTTATTGTCACGTTGTGACCACTCAATATTTAACCAAATGGGGATCTTTAATTTATAAGGCTTCAGATATTTTTCCCACTCTTCCAGAGCGTNCTCTTCATCTANGATAATTTTNAATTCACTAGCTAGTNGTAGGTTATGATCNAAAGGNNACTTCTCTCGTTTTGGACTCACGGTAATCCATTGAAAGTCTCCTTTGATTTCAAATCCGCCAGACGTTTCTAGATGTCTTGAGATATTTTCTTTTGCCAATTGAGATGTAAGTTCGTTAAGATCAAAAATNGTTGGCTCTCCACCNGTGATTACAACAAAATCACATTTAGTCGNTTTTGCAGCCTGAACTAAATCTTTCTCAGNTATTTTTTCAATATTCTCTGGCGCATAGTCAGGATGCCATGTGCCAGCAGAATCACACCATGTGCATTTAACAGGGCAACCAAACGTTCTTATGAAATAGGCCGAGCGGCCGAAGTGAACTCCTTCGCCTTGCCAGGAATAAAATGTTTCGTGAATGGGAATCAAATATTTATGCCATTAAGAAGTGGAAGTTGTGATTATTAAAGAACAGAAAAAATCAGAGAGTATATTTAATNTATTTAATGAAATAATGAAGTTTCAACTAATTTTAATATTTANGTTAAATCGTTCCTTGTCAGTTCTTCCCAAGATTTTTGATATTCAACTGGATCTTTACGGCCTAATTTAATAAATGCTTCAATACGTTCAATGTCAGCGCCAGTTCTTCCAGAAGCTCGGCCTAATTCATCGGGCTCATAGCTGGTATTTGTATTTTTGAAAATTGTATCAAAGTCTAAGCCTACTTTAGCTATAGAGGTTTCTGCATCTTTAAGTATTGTATGTTTATCGCCAGCTATATAAGGGAGATAAAGATCTACTTTTTCTGAATCCCAATTACCTACTGCAAACGCTTTATGAATCGCCTCATAGAATTCAGGCCTGCAATCAGGATAGATAGCGTGGTCTCCAGAATGAACGCCAAGTGCAATTGAAACCTGTTTATTGGTTTTAGTGGCAATTGAAAGAGCATATCCATAAGCAATTGAAGCAAAAATAGCGTTTCGATTTGGAACAACTGTTTGCTTCATATTGTCTTGTTCGTAATGTCCTTCGGGAATTTTCCAATCTGGATCGGTGAGTGCTGATGAATAAAGTTTTCCTAAAATCGAAAGGTCTATAATTTCGTGATGGACACAAATATTATGTGATTTTAGATAAGTGATATTTGCAATGAGTCGCTCAAGTTCGAGAATATGTTTCTGTCCGTAGTTAAAGGATAATCCAAAAACTTCACAATTCTGAGCCAGTAGATGCATTAATAATCCAGTAGAGTCCATCCCTCCGGACAGGCTAACGACTGTTTTACTCGCTGGTTTATCTGCAAACATTAATTAACTGTCAGGGTAACATGCTTTGACTGTTAATTGTATTCCCCCACGCTGAGAGAAAACGCCATGAATGCATATAGATTTTGGATTAAGTACCCCAACTAGATCATCAAGAATCGTATTAACTGTTTGTTCATTAAATAGTTTTTCGTTTCGATAAGAAGCCAAGTACATTTTCAAAGACTTTGTTTCAATTAGGTGACGATCTGGGGAGTAACTGATGGTAATTTCCCCAAAATCAGCCTGGCTAGTGACAGGGCAAAGCGAGGTAAACTCCTTTGAGTGTAGTGTCACTTCGTACGATCGACTTGGTGAGGGATTATCAATTCTCTCAAGTGTGGATGCATCTCGTATAGTGGGGACTTTGGTTATTTGTCCCAATTGTTTTAGATCTTTCAAAACGGGTTTTATTGTATAGAAACCCCAGAGTAATCAAATAAGCTTTATTTGGTCAATTTGTGCCATTTTAGGAAGGCCTATTAAAGAGGCCGGACAAGAGGGATCCCTAGGTAATATTATAGTATGTGCTATAGAAGCGTAAGTGGCGACCCCTACGGGACTCGAACCCGTGTTACCGCCGTGAAAGGGCGGTGTCCTAACCACTAGACGAAGGGGTCACTCAACCAGAGGGCGACAGAATTTATTGCCTTTCACAGTTTTGTCACGAAAAAGATTCATTTTTTTTAAATTAGTTTGATATTTTAAACTGGCAGGGCTTGCCATTAGCTTCTGAAATGGGCCAAATTGGGCCAGCAATTATGCCTAAAGCTGTTATTGAAAACTTTCGAATCCTTTTGATAGGGCTAGTGATTCTTGCTTTGGATCAGATCACCAAATGGATGGTGATACATAAAATTCCGGGTCCTACATTTGATGATTCGATAGTAGTAGTNGAGGGCTTTTTCAAATTGGTACATTATGGCAATACGGGTGCTGCTTGGAGCATTTTTAGCGGTAATAATTTTTGGCTAGCAATATTTTCGGTTGTAGCATTGGTCTTTCTTTGGGTATTTAGAAAGCATTTTGGTGTAGAGGATCCCTTAGGGCAATTAGCGTTGGGATTGATTCTCGGAGGGGTGTCGGGNAACTTGATCGATCGAGTGGTACATCATCATGTTGTAGACTTTTTGCAGTTTTATATTCCATTCCCCTTTCCTGCTTTCAATGTGGCTGACAGTGGTATTTGCGGAGGTGTCGGGCTTATGTTTCTGCTTTCATTCAAAAAACCAAAGCCGGGCCAGACATGGGCTAAAAAAGGCAAGATCCCCTCAGAGTCAAAAGCGGAGATTCCGTCTGAAGAGAAAACCGAAGCGTGAATGGGGCGACGATTTATCTTACTGGTGCAACGGCTAGTGGGAAGTCAGCTCTTGCGATGCATTTGGCTAAAAGATTGGGAGGGGAAATTATTTCAGTTGATTCTATGCAAGTGTATTGCGGACTGAATATAGGAACAGC
This sequence comes from Verrucomicrobiales bacterium, assembly GCA_002708005.1. GTDB lineage: Bacteria > Verrucomicrobiota > Verrucomicrobiia > Limisphaerales > UBA1096 > UBA1096. The sequence continues at coordinate 68,553 of PAOJ01000001.1, read as the reverse complement.
GAAGCCCAGTGCTGAAGAGCAGGCGGAGGTTCCACATCACTTGATTGATGTTGCTCAATTATCAGAGGCTTTTGATGCTGCACAGTTTGTTCGTTTGGCTAAAAGTGCATCGGAGTCTATTTCAAGTAGAGGGCGAATACCTATTTTTTGTGGAGGGACAGGGCTTTATTTTCGAGCACTAATGGAAGGTCTTGGAAACAGCCCTCCAAGTGATGAATTACTTCGTGATGAATTGTCTTTATTGCCATTTGAGAGCCTTGTTGCAGAGTTGAAGATTAAAGATCCTAAGGCAGCAAAACAGATAGACCTTAAAAATCCTCGTCGTGTTTTGAGGGCTGTAGAAGTGATTAGGCTTACTGGCAGGCCGTATTCTGAGCAAAGAATAGGATGGGACAAGTTGAAACGAGCCCCTGAAAATCTTTTTTGTATTAATCGGGAGGTAGATGTTCTTAATCAACGCATTCATAAACGGGTAGATGAGATGTTTAGCCTAGGTCTTATTGAAGAAACTCAAATTTTAATCAAACAAGGGCTCCGTGATAATCGAAATGCCTGTCAGGCATTAGGGTATCGGCAGGTGCTTGATTTGTTGGATGGTGAATTGAGCCTAGAAAGTGTGGTTGATAAGGTAAAGATCAAGACTCGTCAGTTTGCTAAACGTCAGAGATCATGGTTCCGAAACCAGATGCAGTGCGATTTATTGGATTGGCCCGAAGATGAAAACGTTGATTCTTTTTGCGAACTGCTACTCGGTAGAATTAATTAATTGAGTTTTTTAATCACCGAATCCTGATTATGATCGGGGTTCCGCAAATTACGAAGACGATCTCCTCTGCGAGGTCGATTCTCCCCTCTTACGCCAGGAGGACGTTTGCCGGGGCCTGCTTTGAATCTATCACGAGAATTAGGAGGCCGAAGGTATTTTGAAAATTTTTCAATCTGTTCTTCTGTTAAATCTCCTCTAAGCTTTTCTTTTAATTTTTCAGTAGATGCACGTAGCCGTGGTTGCAATTCATCAAAAGCTGTTTTCATTTCCTCGCGACTTTCTTTAAACGCTGCTTGTATTTTTTCTGTTTGATTGTCTGAGAGCTTTAGATCGCGTTGCATTCTTCGCATGAGCCATTCAAGTTGCCCTTCTACGCGAGCTCCTTGTCGGTGCCCATTGTTTTGCTTCTGTGTATCTTGTGAAAGTTCTCGAGGAAATGCACGAGCCGGTTCAGGCGTTGTAAAATCAACTATAAAACTTCCAGTCAAACCTCCGGCAACGAAGATTATAATAGCAGCAAGAATAGGTTTCCAAGCAGTTACCATGTGTATTCAAGGTCGTCAAAGGACGCTAGCATTACAGTTTCAAAGTCTGTGGTATCAATTTCAAAATTTTCTTCAGGATTATCCATACTTAACCAAGGTTGTGAATCCGTGATGGGCGCATCTTGATTGAATGCTATCAAAGCTGTAAGGACCATTATCCCAATGCAAGGGGCAACTGCTCTCCATAATACACGTGACCAAACAGTAAAGGGATTCTCTGTTTTCCAATCCAGAACCAAAGCCATAATCCGTTTTTCAAATTTATACGGAGTATGCTGATTTTCGGAAATATTTCTAGCAAACCTTAGAAAGCGTTCGTCTGCCATCGTTGTTTCTCGGGAATTTTGTTCTCGAACCTTAACCATTATGCGCTTAGAGAAGCCAGATGGGCCCTGCTCATTGAGAGGTATGGCCTTGGCTAACTTAAGAAATTTATTATCTTTATCNGACGCGCTCACGATCTTTTTCTAAAAACGTTGATTTGGGGCCTAAGGTTACAATTTTTCTTCTTTTTTAAGAAAGCGTTCAACAGCAGCTCGCATTTCCTTTCGAGCGCGAAATGCTTGTACCTTTACCAGTGAAATAGACCATCCTGTAAGCTCTGAAATCTCNTTAATCGACCTNCCCTCTAGCTCTTGCATGGTAAGTACAATCCTAGCTTTATCAGAGATTTGGCCCATTACTGAGTGAACTAGTTCACTAGCTTTATCTAGAGCTTCTGGATCATCGGAATCAGGAATATTATCGAGCCGATTAGCCCACGATTCATCTTCAAACAATAAATCTGTGACGGCTTGCTCGCGATGTTTGGCTCGGCGGCGAAGTGCATCGTAACAAGTGTTAACAGATAGTCTCATAAACCAATGCTCGAATGGTGCGGTTTGTTTAAAACTTCTGAGTTTTTGGAATGTTTTAGTAAAAATAGTTTGAACCACATCTTCCACATCTGATTCGTTGCGGAAATATTTCCTAGCCATTCCAAAAATTCTAGGTTGATAACGTAAGATCAATTCCTCGAAACTATCTACTTCCCCCTCTACGACAGCCGCGACTATTTCTTCGTCCGATCTTAGATCATCGCTTGGAAGTATTTCAGTTGATTCCATTAGATGAATAGCATTTAGGCCGCAATATTAGCATTGATAAAATATTAATTAACAACGAATCAAGTGAAATAGGTATATGTCATTTGAATCTACTTTTCAGTGTTTACATATGATATAACAACATTAAACCCATTTGGTTGCCTAAGAGTTACAAGTTTCAACGATTCTCGCTTGCTCGCTTGCCAACCTTAAATGTTTAAGTAACAGTTTCGCGTCTTTTTATGCCTAACGAAAATGATATTTTAAATGCACTCAAAGAGGTTAATTACCCTGGATATTCTCGNGATATTGTTTCATTCGGCATAATCAAGGAAGTAACTGTGGCTAATGGTGCCGTAAGTATCTTAGTGCAGCTTACAAGTAATAATNCTGAGGTTGCTCAGCAGATCAAGTCAGAATGCCAGAAAGTGTTAAAAGCGGTTGATGGAATTCGCGTGGCTCATGTAAAGATTAATCAGCCAGAAGGTAGTGCGCCCAGTCAGACTGAAGGCCCTGAGAAAATGCCAGGAATTGGTAAAGTTGTCGCTGTAGCCAGTGGTAAGGGGGGTGTCGGAAAATCAACTGTCTCTGCTAATCTCTCCTGTGGTTTAGTTCACCTTGGGGCCCGCGTCGGTTTACTTGATTGCGATATTTATGGTCCTAGTATTCCTTTAATGATGGGCGTTAATGAGCGTCCGGCTGTGACAGAGGACGATGAAAAATTAATCCCTCTTGAGAATCATGGGATTAAGTTGATGAGTATGGGATTTCTATTGCAGGACGACCAGCCAGTTATTTGGCGAGGGCCAATGATCATGCGAACTATTCAGCAATTCATTTCGCAGGTGCTCTGGGGAGACCTTGATTACTTGATTGTTGATTTGCCTCCTGGGACAGGCGACGCTCAAATTTCCCTATGTCAAACCGTACCGCTTGATGGAGGTTTAATTGTAACTACCCCGCAGGAAGCTTCTATTGGAGTTGTGCGTAAAGGCATTGAGATGTTTAAAAAAGTCAATGTGCCAATTCTTGGCATAGTGGAAAATATGAGCTACTTCACTGCCCCAGGCGGTGAAAGGGTAGAGATTTTTGGACATGGAGGAGGTCAAGACGAAGCGGGGAGCCAAGGGGTTCCGTTTTTAGGTGAGATACCTATTTTTACCGAGATTCGAAAAGGCGGAGATAGTGGCATTCCAGTTGTTGCAGGTGCGCCAGACTCTGCCCCAGCAGAAGTTTTTATTCAGGTTGCTAGCCAATTGCAGAGAATACTTGGCTGATTTTACTCATTTAACCTGTTGACAAGGCCAGAATTTTTAGTAGCTTGCCCAGCTCTTTTCGCTGAATTGCGAAATTTTTAAAAATGCCTAACATTAAGTCAGCCAAGCGCCGAATGCGCAGTGACGAGGTCAAGCAGACCCGAAACCGTGGGATTAAGAGCTCACTGAAGACTGCAGAGCGCCGTCTTGATGACGCTATTAAGGATGGAGACAAGGAAAAGACATCTGTTGCTCTTAAGGATGTTAATTCATCTTACGACCGGGCAGCCAAGCACGGTGTGATTCACGCTTCCAAGGCAAGCCGTAAGAAATCGCGTCTTGCTGCTCGTGCAAACTCAGCCAAATAAAAATACAGAATTTGTACAAATTAATTTTCGCCCTGCAAGACTGTAGGGCTTTTTTTGTGCTTATTAATATTCTTACTCTGTACGAAATTCTATTGTGACGACTGCTCGGACTTTTTTCTCTATAGATGAGGTGTCGTACATTCCCCAGCTTGAAGTTTCCGTGGAATTGGGTTTGGTGATTTGAAAAATCCCCTGAGATGCAGAGACTACACCTGTAACCTCGTTTCCTGCGCTTTTAGCTAATCGCTCCGCTCGAAGTTTTGAATTGGCTGCAGCTTTTTCAAGCAAGTCTAATTTTAGTTCTTCGAGTTTGGTGAAGAAGTAGCTTGGAGCATAAGTCTGGAATCCTATACCTTCTCGAATGAGTACGGTGGATTCCTTGGCTAAACGCTTGGCTAAGTTCACATCAGACGTTTCTACAGTGAAGCTTTTTTTTAATGTGTAAGTATCGATTTGAGTGGTGACGTGACCTTTATTATCTCTTAAATATTTCGTGCTTGTACTGATAGTTCCTTCTTCGATGTTTTCTTCTGAGATTCCTTTATTTTTTAGATAGTCAACTGTAGTTTTATATTGTTTTTGAAGTGTGTCGTAGCCATTGGCTAGATTTTTGTCCATGAGGGTGATTTGCCCTCGCCACGAAGCTAAGTCGGACGTAATACGTTTTTCTGCTACGCCTTTAACGTTGATGCCGTTATCCGCTGATCGCATTTTCTCAAGTGATCTCCCTCCTATAAAAGTAGCGATAATCAATCCAAGTGAAAGTATGATTGCTATGCCATAACTATCCGTTCTATTTATAATAGCCATAAAATACCAAGCTGAGTTAATCCTATTACAAAACCAAGAGCTGCTCCGACACATTCGATGAAGCGGAATTCACGCTTCATAATACTTAGCAACATTTCCTCCAGCTTATCACTTGAAAAAGCTTCGACTTTTTCACGGACTACAGTTTCGACATCCATATTTTTTTCGAGATGAGTGACAAACATTTCACCTAGTTCCGGTATAGCTTTAGCAAGGTTTTCGACCAGTGATTGCTTAACCTTGTCGATCATTCCAGAACCCAGAAACATTGTTGCCATTGGTATGGCTTCTGCGAGTTTTTCCTCTAGGAATTCATCAACCTTAGTTTCAATAGTCGCCTTAATATGCGAAATGAATTCGTCTCCTTGAAGATGCTTTTTAACATCCTGCATCGAGAATAACTCGCGGGCTACTAGTTTGCCTAATTTCTCTGCTAACACTTTTTGGCGTTTAGGGAATACCCCTTGAAAACTTAGTCCAAGTATTCGTTTTTCTTGTCTTGGATGAAACAGCATCCTTACAGCAAGATAGTTGGTTCCCCATCCAATGATTGCAGCTATGACAGGGAGCAGGCACCAAGTCCATTTAAACAATTGAGGATCCGTTTCAGTCATTATGATTCTGTTTTTTTATTTTTTCAGGCTTTATACCGATGTGTTCGCTATTCCTTTTTTTAGCAAGTATGACTTGCTTGTGTCGCTCTTGTAATCGCGCTCTTCGATCTTCGGTTAGCTCGTCTGCACATTTTGGGCAACTAACACCGGGCTCATATTTGGGAGAGTTAAGATCGCTTTTAGAAATTGGCCAACGACAACCAAAGCAAATTTCATAATCACCTTGTTCTAACCCGTGCTTAACAGCTACTCGGTGGTCGAATACAAAACAGTCTCCCTTCCAATTACTTTCAGTTTTCGGTATTTTTTCGAGATAATTTAATATGCCACCTCGTAAATGAAATACATCCTTGAATCCCTGTTTGAGAAGGTGGGCTGAAGCTTTTTCACAACGAATCCCGCCTGTGCAAAACATTGCAATTTTTGTGTGTTTTTCTGGGTTGAGATTTTTTTTCACATAATCTGGCCATTCGCCAAAAGTTTCAGTTCCTGGGTCAATTGCTCCTTCGAACGTCCCTACTTTAAACTCATAGTCATTGCGAGTATCAATCAGAGTTACGTCAGGATCTTCAATCAGCCTGTTCCAATCTTCGGGCTCCACGTACTGCCCAACTGCTTCATTGGGGTTTACAGATGGATCGCCGAGGGTAACGATTTCTGATCTAAGTATTACTCGCATTCGATGGAATGTCTTGCGGTTGGTGAAGGAAAGGCGAGTTGGGAGCTTGGCCAGTCGATTGTCTTTGCGTAAAAAGTCCAATGCGGCATCTATGTTTTTTCTTTCTCCCGATATGGTTCCATTAATACCTTCAGGGGCTAGTATAATAGTTCCGAAAACCGATTGATCTTCACAGAATTCTTTTATAAGTGGCTGTTTTTTTTCATAGTCGGGAAGATCTGCAAAAAGATAAAATGTGGCAACTGTGAATTTCATTCTTCCTTGAAAGCCAAAAAAGCTTGTTTGGGGAGAGTGCTCTTTTTGAGCGATGACTTTCAAGTTTGAAGTGAGCCATGCTTGACAATATTCTAATATATCTGAACGTTCGGCGTTAGATGGGAATTGAACGTTCTAAGAATATTTGGCGTGTTTTGATTAGGCTCTTTTTTTTAACTCTGGCTTTATATATCTGTGGATTTTATGGCTTAGAGCATATTCGTGATAGAAAAGGTCCTTGGGTTGTGACTTTTGATGCAGTTGCTTCTAGGCCTACTATGATAATAGAACAAAAGGCNTTAGGCATTAATGGNTTCAAGATAATTTTTGAAAATGTTAACACAAATGGTCTTACTAGCGGAAAAGTGCGTTTTGATAATCCCAAACTTAATGCGCAGCCAATGGATCAAACGCCAGAAAGTAGTCAGGAGCTGAAGCAAAGAGCCTTTGATGTTCCTTTTGGCGAGTGTATTTATCAGGATTTAATGTTCTTACCTGGGGTTGTTACAATGAATCTTCTTGGCCACGAGATCGAACTAATGCCTCGAACTTTAGTTATTAATAAAAAGCAGATGCCTTGGGATTCTGCAAAAGGTGCAATTGTTATTTTACCGCAGGATTCTAAGGACTGATATTCCTTGCCCACTTACCCCAGACTCTTAGATACTCTGGAATAATGAGTTCTTTGTTGCCGTCAGTATCTAGTGCCGAAAAAATTTCCTTAGCCAATTGTTGGTCTTTTACTTTTCCTGTTTTTATGAACTCCAAAGCTGTCAATCTGCCGTTTTGATCAGTATCCATTAGATTGAATAATTGCTTAGCCTCGTCGGTTATAATTCGATTTTCTACATATTCAGCTTGAGTTACAAATTCGTCATTATTTGTATCGGAAGCTTTGAAGATTCCCTGACGTGCTTCAAGGCTCATGTAACGCCCATTCACAATATATTCTTTTTTTGAATGTCTGCCATCTTTGTCAGAATCTCCAAAACTAAAAACACGTCGATAGTTTTCTAATTGTTGTTCGCTTACACCTTCCCAGATTCTAGCNCCAAGTAAGANNACTATTTCTTTAGGCTTTAAGGAGNCAATNCTTTTTGNATTAGATTGTTTTAGCTTTGTTTGGTTTATCTTGTCCGTTGTATTGCAGCCAACAAAAAAAAATGCAGTTAAAGAAGTTAATACTNCTNCTTTTATTTTACTTATGAATTTCATTTAATTCTACTGCACGGTGTTCTTCAGAGCTCAGGTAGGCNGCTTCAACAAGCGCCATAGTCTTAAGATTATCACGTGCTCCGATAGCNGGCTCATCTCCGGACTCTAATGCTATTAATAGTTGAGCCATCGTTCCAANGAATGCATCTGGAAACCAACTTTCGGACCATTTTGGACTCGTAAATCCGTTATCTCCCTTTGTGGCATAAGATATAGTGGAAGGGGTAGTGTAGGGGTCCTGACACCATCCTATATCCCCCTTCGCTAAACCATCTAAACCTTCGATTCGCCATTCTATACCGATATCTGCAGGGGCTCCTTCTCGAGCAGGGCCGGTCCAAGTATCATCGATTGCAATTGCACGAAGGCCAGTAGAGTATTCCAGAATATACGTTGCAATGCCGTCTTTGTGTGGAAACTGTGTTCGAGGATCAGTTCTAACTGAGCAGTAAATTCTTTGAGGATCACCAAACCAATATCTAAAAGTATCCATGTGATGAATGGACATTATTCTTAGAGTGACCCAGCCTTGACGTTCTTGCCATGGCATCCAGTGAGGAATACCTCGCATGTCAATATTGGCCAATACAGGTTCTCCAATTATGCCTTTTGTAAGAAGGGTTTTTCCGGCGCGAACAGATTGGTCGTAGCGCATGTTTTGATTTACAGCGAGCGTAATGCCTGCTTTTTCACAGGATTCGACTGCTTCGAGTGCTTCAGCGTAATTTGATCCAAGCGGCTTTTGAGCAAGAATACCTTTGACGATACCCCTTTTACAGGCAGCTTTGATAACATCGAGTTGGTTGTCTGGTGGAACTGCCAAATCAAGTACTTCTATCGATTCGTCATTAAGTAGCATCTCAATAGATTCATGTACTCTTGTAATTTTGTGTTGCTTGGCGCATTTCGCGGCGTTGGCTTGTGTGCGTGATGCGATTGCCACTGGATTAAAGCCGGCTTTGGAGTATGCCGCCAAGTGGCAGTCGTTCATAATAAACCCGCTTCCAACGCATCCGATGCGCCAGTCCTTACGATCAGGTAATGGAGAGTGAATGTTTAAATCCATCGTGATAAATAAAGTTTTATAATCTATTTCTTGCCGGTTCCAACTGTTTCATCTTGGGCCGGATCCCAAAATTCTGTACTACTTTTAAATAATTTTGCTCCCATATCTTTAATTGCATTATTCGGCATTTTTTCAATTGGTTCATAGAATGGATGATGTGATTTTTTATATGGATTATTATGCTTTGTGTTATAGCAGCACAGTAGAGACCAGCGTGGACTTTCTGAAGTGTTTTGGTCAGAGCGATGTAGAGTATTACTGTGGAAAAAAAGTGTGTCACCTGGTTCGATCTCCACGTAGACCAGTTCCATGGTTTTCATTGCGGCATCAACACGTTCGGGGTCAGCTCCAGTCTGATCACCAAANCGACCGTGTTCAATCCGTCCCATTTTATGCGATCCACGGAGTACTTGTAGACAGCCGTTAGCTTTAGTATTGGGATCTACGGCTATAAATGCTGATGCCATATTAGGATAGAGACAACCATTCTGATACCAGTATCCGTAATCCTGATGCCAGCTCCATGCTCCACCAGTCCGTGGCCGCTTAATACTCATTTTACTATGATAATGATAAACTTCATCACCCAACAATGCTTCCATGGCATCCACAATTCGTTCACTACGAGCAATTGCACCCCATAGNTCTTCACCGGCTTTGTTCCAGAGTACCAGTTGGGCTTTTCCCCCTTCCCCATCTTCGAGNTCATATGCGTGGTTAGAAAAGGCCTTGTCTGCTTTAGCCGCGGCATGAAGAATATTAGCTTCTTCTTTATCGAAAAGGCTTGGGACAATTAGGTAGCCATTTTCNTGAAACTCAGCAATTTGTTCATTGGTTAGATTCCTAGACATGAGAATTAAAGTAGGTGAATTCTGACGATTAGGCCTGTGTAAGTCAAAGAGTCAATAGGAGTGATGACATGCTGACTATTTTCTGGCAGATTTCGCATGTAAAGCATGCTGCGCAGTTTATGCAATTGTATAAGTTTGATTGGCTTGGTCATAGTCAATAGCAACATTTGTTTAAGTGCTGAGATTTTCAAAACTGTCGAGTTTAACCGTGATATTCGTCCAATTCTTTCTGATAAATGTTTTTCTTGTCATGGTCCCGACGCTAATCATCGTAAGGCAGATCTGAGATTTGATGTGCGAGAAGGGGCTTTAGCCGATCTTGGAGGATATGCTGCGATTGTTCCTGGTGCCCCAAACAAGAGTGAACTAATCAAACGAATTCAAACTTCTGAATTGGATGAATTGATGCCGCCGCTTAAATCTGGCAAGCCCCTGTCGAATACTGAAAAACAGCTTCTGCAGGATTGGATTTCTCAAGGAGCAAATTATGAGAAACATTGGGCTTATATTCCGATTAAGAGGCCTGCTGTCCCTGTGGAACAGAATTTTTCTTGGTCAAAAGGAGTGATTGACCGGTTTGTAATGGCACGGCTGGAGATGGAAGATGTTTCTGTTTCACCAGAGGCTGACGCTTCCACCTTGGCTAGAAGACTTCATATTGATCTAACTGGTTTGCCTCCATCAAAAAGTTTGGCGAATCGATTAATTAATTCTCCCGAAAACTATTCAGCTATCGTCGACGAATTACTTGCTTCGCCGCATTTTGGAGAACGTCTTGCCAGTTACTGGCTTGACCTTGTGCGTTATGCCGACACGGTTGGTTATCATGGTGANCAAGATCACCCAATTACACCTTACCGTGACTGGGTGATTAAGGCTTTCAATGATAACATGCCATTTGATCGGTTTACCGCTGCTCAGATAGCGGGTGATCTTCTACCGCAATCTAGTGTTAATGATAAGATTGCTAGTGGATACAATAGACTATTGCAAACTTCACATGAGGGAGGGGTGCAGAAGAAGGAGTACCTAGCAAAATATTCTGCCGACCGAGTGCGTAATGTTTCCAATGTGTGGCTTGGTGCAACAATGGGATGTAGTGAATGTCATGACCATAAGTATGATCCTTTTACCCAGCGAGATTTTTACGCAATGGCTGCTTTTTTTGCAGATGTAGATGACACACAGACTTTTCGAGGGAGCAACACATTGCCAACCACACGCGAGCCAGAGATGAAGGTAGTTTCTCCGTTGGATGTAACTGGAAAAATTACCCGTACTATGGTTACCGGACCTGTGGAGCCGAGAGATATACGAGTGCTTTCAAGAGGAGATTGGATGGATGAATCTGGTGAAATTGTAATGCCTNCCCCACCCCGTTTTTTGCAGCAAATAAAAAAGAATGGACGTGCTACACGGCTGGAATTGGCAGGTTGGTTGACCGATGCTAAAAATCCACTCACAGCTCGCGTCTTTGTTAATCGCCTGTGGTATCTATTTTTCGGTAACGGACTCTATCGATCTCTTGATGATAATGGCTCTCAAGGTGAGTGGCCCGATTATCCTGAACTACTCGACTGGCTTTCTATTGAATTCATAGAAAGCGGATGGGATATTAAATATATAATTCGCCAAATTGTGACTTCTAGAACTTACCGGCAATCTTCCTACGTGAGCAAGAAAGCTTCGAAAAGAGATCCAGCTAATCGCTTACTTGCGAGGCAGGGGCGTTTTCGTTTTTCTGCAGAGACTATTCGTGACAACGCTCTTGTGATTGGAGGCTTAATTAACAGTAAGATGGGAGGTGCTGCAGTGCGGCCTTATCAGCCGGTTGGATACTATGCCCCTCTTAATTTTCCAAAGCGTACNTATCAGGCTGATAATAATCACGATCAGTATAGACGGGGTGTTTATATTCACTGGCAAAGGCAATTTTTGCATCCCATGTTGCGTGCTTTTGATGCTCCTNCACGAGAAGAGTGCACTGCAATGCGAACAGTCAGTAATACGCCGCTTGGTGCTTTGACATTAATGAATGATCCTTCCTATGTTGAAGCTGCAAAAGGTTTTGCTTTACGCATTCTTTATGAAGGAGGAGATTCTCAACGCGAACGTTTAATTTGGGCGTGGCAGACAGCTCTAAGTAGAAGCCCTGAAAAAGAAGAATTGTCTGTGATGATAGAGTATGCTGAAAATATTATTAAACACTATAAGAAAGATAGACAGGCTAGTGCAAAATTATTAAATATTGGTAATTTTAAGTTGCCAGAAAATATTTCAATGCATGATGCCGCTGGTTGGACAAATGTTGCTCTTGCCTTACTTAATCTTAGTGAAGTAATCACCCGAAACTGAAATGCCTATTTTACAACAACCGCATCAAACATTTGTTAACCGTCGTTCTTTTATTAGTTCTTCTACTTTCAGTTTAGGGGCTGCTGCGCTTGCCAGTTTAGCCAAACCAACTTGGCTTTATCCTTCAACAACATCGGCAGGTTTTAATAGTTTGCCGAATTTTGCACCAAAGGCAAAACGTGTAATTTTTCTTTGTATGGCCGGGGGGCCTTCGCATCTAGAGACTTTTGATTACAAACCGCAATTGGAAAAGCTCAATGGTCAACCAATGCCAGAGTCTTTTACTAAAGGTCAACCAATTGCTCAGTTGCAAAATCAACAACTCAAATGTCTTGGGCCTATTTTCAAGTTTAGCCGGCACGGCCAATCAGGGCAGGAAATATCTGATATCTTGCCTGGAATAGGAGGTATAGCTGATGATATTGCTATTGTAAGGTCTATGCATACCGATCAAATAAATCACGACCCAGCACATACAGTGATGAATACGGGAACATCAATCTCTGGTCGGCCTAGCATGGGTGCTTGGGTGACATACGGGCTTGGTTCTATGAATGATGATCTGCCTGGATTTGTAGTATTAACGAGTCAAGGTGGCCGTAATCCACAGCCTATTTCATCAAGGCAATGGGGATCTGGTTTTTTACCAAGCAAATTTCAAGGGGTTCAATTTTATTCGCAGGGTGATCCGGTTCATTATGTGCGNTCTTCACTAGGTGTTAACAGACAACAACAGAAGAGTTTTGTGGAAACGGTTAACGAATTGAATCGTATTCGTAATCATAAAGTTAAGAATCCTGAAATTGAATCACGTATAGCTCAATATGAGCTGGCGTTTCGCATGCAGGCCAGTGTCCCAGAGCTAATGAATTTTAATGGAGAGCCACAACATGTACTTGACAGATATGGGGTCAAGGAAATGGACGGTTCATTTGCTTCTAATTGCCTGCTCGCTCGTCGTCTTGCAGAGAGAGGGACACGCTTCATTCATCTTTACCATCGAGGATGGGATCATCATGGAGATCTTGACCGNTATATGAAAATTTGTAGCGGNCTATGTGATCANCCAAGTGCAGCCTTGGTTAAGGATTTAAAGGAAAGNGGATTACTTGATGACACGTTAGTTGTATGGGGTGGTGAATTTGGGCGCACTCCTATGTTCCAAGGCAAAGGTGCCACTGCAGGCCGTGATCATCACATGAGGGCTTTCTCGATTTGGCTGGCAGGTGGCGGAGTTAAAGGAGGGGTTACGCATGGAGAAACCGATGAACTAGGCTATCATGCNGCNGTCAATCGAACTCACATACGGGATTTACATGCTACTATGTTGCATTTANTAGGCATAGATTCCCAATCTTTTACGCATCGATTTCAAGGTTTGGATGCGCGATTGACAGGAGTTGAGGAGGAAGCACAAGTAATTAAGTCGATTCTCACTTAATATTANTAATAATTAATTTTAAAGAGTATATTTATTTCTAGATTTTTTGTAATCCCATTGTGTAAAAAAACTGATTTGACTAAGTATGAAATTAGCGTAACGGTCCTTTTAAGGCAATCTACAGGTTTATGAGTTTATCATCATATGACAAGAGTACTGTGACTAAACGNGATTTAGCATCTAGAGTACGCTTAGCTATTAAGCCTAAAATAAAGTTACATCAAGCTGAAGTTACAGAGTTAATTACTCAGACACTTGATGCCATTCGTGATTCTCTATCTAAAGGTCAAACTGTNGAGCTTAGGAACTTTGGTGTATTTAAAATAGAAACCCGAAAAGAACGAGTTGGAAGGAATCCTAAAAACCCTGAGGTTGATATCCAGATTCCAGAGAGAGCAGTAGTTAAGTTTCGTGCGGGNAAGGAAATGAAAGCGTTACTATCTAAGAATACAGCATCCAATGTAGATGCTTCATGTGATTCTTCCAGTTAATAACGAGTTTATTTTATTCAGAAGCTTGTTTCAAATTTTCAAGTTCTTCCCATCTCCCATAAAGTGTAAGGCTTCTTTGTTTTGCTGTTTCTAGTTTCTTATTGAACTCATTAGTTTTGTTCCCATGTTTTGAGTGGAATTCTGGATCAGCGAATATTGCCTCAATCTCTAAAATCTCTTTTTCCGCTTCAAGAATAGCNTCTTCTATTCCTTCAAGTTCTTTTTTTTCTTTCCATGTGAGTTTGTTTGGTTTGGTACTTTTAGTCTTATTCTTTTCAGACTTTGGTTTAGCAGAAGTTTTTTGCGCAATTGAAATAGTCTTTCGTTCGGACAATTTCTGGCGATAATACTCATAGTCTCCTTCGTTGTAGAATACTTGCCCTTCCCCTTCAAAAGCAATAATGCCAGTGCAAACTCTATTTAGAAAATAACGATCATGACTTACGACAAGTACACATCCAGAGAATGCCAAAAGAGCTTCTTCAAGTAACCGCAATGTGGGTAAATCAAGATCGTTGGTCGGCTCGTCTAAGATCAAGAAATTCCCGCCGTGTTTTAGGATGCGAGCAAGTAGTAACCGGCTTTTTTCCCCTCCGGACAAGCTCTTAACCTTCATGTTGATACGCTTAGGGTTGAATCCAAATCGTTGAAGATAAGCCCTAATCGCGAGTTGACCATTTCCAAAACTAATTGTGTCAGAGCCTTCTGCAACTTCTTCAAGCAGTGTTTTTTCTGGATCTAACTGTATGCGCTCTTGATCTACATAATTAAACTCTGTTAGTACCCCTATTTTTCGGTTGCCATCGGTTGGGGGTAGTTGTCCAAGCGCTATTTTTAGTAAACTAGTTTTTCCTAGGCCATTTCGACCACATATGCCAATGCGCATACCAGCTTCAAATTTAAAATGAAATTTTTCTATAAGAGATTTGCCTCCCAATTCCAAATCGATATTGATCAAATCTAAAACTCGATTTGCTAATTGACCGGGAGGGGGGATAATCATTTCCATTGAAAGTTCCGAATCAGGCTCCTTAGTATTTTTTATATTGTGAAACTTATCGACTCGGAATTTAGCTTTTGTAGTTCGTGCTTTTGGGCCGCGTTTGATCCATTCTAGTTCTCTGCGTAAAAACTTTTTGCGCTTCAACTCCAGTGCTTGTTCGCTATCCATCCTCGCTAGGTTAGATTCAAGATAATTTGAATAGTTTCCGTTGTGTAAATAAAAACGTCCACTTTGCAATTCAACGATATGATTACAAATTTCATCAAGAAAATACCGATCGTGAGTAGATACTAAAAATGCCCCTCTGAATTTTTTTAAGTAATTTGCCATCCATTCAATTGATTCGGTATCAAGATGGTTAGTAGGTTCATCGAGTATTAACAGGTCGGGATTAGAAATGATAGCTCGGCACAGAGCGACACGCCTTTTTTCTCCTCCAGAAAGTGTTTTGATAACACGTTCTGGATCCGGTGCATTTAGATGCATCATTGCTGTCTGGATTCGAGTATCAATATTCCATGCATCACTAGCGGTGATCTGTTGCTCTAATTCAGATTGTATATTTGAATTTGGAGGCAAGCTTTCGTATTTTGCTAGTAAATTAATGATGTGCTCTGCTCCTCCCCTGATTGTATGTTCGACAGTTGCCTCTTCTGCCATCGCAAGATCTTGTGACAAATATCCAATTACCAAGCCATGACGACGTGATATATTGCCTGAGTCTGGTTGGATTACTTCGGTGAGAATTTTTAGGAAGGTTGATTTACCTGAACCATTACGTCCTACCATCCCAAGATGATCACCAATCCGAATTGTCAATGAAGCCTCCTTCAATACTTCGTTATCGTTGAAGCGTATTTTGATATCTGAGGCGTCTAGGAGAGTGATGTTATGGTTTTGAGGCATTGGTCGAACCAAATCGCTTAAAATTTTAACGTTTTTTTAGAGCTCTTTCTGGTTTGGAGGAACCATTGATAAGGGCAAGTCAGAGCTGTTTTGTTCAAAGTAACTTGCTGCCCAATCACTTTGAAAAAGTAGCACTGGATTTTTGTCTGAATCCCATCCAAATCTCGATCCAGTCGGTGGTGAAAGCTTATCCATTTCCTCTTCGGTAAGTGCTTCAGGGAGCCATCGGATTACTTGCCAGGGAGCGGGTTCTAATCGTGTCGATGCATTATATTCACTTTCAAGACGGAATTGTACTACGTCAAATTGCAATGGGCCAACTGCAGCGAGTACAGGAACAGCTACTGTACTTCCTTTTAAGCTTAAGCATTGGATAGCACCTTCTTGAAGCAGTTGATCTAGACCTTGTCGGAATTGTTTGAACTTTCCGGTATCGGTGTTGTGTAAGTATGAAAAGCTTTCTGGAGTAAATCTAGGAATCTCCTGAAATTCTAAATCTTTTTGTGATGACAGTGTATCTCCAATTCCAAAATCTGAGTGACCTACCAAACCTATTATATCTCCAGCATAGGCTTCATTTACTGTTTCTCTTTCCTTTCCAAACAATCTGTGGGAGCTAGCCAATCGCACCTTCTTTTTAGTACGAGAATGAAACACCGTCATGTCACGTTCGAATTTGCCAGAACAAATTCGAATATATGCTATACGGTCTCGGTGCTTGGGATCCATATTAGCTTGTATCTTAAATATAAAACCGGAAAAATTTTCACTATTAGGCGGAATCAGATTACCTTTGGACTCACGTCCCGATGGAGGTGGGGCGTGCTCAAGAAATCCCTGTAATATTAATTCGACTCCAAAGTTATTCATAGCACTTCCAAAGAAAACGGGAGTTGTGCGACCAGCCAAAATTTCATTTCCATTAAATTCGGTGCCAGCTATTTCTAGCATTTCCAATTCCTCCGTAACTTTAGATAGAATTGCTTTTGGGACCCTTTCCTTAACAAAGTCATCTGATATATCGCCGACCTCTACTGGGGCTATGTAAGCACCGCCTGTAGTTCTTTCAAAAAGGTGTACTTTTTTTGATAGTCGATCATATACGCCCTTAAAATCCTGTCCGTCACCGATTGGCCAGTTTACTGGAAAAGGCTTTAAGTTAAGAACACTCTCTACTTCATCCAGTAACTCGATTGCACCTTTGCTTGGTCTGTCGCATTTATTTATAAATGTAAAGATGGGGACGCCTCGCTGACGGCAGACTTCAAATAACTTTTTAGTTTGTGCTTCAATGCCCTTTGCGGCGTCAAGAACCATGACGACAGCATCTACAGCAGTTAGTACTCGATAAGTGTCCTCTGAAAAGTCTCTATGTCCTGGGGTGTCGAGCAGGTTGATTTGGTAACCTCGATAATCGAATTGTAATACGGTTGAGCTAACTGAGATTCCTCGCTTGCGCTCAAGCTCCATCCAGTCCGATGTCGTGGCTCGTTGGGTCTTACGAGATCGTACAGAGCCAGCTAACTGAATTGCTCCTCCGTACATTAGCATTTTTTCAGTTAGTGTTGTTTTTCCAGCATCAGGATGCGAAATAATCGCAAATGTACGCCTTCGATTGATCTCTTTCTCCATGGTGCAACCTTAAAAAAGGTCGCGGACTGTATCAAAAGTGTAAAAAGCCTCAAGAAACAATACTATATAGATGCAATAATACATGCTGATAATAAAAAAGAATTAAAATGAATTATTATGTATTATATTGACGTATTAATACTTAATATGGTTTTTTAAGTTGATTAGATATGATTCATGTAGATGATTTTAAGGCTTTTGATGCAAATGAAGTAGCAAAGATGCTTGATATGAAATATCGAACAGTGACTCGCTATATTCAAGCTGGCAAAATTCGAGCTCGAAAAATTGGTAAGAAATATTTTGTTACCGACCAAGATGTTAAAGCATTTATTCTTGCACAGAGCACTAATGTCGAAAATGTTCAAATTGAAGAGAATATAGCTAAAAATGATGCATATGAAGGCCAAATCAAAGAAGATTAACGTTAAAGTTAATTAGTATTATCTGAAATCCAATTAAGATATTTTTGGTTTCCATAAGCGATTGGGACGGCAACGAACTCAGGGGTATCATAAGTGTGGAGATTACAAATTGTTTGTTCAAGCTCTGTAATATTTTCCTTAATCGTCTTAAACAAAATTAACACTTCTTTTTCATTTTCGAGTTTTTCTTTCCACCAATAGTGAGATTCGATTGCAGGAATGATGTTCGCGCAAGCTGCGAGTTTTTGTTCAAGTGCGCCCTTAGCAAGTCTTCTAGCTAATTTAATGTTCGGAGCTGTAACAAGTATAAGAATAAAGTTACTCATGATTTATTATTGGGAGAAACAGCTAAACCGGCATTATGAATATGGTCAATTATCTTGACCGGCATTATTAGACATAAAATGCTGGTTCTTACATGTCCGGCTTTTACCAATACAGAATGGAATTTACAATTTTGCTCAAGACTTTGCTCTTGATTTTTACTCAAGCTGTGGCGGCTGAAAATTGGTCAGTGTTTCGAGGGGGTTCTGCGCGAGGAATTTCGGAAAATGCTAATCTACCTCTTGAATGGGACGTAAAGAAGAACAAGAACATTGAGTGGAAAGTAAAGGTGCCTGGACTCGGTTGGTCTAGTCCGGTGGTTCATAGCGGGCGCATTTATTTGACCTCTGCTGTGAGTGAAGGTGAGATAGAACCACGAAAGCCTGGATTATACTTTGGTGGAGACAGAAAGGAACCAATCAAGCACATGCATCATTTTCTAGTACTCTGTCTCGATATAGAAAGTGGAGATTATCTCTGGCAAAAGGAGGTGCTTGCGACTCGGCCAGTGACGCCAATTCATATTAAGAACAGCTATGCTGCTGAGACACCAGTTACAGATGGGGAACTGGTTTATGCGTATTTTGGTAGCCATGGACTTTATTGTTTAGATAAGACTGGAAAAAAAATATGGGAAAAAATGTTTAAGCCATATGAGATGCGAAATGGTTGGGGTACCGGATCATCTCCGATACTTGAAGGTGATCAACTTATCATTGTCAATGATAACATGGAGGATAGTTGGGTGGCATCTTTTGATAAGAATACTGGTAAACAGCTATGGAAGACAAATCGTGAAGAGCCAAGTAACTGGTCAACTCCATTTATTTGGAAACATGACGGTATTAGTGAATTGATTTTGACTGGTCGTAATCAAACTCGTTCGTATGACCTTGCAGGGAATGAGCGTTGGAGTTTGAAGTGGAAGTCCCGCACTTCCATTGTAATTCCAACCCCATTTGAGGCTCATGGTTTGTTATACATTGCTTCCGGTTATGTCGGGGATCGGGAAAAACATGTTTATGCAATTAAGCCCGGAGCAAAGAATGATATTTCCCTTAAGCCAGGCGAAACAAAAAACAATTTTATTGCTTGGTATGATAAAAGAGCCGCGCCTTATAATACAACACCACTAGTTTATGGAGATGAATTTTATACTCTATTTGATTTTGGGTTTTTAGGTTGCCGCGATGCTAGAACAGGAAGTGTGCATTTTGATAAGGAGAGAATAAATCCCGAAAAAACAACTGGATTCACAGCATCTCCATGGGCATATCGAGGCCATGTTTTTGCACTAAGTGAAGCCGGAGAAACATATGTGTTTTTAGCTGGTAAGGAATATAAACTTGTACGAGTTAATTATACGGGAGGAATGAGCATGGCTAATCCTGCTCTTGTTCAAGATCGCCTAATACTTCGCAATCAGAATTATTTGTTTAGCATTAGAGAAAAACGCTAGATAGATGATTTACAGATCCATTTCATAAACTCGCCACCGCTTGGTGGTTTGCGCTCCGATGCTATCCAGTACACGGTGCACACGAAAATTTGATTCAAGCATCCAAGAGAACTCAATACGCTTGTATCTACTTCCAATTAGTTTGTTCAGCATTCTTGAACCGAAAGCTGACTCAATTCCTTTATTTCTATAAGGTTTCAATACGCCGCTTACAACACCCCTAATAAGGTCTGTTCGTCGTCTTGCCAGTATGAAGCGAATTAAACCAAGCGGACCAAGTTTCCCATTGCATGCTTTGATTGCGGAATTGATATCTGGTATAGCGACACATACTCCAACTGGAATGCCATCGTATTCCGCAATTAAAGTACATTCTGGAAGTAGAAATGGTTTTAGTTCGCGTACAAGCTTTATGAATTCATCGCGACTTATTGGAACGGCCCCCCAGTTTTCATTCCATGCTTCGCCGTAAACTTTAACTAGAATATCGATTTCGTTTTCTATGTTATCAAGGTTTGCTTCTCTTATGGATATTTTTTTGCTGCGCTTTCCAATCCGAGAGATTCTGCTAAGATATTGAGGATCAATATCGGAAAGTATAACTTCACGCGCAAGCAGATCTTCAGCTTTGACTAAGCCTGCTGTTTCCAAGAGTCTTTGATAGTATGGAGGGTTCCAAGTGGTTAATAGGGTTGGAGGTTCGTTAAAGTTTTCGATCAATAGGCCAATTTGCTCATTTATAGTAAAGCTGGCTGGTCCACGCATTTTGATTAAGCCGTTTTGATTGAGCCATTTTTTTGCCGTTTTAATTAGTTGGTCAGCTACGGCCTGATCATTTATGCATTCGAAAAAACCGAAGAAACCCAATCTGTCATTGTAAATTTGTAGATGGCCATTAAATTTTATCGCTGCAATACGACCCAATGGTTGGCCATTATTATCTCGAGCGAGAAAAAGTTGGGCATCCGAGTGGCCAAAAAATGGTCCTTGCTTAGGGTCCAGACGTTTTAATTCATCACTCCACATAGGGGGAACCCAAGGTGAATCTTTAGAGTAAATACGTAATGGAAACCGAACAAACTCGCGAAGTTTTTGAAGAGAATCGACTGTTTCAATACGTATCATCTATGCTTAATGCACAAAATAATGCCATTTTGTAACTTTAAAACAATCTAATCGTAAAAACCCGAGTTGAAAAAACCTCAGTTTAATTTAAAACGGGCTGCGAAATGTTAGGCCTATTCTCTATTGGAGTTAGAGCTTCTATAGCTATCATATTGTTTGCTGGATGTGGATATGAGTCCTTAGCAAATAATCAGGATACGCTTTTATCTCGTGTGAGGCAGTTAACATTCGAAGGCCGCAGAAGTGGAGAAGGATATTATAGTGCTGATGGATCAAAGTTGATTTTTCAAAGCGAACGAGAGGCGGGAAATCCATTCTATCAAATCTATACAATTGATTTTAAGACAGGTCGTACATTTCGTGTCTCGCCTGGGGACGGCAAGACAACCTGTGCTTTTTTTCATCCAAACAGTCAAAGTGTATTATTTTCATCTACACATCATGACTCGGGAGCTAAGGCAAAGCAGAAGGCCGAACTGGAATTTCGAGCATCTGGGAAGCAGCGCCGTTACTCATGGGATTATGATGAGACAATGGATATTTTCACTGCTAATATTGACGGTAGTAATCTTCGCCGAATTACAAAAGTAAAGGGTTATGATGCTGAAGCTGGTTTCTCTCCAGATGGTAAAAAAATTGTATTTAGTTCGACAAGAAGCGCTTATGTAAATGACCTCACGGAGGAAGAGAAAAAACTCCGAGACATTGACCTGTCATATTTTGGGGAAATATATATTATGAATGCTGATGGTTCGGAACAGAAACGATTGACGATTTCCCCTGGCTATGATGGTGGCCCATTTTTCTCACCTGACGGACAGCGAATTGTTTGGCGTCGTTTTAACAAGTCCGGATCTGTTGCCGAGATCCATACCATGAAATTAGATGGTTCTGATGTAAGAAAAATTACCAGTTTCAAATCAATGTCATGGGCTCCATATTTTCATCCATCGGGTGAATACATTATTTTTGCCAGCAATAAGCTTGGTTTCTCAAATTTCGAGCTATATTTGGTTGATTCACGTGGGCTGTGTGAACCAATTCGGGTGACCGAGCGGGCAGGGTTCGATGGCCTGCCGGTATTTTCTCCAAACGGCTTGCAACTATGTTGGACTTCGAATGCTACTTCCGAAAAACAGTCTCAATTGTTTCTGGCTAAATGGAACCACGAGGCGGCATTGTCAATTTTGGGCCGATCTCCTAAGAGAGAAATAGAACAACCAAAAATCTCTTCAGTTGTTTCACAGGATGATATTAGGAAGCACGTTGTTTTTTTGGCTTCTGATGAATTAGAGGGGCGCCGTACTGGAAGTGAAGGTATTCGTAAGGCGGCAGAATATATTCGTGAAAAATTAGTTTCATCAGGTCTAGAACCGTTTGGTGCTGAAGATGGAAGTTATGATCACAATTTTGAATTTACTGGAGGAGTAGAGCTGGTTAAGCCTAACAATCAAATGATACTTCGAGGGCATACTGGTGAAGATCATACTTTTAATTTAGACAAGGATTTTCGACCGCTTGCATTTTCTGCCAATGGACAAATTGAAGGTGAGGTAATATTTGCGGGTTACGGTCTTACTAAACCGGGTAAGCTGGGAGTCGGATATAATTCTTACGGGGATTTGAAGGTGAAGGATAAAATTGTGATGGTACTTCGCTATGTGCCGGAAGATATATCAGTAGACCGTCGCCAGGAATTGAATCGTTACGCGGGTTTAAGATATAAGGCACTAATAGCAAGGAATAATGGCGCTAAGGCATTACTTGTTGTTACTGGCCCGAACTCACCTAACGCGGGTAAACTAGCTAATTTAAATTTTGATATGAGCATGGCCGGAGCAGGAATTCCTGTTATTTCGATTAGTGGTGAAATTGGTAATTCACTAGTGCAGTTTTATGGTAAGTCTTTAAAGGAATTGCAGACATCTCTAGATAAAGAGAATCCGCATGCCGTTCATGGATTGTCGTTGCCAGGCATAGTTCTAAATATAAAGACAGATATTAAAAGAATTCGTAAGAAAGGTAGTAACATTGTTGCGATGTTACCTCCAAATGGAAAAGCGGTAGCGGCGCAAAAATCTGAGTATGTTATGCTCGGAGCACACTATGATCACCTTGGGCGTGGAGAGACTGGAGGTTTTGGTATTAAGGGAGAGGAAGGCTTAATTCATAATGGTGCCGATGATAATGCTTCAGGAGTTGCAGTTTTGCTCGAGATGGCTGATCAGTTATCAAGTCTTCGAAAGAAAAAGCCAGAGAAGTTTAAACGGGGCGTAATTTTTAGTTTTTGGTCTGGAGAAGAATTAGGTTTAATCGGTTCTGCTCGTTACTCGGCTAAGCCAACAGTCGATTTAAAGCAAATTATTGCGTACCTTAATTTTGACATGGTTGGGCGACTTAGAAACAATAAGTTGACTTTGCAAGGGGTTGGATCGTCGACGAATTGGAAAAAGTTAATTGAGCGACGTAATGTGCTTGCAGGTTTTGATCTTAACCTTCAACAAGACCCTTATTTGCCGACTGATACAACTTCGTTTTATCCAAAAGGTATCCCTGTTCTTGCTTGGTTTACTGGTAGCCATAAAGAATACCATCGACCTGGAGATGATCCCGATACACTGAACTACGAAGGGATTGAGAGAATCACTCGATTTGCCAGTAATATGGTTCAAGATCTTGTGACTGAAAGTGCTCGTCCGGATTATGTTAAAGTTGAAAAATCCGATCAAGGTGGAAGCCGTGATGCGATTCGAGTATATTTAGGAACAATCCCTGATTATTCGTCTGAGGATGTCAAGGGGGTTTTGTTATCTGGGGTTCGAGGAGGAGGTCCTGCTGATAAAGCAGGTATCAAGGCTGGTGACATAATTGTGCATTTTGCAGGAAAAGAGATTACTAATATTTACGACTATACCTATGCTCTTGATGCGGTGAAGGTTGGTATGTCGGTAGAGATGGAAGTATTACGTAAGGGGAAACGAATCAAACTCAGCGTAATACCTGGCACGCGGTAGGTCTAATATTATATAGATTGTTTAATACATCTATTTTGTATGCATTGGATTTTTCTCAAAAAGCACTTACTCCCCATTCATTTTTAAGCTGTGAAATGTAGTGTTTTGGTAGATTAAAATACTTCGCACCATTTAATATATTTTTCATGTAGATTTTATCCGGCAGGCCTTTTTCGCAAACAGGGTCAATATAGACTAGTGCCTCGATCGGTTTTCCCTGCTTAAAAACTTTGAGTTTCTTTTTAAAGTACATTCCCTCTTCGACTGCTTCATATTCGTCAAGGTTTGCTATATGTTTATTTGTTAGTGTCCAAAGCACTCCAAATGTGGTGCATTGAAGCTTTGATTCAATTGTTGCATAAGTGCGAATGTTAATTAGGAATCGCCAGTCACGCAGTGCTGCCGTGCCAATAGCTTGTCCTCCAGGGCACCTTTTTGCCATTTGTACCGGGCACATGTTTGATCCGTAGGCAAAATAAATCAATTTGCTTGTAAGTGTTTCTGTCCAATTTTTCGATTAAGATTCCACTACAATGAGGTCGTTGCCGGTATTGCCAATAACTTTCACCGAAGCTCCGGATGCGACCATTTCCCCTTGGGTAATCACGTTATATAATTCATCCTCAAAAAGTGCTTTTCCACCTGGGTTTAACGGTGTTGTAGTTGTGCCAATTTGATTCTGTCGTGATTCAAGTTTTGCTGCTAGTTCTGCAATGGATGATGAACCGCTTACTGAGATGCTTCCAAATTCAGAAATATATTTTGAGTGGGTTAGCCATTTCGATAAAGCCCATATCAATGGGATAGAAAGCAAAATGGCGATTGAGATATCACGTAATGGTTTTCCAAAGTCTGGCATGCTGAAGTCAATACCTTCTATTGGGGCAGGTCCATCTACTGTAGGAGAGACGGGAAACCAAGGGAGGTTGGGATATAAGTCAGTCATACCCATAATGATTGAAATAAAAATACAAGCCGCACCACATAGTCCAACAATAAGTGTTCCTGGAATTATAAAAATTTCTATCGCCACCAGTACGATTCCTAGTAAAAAAATACCTGCCCATTCGATGCCGGCTAATCCTGATACGTAACCGCCAAAAAAATAAATTACGAGTGCTCCGATTCCAATTGCTCCGAATACTCCGAATCCCGGTGTCTTAAATTCAATATAAAGTCCCCCAATGCCTATTAATAAAAGTAGCGGGCTTATGGTTGAAATCCAAGAGCCAAGCTCCTCTGCTCCAAGAGGCTTTATGTCGATTCGTTCGGCATCGGCATAGCCTAGTTCTTTGATCAGTGTTTCAATGTTTTCAACTGTACCAGACGAGAGAAGAGGGGTTTGTTCCTCGCCGTATTTTGTTGCAGCTTCGATGTCTGTTAGCGTTAGGATTTCGCCTTTAGCACAAATAGTTTTACCATCTCGCTCAAGTGTTTTCGATTTATCTACCATCGCTTCGATTACGTCGATGGCATAGCCGTTTTTTTCAGCCTGAGTTCGAATCTTGGCGCGAATGGCAGAGTTCATCTTAGCCTCCATTGTAGATGGCAACTCGGCGGCACCTCCTCCTGGCCCCATCATGATTGGTGCTGCTGCTCCGATGACACTTTGCGGGGCCATATAGACTTTATCGGTTGAAACGGCAATAAATGCACCTGCTGAGTATGCATCCTTATTGACATATGTNACAGTTTTGCCCTTGAATTTATTGATAATCCCAAAAATTTCCTCAGTGATATCAACTCTGCCTCCGTTAGTGTCCATGTCGATGATAATGCATTCAGCTTCAGNTTCCATAGCTTCTTTCACTCCACGGCGAATCACATAAAGGATTGGCGGCATGATATCATTGCGAACAGGTATTACATAAATTTTCTTCTTTAAATTCTCTTGGCTTGNNGATGTTTCATTTGCATTCTCTCTTGAAGAGAGGTTCTGAAGCTTTTCAACTGTCTCAATCCCATTTTCTTTTGCCGATTCTTGTGTTTGGCCATATAGGTTAATGGTAATGCTCAATAGGAAAGTAGCGAAAATCTTCCACCTATTTTTCATGGGTTTGAAAATACCTGCAGAAATAGGTGTCTGCAAGCCTACCTAGTGAGAGGATCGTTGCCAAAACGTGAGATAGTCAATTAAGGTATGGCAACCGCGTGCATAGTGGTCGAATGTCTGATTTTAAAATTCAATTTGAGATTTTTGAAGGTCCGATGGATCTTCTTCTGTTTCTTGTTAAGAAGCAGGAAGTCGATATTTATGACGTAAATATGACCGAATTAGCTAGCCAGTTTCTTCAGTATATTGAGGTTATGAAGACTCTGGATTTGGATTTAGCTGGAGAGTTTATAGTAATGGCGTCGACTCTCATGTATATTAAGAGTCGTGAATTGCTGCCTGTAGATCAGCAGGTAGAATATGAAAATGAGGAAGATATTGAGGATCCAAGATGGGAATTAATTCGCAAATTGGTTGAATATAAGAGATTCAAGGACGTTACTGTTGATCTGCAAAAGCTGGAATTTGATCAGGAGAAAGTTTACACACGTCTTCCCGGGAGTATCCCTTTAGATCCNTTGCCAATGGATAATCGCCTTGAAGCGAGTATTTTTGATTTAATTGGAGCGGTTGACAGAGTGCTTCAGCAGTATTTTTATCGTGAAGCAGCAAAGCGTGAAATTGTTGATGATCAATGGAGTATCAGTGAGAAAATAGTAGTGATCCGTCGCCGCCTTGGCGAAGCTGGGCAACTACGGTTTTCTGAGTTATTTTCTGAAGCCTGTAGTCGGGGGGAAATTGTTGCTACATTTTTGGCCCTNTTGGAGTTAGTTCGTCTTAAACATTTATTAGCTATGCAGAGTGAAGTTTTTGGAGATATCGATATAGTTGTCGCGCCGGTTGAGATGGAAAGAATTGTGCCAGAAGAATACAATACAGATATAGTGGAATCACTTTAAAGTGGAGCTTAAAGAAATACTTGAATCGATCGTCTTTTCGGCNCAAAAGCCGATGAGTATCGGTGAATTGCGAACTATCNTGCGTGATACTCCCGAGAAGCTTCCTGATGAGAAACATACTCGAGAGTTTGCTAAGNCTACCGCTCGTGCTGTAGAGAAGGCTCTTGAAGAATTAGTAGTCGAACATGATAATTCCAATCGAAGCTATAGATTAGCTTGTGTTGGAGGTAACTGGCAGTTTGTAACCAAGCCTGATTANGCGCCTTGGCTGCAGGTTCTTGTGGGNGCTAAGCCTAGACCTCCCAAATTGTCGCAACCTGCTTTAGAGACTTTGGCCATTATTGCCTATCGCCAGCCAATTACCCGAGCGGAGATAGAGCAGATTCGTGGGGTAGCTGTGGATGGGGTTGTTGCTACTCTAACTGAACGAGAGCTAATTGAAATCAAAGGTGAGGCNGATGCTCCAGGGCGTCCAAAGATATATGGTACTACCCAGTTTTTCTTGGAAAATTTCGGATTAAAAAACCTTGATGAACTNCCTGCTGCAGATGAACTACGTCGCATAGAGGTGGAACTTACTACTGCATCCAATACGGAAGACGAGGATCAAAGCCAGCTCAACTTTGATAGCGAGGCTGATGATGAAGAGGCTGATGATGAAGAGGCTGATGATGAAGAGGCTGATGATGAAGAGGATGATGATGAAGAGGATGATGATGAAGAGGATGATGATGAAGAGGATGATGAATAAGTTATGAGCCTTGAAAAACATCGTAAAGGCATTGACGCTATCGACAAAAAACTAGTGGAATTGCTCAATGAGCGAACAGAACACGCTTTAGCTATTGGTGCGATCAANCTTAAGGCAGGTGAGGAAATTTATGCGCCTCATCGCGAGCGGTTGATTTTNGAACGTTTGGNNAAACTTAACCAAGGACCAGTTCCAGATGAAGCAATGCAAGCGATTTATCGCGAGATTATGTCGTGTTCTTTGTCCTTAGANAAATCGCTTAACATTGCTTATCTNGGNCCTGAGGCGACTTATACACATCAGGCTGCTATTCGAAAATTTGGACAAAGCCTTTTGTATTCTCCACAAAAAACTATTAAAGACGTTTTTTCTGAGGTTGAAAAGGATCGAGCTGACTACGGTGTGGTTCCAATTGAAAATTCAACTGAAGGCGTTGTAACTCATACGCTAGATTTATTTGTTGAAAGTTCGCTGAAAATTGTCGCGCAAATTGTTATGCCTATTCAGCACTGTTTAGTTCGTAATAATCGTCGTACTAAGATTCGCAAGTTATATTCTCATCCGCAGGCACTTGCGCAGTGTAGAGTTTGGTTGCAGCAGAATATGCCATCAGTGGAAATCATTGAAGCGTCATCTACTACCCGAGCAGCTGAGATGGCTGCTTCTGAAAAGTCTTCGGCTGCTATTGCTGGATCGCTTGCGGCACAACGGTATGATCTTCAGATTGTAGATCATAACATTCAAGATAATGCATCTAATGCTACGCGTTTTTTTGTATTAGGCCGCAAATGCAGCCCTTCCACGAGGAATGATCGAACGAGTCTGGTTATTGGAATAGAGGATAAAGTTGGGGCACTACATCAGGTCATGGAGCCGTTTNGAAAGTATAAGTTAAANATGACTAAGATTGAGTCCCGTCCCAGTAAGCGAAAAGCTTGGGAATATTTATTCTTTATCGATTGTGATGGTCATTTTGAGGATAAGAAAGTGGCTAATGCAATCGCAGAACTTGATCATATGTCTCGGTTTGTAAAGATACTTGGATCTTATCCTAACGCAGGTTAANGCATGTCTTACCTTAAGCGCGCTAGAGAAGTTTTTGACGTTGAGCTTGCTGCTGTAAGATCGGTGCGAGGNAGGCTAAATCGTTCTTTTGATCAAGCGGTTGATTTGATCGTGGATGCTTTAAGTAAGCGACGAAAGCTGGTTGTTGTGGGAGTGGGGAANTCTGGAAACATTGGCAGAAAAATTGCAGCAACTTTTACAAGTACAGGAGCTCCAGCTGTTTTATTGGATAGTGTTGATGCGTTGCACGGTGACCTCGGGATTCTCAATGATGGAGATGTAGTGCTAGCATTAAGTTACTCTGGAGAGACCGATGAGCTAATTAATTTGCTGCCAGCGATGAAGCGTTTTACCGTTAAGGTTGTCGCGATTACTAGTAGTGCCAAATCGACTCTTGGTAAGTCCTCTGAAGTTGTTCTTAATGTCAAAGTGTCCAAGGAAGCTTGTCCGTTTAATATGGCNCCAACAGCAAGCGCTACAGCATCTTTAGTAATGGGTGATGCATTAGCAATGGCGGTTCTGGATGCTCGAGGTTTCAAAAAATCAGATTTTGCAAAGCTTCACCCAAATGGATCAATTGGCCGAGCCTTATTACTTAAGGTATCTGATATTATGCGAAGCGGTTCTCGCAATCCTATTGCACTGCAGACTCAATCGGTGCGTGAAGCTTTGATGGTTATGGGCAAAGCCAAGTCCGGGAGTATAAGCATTGTTAATAAAAGCGGAAAACTTACCGGAGTTTTCACAGATGGAGATCTTCGTCGCCACTTGGCAAAGGACAACTCTGTTCTAGATCAGACTTTGTCTAAGGTAATGACTCGTAAGCCAACCAGCATTCGAGAAGAAGCTCTAGCTGCAGAGGTTATCCAAATTTTTAATCAACGTAGTATTGACGACATTGTTGTAATTAATGCTAAGCGCGAACCGGTTGGCCTTGTTGATTCTCAGGATCTTCCAAAACTAAAAACGCTTTAATAAGGTATAATTTTTCCTCTGAAAAATTATAAGAGAGCGTTTTGTATAACGTTTCCATGGACGTCGGTAAGGCGAAAGTCGCGACCTTGGAAGCGGAAGGTAAGTTGTTTGTGGTCAAGGCCCAGTAGATGTAGGACCGTGGCGTGAAGATCATGAACATGGCATTCTTGATCAATGGCTCCAAAGCCAAAATCATCTGTTGTTCCAACAATATTGCCAGGTTTTATGCCGCCTCCAGCCATCCACATGGTGAAGGCATCAATGTGGTGATTACGGCCTTTAGTTTGGCGAGCTTCACTCATCGGAGTTCGACCAAATTCGCCCCCCCAAATAACTAATGTGTCTTCAAGCATACCATGAGCTTTTAGATCTTTGATCAATGCTGCGCTGGCTTGGTCGACATCATGTGTGACTTTATCAAAGTCTTTAGTAAGTGTTTCTCCTGGGCCACCATGGCTATCCCAGTTGGTGTGATATAGTTGCACGAAGCGGGTGCCTCGCTGGACTAATCGCCTAGCCAATAAACAATTATTAGCGAAACTAGGTTTTCCTGGCTTTACGCCATATAGATCAAGTGTAGCTTTTGATTCCCTTGATATATCCATCAACTCTGGTGCGCTTGATTGCATTCGATATGCCATTTCATACGATGCGATTCGAGTATTTATTTCTGGATCTCCGGTAGCCAGAAGACGTTTCAGATTCAATTTGTTAATAACGTCAATCGAGTCACGTTGCCGCTTTCGATTAACTCCGACAGGGTTTGCTAGATTAAGGATAGGATCGCCTGAACCACGCAATGGAACACCTTGATATGTAGTCGGCAAAAAACCACTTGCCCAGTTGGCAGCACCTCCACGAGGTCCGCGAGGGCCTGAGTGTAATACGACAAATCCT
The DNA here is from genome assembly GCA_002708005.1 of Verrucomicrobiales bacterium. Taxonomy (GTDB): domain Bacteria; phylum Verrucomicrobiota; class Verrucomicrobiia; order Limisphaerales; family UBA1096; genus UBA1096. Next base: position 38,228 of record PAOJ01000001.1, on the reverse strand, counting down.
GGTAGGCTTTGTGATTCGCTACCGATTCCATATGTTATCCATGATCCCATACTTGGCCTGCCAAAAATGCCGGTACCAGTGTTCATGAATAATTTTGCGGGAGCATGGTTAAATAGATTTGTTTTGCAGGTTCGAAACATAGTGATTTCGTCTGCGATTTTAGCAATATTTGGAATATTATGGCTGAACCACATGCCACTTTGGCCGTGTTGATTAAATTTTTTTATTGGCCCGAGCAGTTTATTGTTTTGCTTAAAACTACTATTCATAAAGGCAAACCGTTTGCCTTTAACAAACTCGTCTGGAATGTTTTCTCCGTGCCGTTTAGCCAGTTCTGGCTTCCAGTCAAACAACTCAAACTGCGATGGTCCGCCACCCATAAACATATAGATGACGTTTTTTGCTTTAGGCAAAAAATGAGGTTTATTGGGTAAGAATGGATTAGGAGCTTCGGCTTTTGCATTATCCTTGTTAATCAGAGTGCTTAAAGCAATAGAGCCTAACCCGATTGAGCATCGGCTAAAAAAATGACGTCTTGTTGATTGTTGTAAATTCATTATTCCCTTGTAATTGTCTCATCAAGGTTAAGTAAAACCCGAGCTGCCATTGTCCATGCTGAAAACTCTGCATTATTTTCTATACTCTTCGAATTTTTATTAATAGCAGTAGCTAGTTCGACTAGAGCTTTAGATTCATTAACATTTTTAGTAAATTCCTTTGATTGCTGTTCTACTAATTCGGTAAGTAAATGCAATTCTTCAGAATTAGGGTTGCGGTTAAGACAAAGTTGAAATCCGAGACAAATACGTTCTGTAGTAGTGGATGCTTCAGCAATTAGGCGTTTAGACAGGAGTATGGCTAGTTCGATGAATGCAGGATCATTCATCATAGTTAGCGCCTGAAGCGGAGTGTTGGATCGAATGCGACGAGTGCATGCTGATAATCCATCAGGAGCATCAAATACTTTTAGTGCAGGGTGTGGAGTATTTCGCCATCGGTAAGTGTAAACTGCGCGCCGATAACGGTCTTCTCCTTTGCTGGATGACCATGTTTTTCGATGTTGCCCAAGATCCATGCAGCCGTCCGGTTGTGGAGGGAAAACGCCAGGCCCTCCCATTTTAGGGCTGAGAAGGCCGCTTGCATTGAGGGCTACGTCCCGAACTAGTTCTGCATCTAGGCGAAGTCTAGACTGTCGCGCTAGCCACTTATTTGTTGGGTCCTGTTCGATTTTTTTCTTTCTGAAAGAAGCCTGTTTATAGGTTGCTGAGTTGACTAGAAGTCGGAGTATATTTTTTTGACTCCAACCGTTTTCCATAAATTCCACACTTAGCCAATCGAGAAGTTTCGGATGAGTTGGTGGTATGCCCTGCGAACCAAAGTCGTTTTCAGTCTGGACAATGCCTTTTCCAAACAAGTGTTGCCACATGCGATTTACTGCCACCCTAGCGAGGAGTGGATTATTTTGATTGGCCACCCATTGTGCAAATCCAAGTCGGTCTTTTCTCTGGTTAGAAAGCGCATGTAGAATGGCAGGAGTTCCTGGTTGAACTTCTTCTGCTGGCATTGTGAAATCCCCTTGAATAAACCTGCGAGTGATTCGTGGCTGTTTTCGTTTGGCCATAACCAATGTGGTAGGCGCCTTAGGTTGTGTGTTTTTTAAATTAGCTATTTCAGCTTCAAGTGATTTACGTTGATTGTTTTTATTAAGTTCTCTTAACTTAGATTCGAGTGTTTTTATTTTTATTTTTATATTTTCTCGTTGGAATAATATTTCATTAGTTGGCGCTTCAATACGTGGTTCATCTGCATTATTGAAAAAAGCAAATAGTCTATAATACTCAACTTGAGATATTGGATCATATTTATGATCATGACATTGTGCGCACCCGAATGTTAATCCGAACATTACTTCCCCAGTAGTTGCTATTCTATCGTATATTGAGTCTATACGAAATTGTTCCCGATCGACTCCCCCTTCAGTGTTGATTTGGGTGTTACGATGAAAACCGGTGGCAACTCGCTGGGACAGTGTGGCGTTTTGCAACATGTCTCCTGCTAGTTGCTGGATTATGAAGTGATTGAAGGGTAAATCATTATTAAATGCTTCAATTACCCAGTCCCGGTATGGCCACATCGATCTTGCGGCGTCATGGCTATACCCGTCTGAGTCAGCGTATCGTGCCGCATCTAACCAATGGCGTCCCCAGCGTTCACCATAGTGAGGAGATTCCAGTAGTCGGGCTACTGTACGTTCATAGGCTTGAGGGTCTGTATCGGAGATAAATGATTCAAGTTGTTTGGGTGTTGGAGGAATTCCTGTTAAATCGAGACTCACTCGGCGGATTAGTGTAGCTCGATCCGATTCAGGCGATGGAGTTAAGTCAGCTTCAATTTGTTTTTCTGCTATAAAATAATCAACGGTATTATGCGCCCAATTTCTATACTTCGCTGATAAAGCCGGTAAAGGGGCGCGAACTGGTTTTTTAAAAGCCCAATGTTGTTCGTATTCTGCCCCTTCGGTAATCCACTGTTGTAGAAGTTGTATTTGCTCTTGCGACAGTTTTTTTTTCGATTCGGATGGAGGCATTTTTAAGTCCGGATCTGTTGATGTGATTCGTATTAGGAATTCACTNTTTGCTAAATTGGTTGAATCAATTGCGGCAATACCGTTGTTATGGTGAGTCGCTCCATCACGAGTATCGAGACGAAGGCCTGCCTTTCGTGTGGCTGCATCTGGTCCGTGGCATTGAAAACATTGTTCGGAAAGGATTGGGCGAATATCTTGATTGAAATTTATCTCTCTGGAATTAGNTTTTGCTAAACTAATAGATAGCAATATTGCCAAAGTTAAGAACTTTGATAAGCAGNAATAATTCTTTGAAAGANACAAATTCATATCCACGTGTAGTTCGTTCAAATGCTCCAGCTCCAGCTCTCTTCGGGCAAGTATTTTCTAGCTCCTATAAGTGNAATCATTGCCGTATCAGTCGTTTTTTTTCCAATATTCAAGAAATTTATCTCTTACGGTGTTTACTGTGGCATAGCGAACTTTCACTTTGTATTCTCCTTTTATCAAATTATCAACATAGCTAAGAACTTCATTGTATTTATTAAAATGTTCATGTGCACTGCTTTCATGGATAGCTAGGCAGACAGCACTTGGCCGGCCTTTCAATGACTGTTTGGTATGTATGTCAATGATCTGCTTCATATCTTTGGCGGAGACCATCCAGTCGATTTTGCTGTTTTGTGGGATTTCAACTAACGGTTTATTATCCAATGCTTTTAGGTAAGGGGCAGTTCCTGTTGGTAAAATAGTTTTTTTTGAGATTCGGTAAGGCCCTGAACGAATTGTGATACTATCATTCCAGCCAGACAATTCATGCCATGAAGGTGCATACTTAGCTCCAATTTCAATTCCAGGGGGGAATGCCGCTGCACTGGCATAAAAGCCTTTTTCTGTNATTCTTTTTTGCAGTTCTTGACTGGTTGTATAGAAGCCAGCACAGAAAGTCTTTGGAATACCAAGTCCCTTTGTCTTGAATTTTGATAACGTGAAATCAAGCATCAATGATATTTCATTACCAGAATAGGCTGTCATGGGAACGCTATATCCTGATTTATCAAAACTTCCCTTCGCATGTTCGGCTGATACACTAGGTCGAATGCGGTATTTTACTCCCGCACTTTCAACGAAAGTTCTGTACATATGCAGATGAACTCCGATTTCAGCTGAATGAATATCTCTTGATTCNTTAACATATTTTTCCATCTCTACTAGCAAAGGCGTGGGTGTAGTGTATGCGACAGGATTATATAAATGAGTCCATCGCATTTTGGGATGATTTTTTGTCAGAGAACGCAGTGCTGCCAAATCATCGGTATTCATTGTCCAAGGTCTGTCAAAGTGAGAAACTACCATNATAAAAACANTTGATTGAAATTTGTTTTCGGAAAATCCGGTATTTCTAAAAAGCAATGCTATTATAATTGCGATTANTTNGAGATGGATAGTTTTCATCTTATTGGNTTGTAAATTCTTATGTCGGANCGACTTTCAGCTTAAATCCGAATAAACAAATCGAAAATATTAAATATAAGGTTGGATCAATGGAGAATTACCTTTGTTTCCTNCGCTTCTTTAATCAATATTCGCCCGTTCTATGGCTGGTCAATTGACTNGTCAGATTNATAAAGCAACCGATTTTATGAGCGATTNCAACGAAAATCTCNCAANAGAGAAGAAGCTCCTCGCGGAGGTGAACCAAAAACCGCTCCTTTCGAGATGGNGTACATTTGCCAAACTTTCCGGNCCAGGTTGGTTACAGGGCGCGATCACACTGGGCGGTGGCTCGTTAGCAGGGAGTCTGTATCTTGGAGTTATTGGTGGGTATGAACTACTCTGGCTTCAGCCTCTTATGATGNTATTTGGCGTGCTTATGCTTTCAGTCATTGGTTACGTGACACTTTCAACTGGAGAGAAGCCCTTTGTGGCTATAAACAAACATATCAATCCAGTGCTGGGCTGGGGCTGGCTTGTTGCTGCTATGCTTGCCAATCTAGTTTGGGCAATGCCGCAATTTTCGTTGGGCACCGCTGCGCTTCAACAGAACTTTGGTATTCTCAATGGAGATAGCGGTGATTATTGGTGCGCGCTTCTTTTGTTTTTNGTTGGTTCTGTTGTAGTGTGGTCTTACGAAAGTGGCAGCAAAGGAATCAAANTCTTTGAGACTATTTTAAAAGTAATGGTAGCTATTGTAGTGCTGAGTTTCTTTGGTGTTGTTGTTGTGATGGCGGGAAATTTGGATTGGGGTGCTATATTTGCTGGGTTTATTCCGAACTTTAGTTTGCTTTCNGAGCCAGCTTCAAAGTTTACAGAGATCATTTCTGAATCGAGCAATCAAGAATATTGGAGAGAAATTATTCTTGATTCTCAAAGAGATAGGATGGTTACAGCTGCGGCAACGGCAGTAGGTATCAACATGACGTTCTTACTGCCCTATTCTATGCTTAGAAAANGNTGGGGTAAGGAACACCGTGGTTTGGCAACTTTTGATTTGTCTATTGGATTATTTTTACCGTTTTTCCTCGCAACAACTTGTGTGGTAATTGCTTCTGCTAGCCAGTTTCACGGCAAGTATGATGAAGGATTATTAGATTCCTCAAAAGCAACTGCACTGACAAAAAAATTAGAAGGTGCNTTTAATAAAAATATAGCTGCATTCAAAGCTAAGAATGTAGAAGGAACAGACCCTAACAAAGTGGATAGAGAGATTGCTGCAATGCTTGTGAGTCGGGATTCTTTTCAGTTGGCGGGATCGCTTGAAAGTCTAACAGGCAATAAGAACCTTACTCAGGCGATTTTTGGAGTGGGCGTTCTTGGTATGGCTATTTCTACTATTATTATCCTGATGTTGATNAATGGTTTCGTAACTACTGAAATGTTCGGGGCGGAAATAGGTGGAATGAAACACAAGATTGGATCGATTCTTCCTGGAATTACAGGGGCTTTGGGTTTTCTCTTTTTATGGAGCAATGCGGATGCAAAATTTTGGTTAGCAGTGCCTACCAGTGTATTCGGAATGGTNTTATTGCCAATTGCTTACATCACGTTTTTCCTTATGATTAATAGCAAGAGTTTAATGGGAGAGGCTATTCCAAAGGGAAACAAACGTATTTTGTTGAATATTGCTATGTTAGTTGCACTTACCGCTGCAACTATTGGGGCTGGCTGGTCAATTTGGAGCAAGATTCAGTGGAATGGNGTTATTGCTGTCGGCATTTTCATTACTTTAGTGATTATTGTTCATTTCACAAAATCTAAAAACGCCTAACTTTACTGGAAGATTTTATTTGATGGGGTTGTTCGATATTATNGGGGGCAAAAATCCGGAACGAGGTGAGTCAGGTCATTTTGGTGACTATGACCTTCAAGAAGTCGTAAACAGTGGAGGTATGGCAGATATTTGGTTGGCTATCGACCCTGATAAACATCCAGTTGCCGTTCGTAGGCTTCATGCTGAGCTCCGAAAGGACTCAAAGGCAAAGAAGCGTTTTGTTTCAGGTTGCGAAATTTTGGAAAAGGTCTGTAAGCATCCCTATATTGTAGAATATTTAGGTCATGGNAAAATCAAGGGAGATCTATATCTCACAATGGAATATTGTGAGTTTCCNAACCTAAAAATTCTTATCTCTCGTGCAGACCCAGTGCTTGAGAAGTATGTTGGAAANATTCTAATTGATGCTGCCGAGGCGCTCGAGCATGTNCACGATTGTGGATATTTACATTATGACTTCAAACCGGAGAATATTTTGGTAAGTCGAAACGGCAATGTTCGGTTGTGTGACTTTGATTTATCCAGACCGGTGCCTGAGATTCCTACTAAGATGCCAGATAACCCGGGTACTCCAGTGTACATGGCGCCTGAACAGTTAAGGGGAAGAGAGATCGATCAACGTGCGGATATTTTTGCATTTGGTGTTACAATGTACGAAACCTTGACAGGNCAAAAGCCATTCAATGGTAATACCAGTAAAGAGGTGCTTATGCAGCAGAAGGATCGTTCTCAGTTTTTTGCCAATCCACGTGATTTAAACCCATCCATTCCTATTAATGTGGAGAAGATCATCCTAAAATGTATTGAGTTTGAGGTGAACAATCGCTATCCACACATAACTTATTTAGTCGCCGATTTACGAAAAGCCCTTTATGTATAGAAATTCGAATGCCGTATAAAATTATTGGTTCAGATTTGCAAGAATACAGCCCGGTTGAACTGGAAGAGGTTCGCGAATGGATTACAGAGGGCCGAGCTGACTCAAATACACTTGTTTGTGAAATTGGGGAAAAACAATGGGTGCGTTTACGTGATTCGTCTGAATTTGCAGCAGACTTATCAAAGGATCAGGGGCGGCAGGAGGGTCAAAGTGGTGGGGTTATTCATATTAACTATCTCGTCCCAGCTATTCTTTGTACCATCTTCTGTTGTTTGCCTTTTGGAATAGCTGGAATATTGTTTGCNGCACAAGCGAACTCTAAGACTCAGCAAGGTGATTATGATGGCGCTAACATAGCTTCTTCACGGGCAAAACAAATGTGTATCCTTAGCTTCGTATTTGGTGTTTTGACTATAATATATTATTTCTCTAGTGGTGAATTTCAGCGATTAATGGAGGCTTTGCAGGAGGTGTCGCAGCGTTAGGTGCTCTTAATTAGGCTAGCTAAAGTATCATAAAGCATTTTGGTGTTATCCAGATGATTTAAAGTTTCGCTTCCTTTTTTTAACAATCCAAATCCGTTACCGTAGGCGGAGCCATTTATAATACAGGCATTTGTTTTATTTTCTTCGATTTGTTTTTNAGCTTTGTCAAAAGTTGTTAAGCGATTTCCATCAACTTCGTATTTCCAGCCAAATATTTGAGCTTTTTTATACCATGATCGAAGTTGCGAGATAATTTTTTGTGTAGGGCAGAGCTCCAGTAGTAGCTTTCCGNCNCGAGTACTTAATTTGCCGTTTTTAAGNGGGATTAATTTGTCATCTGATTTTCTCTGAAATACTGATCTGGCACAAAAATCACTTACTGCAGCTGCATGGAAGACAGCAAATGTATCAGGGAATTCTTCAGCTAATTTTTNAAGTTTTTCTGCTAAGTCGTCTGTAGTNGTAAATATTCTAGTGTCCAAGCTTTCTATTNCTTCGGTGNAAGTAGCCATTATGCCGCGAAGTAGAATTACTTCGTGGCCATCGGAGGCTAATCGTTTGGCTAGACCAGTACCGAGACTGCCGGTGGAGTGATTTGTCAGTCGTCGAACTTGATCGATAGGCTCATATGTTGGCCCTGCTGTGACAATGCACCGCACTGTTAAGGGAGTGTTTTTGCAGCTAACATTTCTTTAAGTTTTTTACTATTAACTGTCGGTTCTTGGCAAGCACTGCCAGTGCATAGATACACTTCGGATTGTTTTCCAACTGGTAATTTCTTGGCAAAATCTTCAACAGGGCCTGCTACTCCAAGTATAACCTTGTTTGGTTGATAAATTGAGTGGGCAGCAGTAATCAAATCTTGTGCTCCAGATGATTCTGGGTCCCCCGTAATGACAGCTCTTCTGGGTTCATGAATAATATAGTCAAGTGCCTGAAGTAGGTAAGGTACTGTTTGCGGGTTATTGTTTAAATTGTCGCTAAACAGAGTCAGTGTCTTTTCAGCCATTTTTATATACTCATTATTGCCCGTAATTTTGCCGAGTCTTAGTAATCCCAATGCGGCTACTGAGTTGCCTGAAGGAATCGCGCCATCATAGTCCTCCTTTACTTGAAGAATAAGATGTGGAGTATCGGTGCTTTGCCAAAAGCCGCCGTTGGATTCATCATAGAATCGGGTTTTCATTCCATCTGTCAGATCGATGGCGAATTGAAGATGTTTTGGGTCAAGCGTTACCTCGTAAAGATGCAATACACCATCAATCAAAAAAGCATAGGCGTCGAGTAATTGAACATTGTCACGTTCTCCATTACGCCAACGATGATAAAGAGTTTTTGATTTAGAATCCCAAAGTTTCGTTTGCAGAAAACTAAGGTTGGCTTCGGCGGCTTCAAGATATTTGTTTTCATTGAGTATAACCGATGCACGAGAAATTGCTCCAAGCATTAAGCCGTTCCATGAGGAAAGAATTTTGTCATCTAGATGTGGCCTTACACGCTTTGTTCTTTCTTTAAATATTTTCTGTTTAGCAGAATTAAGTGTTTTTAAATCATCTTCCGTTAAATTAGCATCCACAATGCTTAGCACGTTTTGGTTTTTGAGCGGGTCTGGGTCACTGTGATCTTCAAAGTTACCGTTTGCTGTTATGCCAAAATATCGTTTGGTTAAAGTGAATTCAGATTCACTTAGAAGTGTTTTAAGTTCAGTTTCAGTCCAGCAGTAAAATTTGCCTTCCTTACCNTCGCTATCGGCGTCTTCTGCAGAATAAAATCCCCCANCCTNNTGACGCATGTCGCGAAGGATATAGCGAAGAATGTCGTGCGCGATGGNAGCGTATTTTTTGTCACTGCTAATGAGGTAAGCATCGAGGTAGAGATGTAATAACTGAGCATTGTCGTACAGCATCTTTTCAAAGTGCGGTACCAGCCATTTTTCATCTACAGAGTAACGAGCAAATCCTCCGCCGATCTGGTCATACATACCCCCTGCCGCCATTTTATCACAGGTGTTTAAAACCATATTAATAGCATCNTGGTCACCAATGCGGTAGGCCTGACGTAGGAGCATAAGTGGTTGGCTAGGGCGAGGGAATTTTGGTGCTGTTCCAAAGCCGCCGTAACGTGGATCGTATTCGGATTTAAATTTCTCTACTGCTTGATCTAGCCATATAGGATTTAGTTTGATGTTTTCTTTGGCTTTNAGTGAAATGCTTTCNGCAATTTTTTGACTTATATCATTAGCTGAATCGACAATATCCTTGCGTTGGTTTTTCCATGCGTCTGCCAGTTGNGTCAGTACATCTGTGAAACTGGCTCGGCCAAACTTGGCTACAGGNGGATAATATGTACCNCCGTAAAANGGTTTNAGTTCTGGTGTAAGCCAGACATTTAGTGGCCAACCGCCGCCGCCAGTGGTTGCTTGCACAAATGTCATATAAATTTTATCGACATCAGGCCGTTCCTCACGGTCCAGCTTTATGCAAACAAAGTTTTCGTTCATTACCTTTGCAGTGGTCTCATCTTCAAAAGATTCTCGTTCCATAACATGGCACCAGTGNCAGGTTGAATAGCCAATACTTAACANNATGGGNTTGTCCTCATCTTTAGCTTTTTTAAATGCTTCTTCTCCCCACGGATACCAGTCTACTGGGTTGTGTTTGTGTTGTTCTAAGTAAGGGGATGGCTCGTTGGCTAGGCGATTAGTGTATTTGTGTTCTTTGGTCTTCGCTTGTATTTGTGGATCAAGTTCATTCACGACATTGGTTTCTTGGNGAGCAGGCTTAGTTTCGTTGAGCATGGAAGAATTCTCCAAAGTACTTGGCTTNCAACCATTAAGAATTGCGGCAGCAAAGGCGACAAATAATGCGATCGATTGAGAGAGGGGCCTTTTCACGGGACCCAATTGTAGCGCTGTCGCTGTGAAGCGGAAAGCTGTAAACACTTAGACCAGATTGGTGAATTGTTTTATGTAAGAACTAGCCATCTTTTGAATATTGAAAGTATTAGCAGCAGCGGTGCGCCCTGCTTTGGAATGTTTTATCAGCTGTTCCGGATTTAGTAGCAGTTGTTCAATAGTATTTGCTAAATTTTCCTTACTATTCTTTTTGCAAATTAGTCCAGCCCCAGTTTCTTCGACCATTTCAGGAAAACTTGCATCATTAAGAGCAACAATTGGCACGCCGCTGGCCATAGCTTCAACAACATAAAGACCAAAAGCCTCTCCATATAATGCTGGTACGCTTAAAACTGTAAGTTGGCTGTAAAACTCAAGTTTTCTTTCACGATCAATATTAACTTCAAATTTAACTTCATCCAAAAGTTTAGCCTTTTGAAGTTTATTTTTTTGCTCCTCAACAAATGCTTTGTCCATAGGCTGGTAACCCCCACCGATAGCTAGTTTTAGATTAGGAACGCGTCCAGAATTTCGAACTATAATATAAGCATCAATCAAGCTGTCGAGGCCCTTCTCAGGGCAAAGACGAGCGAAGTATCCAAGAACAGGAGGTGCGTCAGGCAAAGGGCTGGTATTATAACCTTCAAGATTGATGCCATTGTAGATTTGGACTAATTGCTCACTAGGAATTGCGACTCGCTCAGCCATAACATTAGAATAGTAGCGAGATGGTGCGATAAATAGAGACACATCGACAACCCTTCGTTGAATTTCTGCCCACGACTTCTCTCGTTCTGGGCTTGGAAGTGAATCTAGAAATGTATCCTCACCTTCGAGTAGGCAAATGACCGGAATACTAAGTGCCTCGCGAAGTCTTCTAGACATCCCGATTAGTAGAGCGTTTGAAAGACAAATTATGTCAGGTTTGTCGCCTTCTTTGATCCAGGTAATTAGTTCTTCTAGTTCCTTTAATTGGTTGCCTTCCTCTCCGCGAATCATTGACAGTGTTAACGCGCCCACATCTTTTCCACGGGTCTTTCCAGCTATTTTGCCAATGCTACGTACAATAATGTTGGCATTAAATATATTACGTAACCAGTTTGGAGCTTTACGAAATAATTTAAATTTTTGTGAAAGATAAACATTTAAGCCGCCAAAAAAGATTGGAGTTCCTTTAGATTGGTCTTCTTCGTCAAGTGTTAGAGGGAGATATAGAGGAACCATAAGAGCATCGTGGCCCATGCGCCTAAACTCAGTTACCAAAGCATTGTCTCGGAAACAATTTCCGCAATACATGCCTCCCGCTCCGGGAGTTATTTGAATAATTTTCAAGTCTATATAATTAACTTAACGGCCGACAGTTTTTATGAAGGTACACTTATTGGCCAGCAGAATTAATAAAAGTAATAATAAAGTGATCTTGCGATAAAAAATTATTGAGCGCAGGATTCTTGGTGAAATGAATTTACTCCATTACAAGATTGTGCTCCAGCTGTTTATTGGTCTTGTTTTTCTTAATACTGTTAAAGGAGTCTCAACTGTTTCTGTAGGTGTTTCAAAAGTTGATGTGACTCCTTCTATGCCGGTTTTACTTGCCGGCTATGGAGGGCGAACTACGGAGCATGAAGGTGTTGATACTTTGCTCTGGGCCCGTGCACTGGTGATCGGAGACAGTAATCCGGTGGCTATTGTTGCTTTGGATAATTGTGGAGTAAGTCAGTTGGTTACAGATCGTCTGGCCAACCGTCTGTCTAAGTATGGTTTGAATGCTGATCAATTGGTAATTGCCGCTACTCATACTCACAATGCCCCCACATTGGTCGGATATGCGCCAATTGTATGGAAAGGCAGGACTACGAAGGAGCAGGACAAGCGAGTCGAGAGTTATACCAGATTTGTAATAGAGAAAATGGAACAGGCTGTTGTTGCTGCTTTAGCTAAACGTGAGCCTATGTCGCTTGAGTGGGCGCTCGGCCGTGCTACTTTTGGGGGCAATCGTAGAGTAATTACTAGTGGTAATTGGACAGGGTTTGGTTTTCAAAGAAATGCACCTGTTGATCATAGCTTGCCGGTATTGTTTGCGAAGGATTCAAAGGGATATGTACGAGCAGTTTGGGCTAACTATGCCTGTCATTGCACGACAGTTGGATCACGAAATCGTATTGGAGGTGACTGGGCTGGATATGCTAATACTTGGATTGAGAATGAATTTGGTAAAGCGGTTTCGTTGATGACTATTGGATGTGGTGCAGATATTGGACCGCAGCCAAGTGGGAGCCTTGAGCATGCCGAGAATCATGGAAAGGCCATCGCTAAGGAGGCTAAGCGTTTGTTTTTCAAGAAAACCATCAAGCTTAACCAGGTGCCTAGTGTAATCACACGCCGTATTTCTTTGCCGCTTATCAAGCCCAAGCCTAGGGATTATTGGGAAGAGCAGCTAAAGTCAGGTGGATTTAATCATCAATTAGCCAAGGCTATGTTAGCGAGACTAGATGCGGCCGGTGAAATTTCTGATGAAGTTGATTATCCTTTGTCAGTCTGGAAATTTGGCGGAGAATTGGCTGTAGTATTTTTAGCCGGAGAGGTTGTGGTTGATTATTCCGTTCGCCTTAAGCGTGAGCTTGATTGGTCGCGTCTTTGGATTAACGGTTGGGCCAACGACATGCCGGGGTACATTCCTTCGCGACGTATATTATCTGAAGGTGGTTACGAGGCAGATTTTTCTCAAGTGTACTATGAACAGCCGGGGCGTTACGATCCATCGGTTGAGGACAAGTTGGTTAATGCTGTTAAGGAAATGGTTGGCTTAGAGTTTCGATCTAANCNAGNTCAGAAACCGGCNCCTTTTCATAAATCACCCAGTGGTGAGGTATTAGCTCTAAAGAGATTATCTAATTGGGTGGCTGGTTCGCGTTCTAATAATGAGAAATATCTAATAAAAAAGCTTCGTCAATTGGTAAAATCCTCCCAAGTTTCTGTTGCTAACATAAAATCAGATACTCACGAAGAAACTGAGTGGCATAACTTTGCAGGTGATTTCGTCCNCCGTAGTTTTATAAGGCAGCAAAAAAATNATATGGAATTAAAGTGGGATATTCCGATTGTTCTAGGTCAAAATGCTNCGAATTATATCTATGTTTTTACAGGGGGGTTGGGATGGCAAACTGAGCCTGAAACAAGAGGCTTTTTGCTTTCTGTTCAGGATGAAGGAAAAATTGAATTTGATGTGACCAAAAAGTTGTCCTATTGGGTTTCAAAGGATGGAACCGTTGAGATGATGTATATTCCTACTTGGGAATCAGGGGTGGATTCAGGTGGTTTCTTTTTTGTTTCACTAAAAACTATACCAGAAAATCATCAAGGAGTTATAAAGTTCTCTGTACGGTCACTGGGCAATGGTTCGCGGCGTTGGTTTGCTCTTGATACGAAGGAGCCCGAGGTTAATCAGATTCGAAAATTAGCTCAGGCCCTAGACTAGTGTTGTGAGTGAATATATCATTTTGTAAATTGTTTGCCGTTNATTATGAGATATCTTGTTAGTTTTATTTTTGTATTAATNAGTTCATTGGATTACTTAANATTGGCTTCAGAGAAGCCTAATATAATANTNATTATGGCNGATGATTTGGGTTATGAATCCTTGTCGGCCAACGGCAGTGAGTCNTGCAGCTCACCNAATCTGGATAAGCTGGCTGCCGGAGGTGTCCGTTTTACCAATTGTTTTTCCAATCCAATTTGTACTCCGTCTCGTGTTAAGATCATGACAGGGCAATACAACGTTCGTAACTACGTTGAATTTGGTGTTCTTGATCGCGGGCAAACTACTTTTGCGCATCAACTCAAGACTGTTGGATACAAAACATGTATTGCAGGTAAGTGGCAGTTGGGATCCCAGACAGACTCTCCGCAACATTTTGGTTTTGATCAGTCATGTCTTTGGCAGCATACCCGCACTGGTCGGTCCAAGGAAAATGGTAAGAATATTGATAGGCGCTTCGTCAACCCTTTGCTGGAGATTAACGGCAAAGAAAAAGACTANACTAAAGGGGAATATGGNCCGCAGATCTGTACCGAATTTATTTGTGACTTCATTGATAAAAATAAAGAAAATCCATTCCTAATTTATTATCCAATGATACTTACTCATTGTCCCTTCGATCCGACACCGGATTCAACTGACTGGGANCCTAAGCGGCTTGGGTCAACTACTTACAAAGGTGATCGTAACGAGCCGCAGAGACATTTTCGTGATATGGTGGCTTATGCTGACAAGCTTGTCGGCCAAATTTTNGTACAGCTTGAAAAGTCTGGTATTCGNGAAAATACTCTTCTGATTTTTACCGGAGATAACGGTACGGATAAGCCTATCGTAACCTCTTGGAATGGCACAAAGATCGCAGGTGACAAGGGTAACATGACCGATGCNGGAATGCGTGTTCCACTCATTGCCAGCTGGCCAGCTGGCATCAAGAANCCCGGTCGTGTTGTTGATGATCTAGTCGAGTTTTCTGACTTNATGCCAACACTNTGTGAAGTNACAGGAGCGAACTTGCCATTCGATTATCCGGGTGATGGTTCTAGTATTGTTCCTGTACTTAAAAATAATTCTAGAGCNCGCAAGAAGNACTGGATTTATATTTGGTATTCGAGGTCAGGTCATTCGGATCGAGGCCATGTTATGGTNCGTAATAAACAGTATTCTCTCCTGGCTAAAAATAATGTTGATGATTCCAAGCTAACCCGCCACAACGGACCATTTAGAGGAAAAAAGCTCAAAGATTCTGAACTTTCGAAAAAGGAGATTATTATCAAGCAACAGTTTGAGGGCATTCGTGCGCGACTCGCGAAGGCCCGGCTATCAAGTGTGAGTATCGAAACACGAACCAAACTGAAAAAGTAGTCAAACTAAGCTTGGTTTATTGCAGCCGACTTGACAATTTTGCCTTAATGCAATTTTTCCTTATATTACTGCTTTCAGGAATTGCGCTTATTCAAGGGCAAGAATCTTTAGATCCTTATGGTGGCCCGGATTTTAAGTCTTTAGTACGTAAGTCTGGTCCGCTCTCGGTTAAGGAAAGCTTGAAAGCTTTTAAAGTTCCAGCTGGTTTTCAGATGGAATTAGTGGCATCCAGCCCGGATATCGGTCAGCCGATGAATCTTGCCTTTGACGAACGTGGCAGGCTTTGGGTTTCAAGTACTTTAGAGTATCCCTACCCGGTTTCACTTGATCAGAAAGGAAGGGATACAATCAAGGTTTTTGAGGATACTATTGGTGATGGTCGATACGATAAAATTACGACTTTTGCAGAAGGACTGAACATTCCGACTGGTATTTATCCTTATAAGAATGGGGTGATCGCGTGGAGTATTCCAAATATATGGTATTTTCAAGATCTTGATGATGATGGTCGGGCTGATAAACGTACCAAGATCTTCGGACCTCTAGGTTATGAGCGCGATACACATGGTATGCATTCGTCGTTTACGATGGGATATGATGGTTGGCTTCATCTTACTCACGGGTTTAACAATAACACCACCGTTACCGCCAAGGATGGATCAAGTATCAATATGAATTCTGGAAACACTTATCGTGTAAAACTCGACGGTTCCAGTGTGGAGCAGTTTACTTTTGGGCAGGTAAACCCGTTTGGAATGTGTCTTGATGAATATGGTAATTTTTATACTGCTGATTGCCACAGTTCTCCAATATATCAACTAATTCGNGATGCTTATTATCCAAGTTTTGGNAAACCNCACGATGGAATGGGTTTTGCCCCGCTTGTTATTAGGCACAATCATGATTCGACAGGTTTGTGCGGGATTGTTTTTAACCAATCCAACCATTGGCCGAAAGAGTTTCAGAATAATATATTTGTTGGGAATGTAGTCACAAGCNGGGTTAATCGTGACAAGGTCAATTGGTTTGGTAGTAGCCCTAAGGGGGTTGAGATGCCTGATTTGATTCGNACCCGCGATCCATGGTTTAGGCCGGTGGATTTGCAGTTTGGTCCCGATGGTGCTTTGTACATTGCTGATTTTTACAATCGCATCATTGGTCATTACGAGGTGCGACTNGACCACCCTGAACGNGATCGAGAAAAAGGGCGGATATGGCGATTAATTTATAACGGAACATCTTCCNAGCGCTTATCAAAGCCGGTNAGCCTTCCCANTTCAGAACTTGATGTAGTGATTGGTGAATTGGCTAGTCCTCTTTTGTNNCGGCGTATGCTTGCAGCAGAATTTATGGCAGATGACATNGGTNTCNCTGTTAGNAAACCTCTCAAAAAGGCNATTCACAATAATGACGCATCTCCTGNGCTCAAGGTTCACGGTGCTTGGGTGCTTNATCGCNTGGCTANGNTGGATCAGTCGACTTTGCTGCGTTTTTCAACTGATGATTCNCCACTTGTGCGTAGTCACATGCATCGAATTGCNGGNGCAAAAGGCAACTGGGACCCTGTAATAAGTAAAATGGTTTTGGATGGCTTAANNGATGANTCNCCATTTGTACGTNGNGCCTCAGCTGACGCTTTGTCTCNAAGGCCACATGTAGATAATNTTCATCCGTTACTCANTGCTCTCAAAGTTGTNNATGAAAAAGATGAACACTTACGTCANGCATTGAGTATAGCTTTAAGAAATAACCTGCGACTTGCAGATAGNTTATCTGATTTTGAAGANCTTAAAANTGANAAGGTTGCTCTAAGTCATNTNCTGAAAGTTGCTCTTGCNGTGNATACTTCGTTCTCCAGTGNACTACTACTTGCAAACATTGANGCTTTNGAGATNGAGGANAGCCAGATGACTAANAATCTTCGTCATATTGCTCGTAANGNTCCCAAAGAGGGGTTGGATANTTTGGTGAGAATCGTTCAAAAACGATACAAAGATGATATGGATTTNCAAGTTGAACTGCTGCTTGCTATCAATGAGGGAATCTNACAACGGGGACTGCNAGTNGAAAAAAGTCTAAAAAATTGGNCTAAAAAATTAGTTATACAACTTTTAGNTTNTACTGANTCAGTTAAATTACANTGGAGATCTGAACAGGTGAAGGGTGCTCCGATATCNGACTTGCCTTGGATTATTAAAACACAAAATGTTTTGTCNAAATCATCAANNTGGAAGAANTATCTACATCCTNAANATCCNNCGCGGGTCCCNTGGGTTTCTCAGGNNCGCAACTCTAAGGATGGNAAANAAAATGAGAGTTATATTTCCAGCCTGTCTCCAGGTGGGGAATCGCTTNCAGGAGTTCTNCGNTCCNTATCTTTCGAGATGCCNAAAGAGNTGCGATTTTACCTCTGTGGCCACAGAGGTNATCCCAATGNCCCTCCTCATAACAAAAACTTCATTCGCNTGATAGACGCCAAAACTGGAAANGAATTNCACCGAGCTTATCCTCCTCGTAGCGATACTGGGCATCTAGTTNGCTGGAAAGANAAGGTTGGTCGAAAAGTAAATTTGGAGGTTGTNGANGGTGANACAGGTGNAGCCTTTGCTTGGATNGGTATTGCANGACTCAATGTTGATCTTGAAATGTTTACTAAGCGTAAAATTATTTCGAGCCTTGGGCCTAATGGCGAGAAAACAACAGGGGTGTTTCGATCATTAGAATTCGATGCCCCTCCAAAATTTGCATTCACGATCATTGGATATAGTGGCCATCCAGATAATCCACCAAGCGGTAAAAACTATTTTCAAATTATTGATTCAATTACGGGGCGTGTGCTAAAGAAAACATTACCGCCACAAAATGATTCCGGCGTAGATATGGAATGGGACTTACGCGAATTTGATGGGCGGACTGTGCGATTAGAAATTGTGGACGGCGATGCCAGTGGCAGTTTCGCTTGGTTGGCAGTTGGAGGATTTAAGCCTGCTGACTTAGTGCCGATCCCAGAAAATGATCTGCCGGTAATTGTTAAGCGACAGAATGCAGTTGCTCTTTTGGTTCATGACTTAGACTTGATTGATGTTCTCAATTCAGCCGAGAGTATTGTGAATAATCCTGTTGCTTCGATTAAGGCTCGTTCCTTCATAGCTAAAGCCTTGTTGGCTAATGGTAGTGAACAACAGTTAACTAAACTTTCTGCATTGTTGTTAGACGACATGGAGCCGGAACAGTTGCGTTTGACCATCGCAACCAACGGCGGTCATTTATCTCCGATTCAGGATTCATTGTTGAAGGCGGTTAGTATAGCGCCTGCTGAGTTGCAAATAAAACTTGCTAGAGTGCTTGCGCAAACCCCATCAGGAGCTAAGCGTCTTTTTACTGCAGTGCAAAATAGCCAAGCTCCTGCTGGATTATTGTTAGATATTCATATTCGTGATCGTTTTCCAAAAGAGCAAGTAGTAGAGCTGACAAAAAATACTCCNAAGCCGAGTATAGAGNTGGAGCGNAGAATTGCAGATCGAATTGTTGATTATCGTGAAAAAGGAGGAGATGCTAAAAAAGGCAAAGAAGTTTACGCAAGAAATTGTTCTGCATGTCATAAATTTGGNAACATTGGCGGTGACATAGGGCCGCAACTCGATGGAGTTAANAACCGTGGTTTGGAGCGATTAGTGGAGGATATCATCGATCCAAATAGAAATATTGATATAGCATTTCACTATTCGATAGTAGAATTGGAAGATGGAAGNGTTCTTACNGGTTTAAAACGGCGAGTGATTGATGAATCGATCGTTTTTGCCACGGTCGATGGAAAGGAGACAACTCTACAAAAAAATCAAATTAAGCTGCAAAGAAAATTGCCTTTGTCGATTATGCCAACAGGTTTTGGTCATTCTATCCCTAAAGGTGAATTTAGCGACCTTATCGAATATTTACTAACGAAGAGATAAATTTAATTTTCTAGTTCATTGCATTCNGCAAGAGCCAAGAGAGCGAAAGTAGTACCTGCATGGGTAATAAAGTGATGTTTGTCATTGTAAGTCGATCTGGTGAACCAGCGCCCACTTTCTCTTTGATTGGATTTAANCCATTGAATACCACGTCTTATAGCTGGATGGTTAGCAGCAATGCCAGATTTGCGTAATACNAACAAAACGAACCCGGTTCCGTATCCATCACTTTGGTCAAGAATCTGTGATGTATTGTCGGCGCGTTTCCAATCGCCCAGAGTTGCAATTGCCCAGCCTCCGTCTTTCTGTTGTAGATCAATTAGATCTTTTTGCCAGCGCNCCTTATCTTTCTTTAAAGATGATTGCGGCACCGCTTCACTTAACCATAGCATCATTCCTTTTTGATGAGCTAGTTTTGGTTCGTTTTGTCTTAACCAAGTAAGTAATTTCTTAAAGCCAGAAGTAGCAGTCTTTGAGATTGCATATTTTTCAGGTGCATTTGCTACAGCTATGGCTGCAAGGGTAACCCCATAGTGATCGTCGGATTCGTATGGACCCCAACCGCACTTAAGCCAATCCCAAGATCCATCTTCACGCTGAGTTTTCCATGCCTCAGCAAATGCATAACGTGTGGTTTCGGAAAGTTGACCATTAGCTGCATCATCAAGGGCTAGGGCGGAAGCTGTAGCAACAACCCCATGNGGCCCAGGTTGTTTATTTTTCCAGCCAGCAACATATTCTTCAAAAAAACTACGGACGGCTGCATGGGGAGCGGGGTTTCCCTTAAGTTTTGCCCTCCCCATGAGATAGGCGCCGTTTGTATGGCAAGTTACGCATTCACGGGATTCCTGCCAGTGAAGGGAAGCGCGGTCGATAAATTCAACCGCTTTTACAAGGGACATAGCTTTAGCAAAAGGCTCGTCTGGTGAATTTGGTGACGGCTTTTTAACCTGATCTAAATTTGGTTCTGAAAAAACTGACGGCTTGGTCGTTAGTGATAAGCCTACAATAAAAATCCAGCAGAAAAATGTTTTCACTATGATTAATATTTAGCCTGTGTCACCGGCAATTGTAATTTGTTTAGAACTCTAGACCAGTTACGCGAGTGTAAGCCTCAATATATTTTTCACTGGTTTTCTGAACGATATCTTCTGGAAGCTCAGGTCCTGGAGGGGTTTTATCCCAATCGAGTGTTTCTAGGTAATCCCGAACAAACTGTTTATCAAAACTNGGCTGACTTTTTCCTGGAGAGTAAAGATCGGCNGGCCAGAAGCGAGATGAGTCTGGTGTTAATACTTCGTCGATCAATATAAGTTCGCCTTCAAAAATACCAAATTCAAACTTGGTATCTGCGATTATTATACCCTTTTCGGCAGCGTGGTCGCGACCTCGCTTGTATAACTCTATACTCAGATCTCTTGCTTGATCTGCAATATCTTTACCAACTATGTTCACAGCCTCATCAAAGCTGATGTTTTCGTCGTGTCCTTCTTCTGCCTTTGTNGCAGGCGTGAAGATAGGCTCAGGAAGTTTCGAAGAATTGTTGAGTCCGTCTGGTAANCCTATGCCGCATACGGTNCCTTGTTTTTGATATTCTTTCCAACCAGATCCTGCAAGGTAACCTCGTACGACACATTCAATCGCTAAGGGTTGAGCTTTTTTAACAACCATTGCTCGGCGGCCAATTTGTTCAGCATGTGCTTGCACTGCTTCTGGCAATGGCTCGTCCGCCTTTGCTAGCAGGTGGTTTGGCACTAGGTCGGCCACACGCTCAAACCAAAAGTGAGAGAACATTGTCAAGACTTCGCCTTTTTGAGGTATGCCATTTGGCAAAACAACATCGTATGCGCTGATACGATCAGATGCGACCATTAGAAGACTATCACCAAGATCGAACATTTCGCGTACTTTTCCGCTTCGNACCTTTGGTATTCCGGGTAGATCTAGTTGTAGTAAAGTATTATTAGACACGACACGGATAATGCTTTGGTCATGGAACTTTTCAAGCTGATGTTATTCACATTCGGCACTAATTTTTTTAGGCCAATATTTCAGAGTTAATTTTCGATCGGCTTGGTCTCCGGTCTGAAATCAATTTTTTTCCCATCACCCCAAAGGTTTTCAAGGTTATACAATTCACGGAATTCATCATTCATGACGTGAACAAGCACATCGATAAAGTCTAGAACGATCCAAGGTGAAATCCTAACCCCCTCAGTGGAGAAAGGGCGAACATTGTGATCAATTCTGAGTTTTTCGGTGATTTCGTCAACAATGGCACGTAGATGTGGCTCATTGGATCCGGTTACAATGACAAAGTAATCAGCTACTGAGGAAATTTCTCGGAGATCAAGAAGGGCAATATTTTCAGCTTTTTTGTTGTCGGCTAGGCGGGCACAAGTGAGTGCAAGCGTTTTGGATTCCATATGAGCAGTGTAAGCTAAATTGGCATTTAGCCAAAAATAGCCTCTAAACAAAGCTTAAACTAAGGGGTGTTTTTGTAAATCGCAAATTAGTGAACTTGTTTCCTGCGCTTGCGATTTTCTTACAATGGTTTTGAATAGCGGGGCGGCAACACTAGTCGATAAGTTAGTATTTATTTAATCAACAACAATGAGTAGCTACGCAGAAGTTTTAGTCGATAAAGGATTAGTGTCCGTTGAGGATATTGATTCAGCTCAGCGGCTGCATGAGGAAAAAGGGTTGCGCCTTGACCAAGCTCTTATTGAAAATGGCGCTATCACCGAACGAGCTTTTCTTGAGGTAATGGCCGAACGATTTGATTTTGAAATTGTTGATCTTCCTAATGAAGAAATTGAGAATGATGCAATTAGGTCCCTGCCATCTCGGTTTGTGTATCGCAACCATCTTGCTCCCATTTCATGTAAGGATGGTAAGATTAAGGTAGCTACAAGTGATCCATTCGACCTATATATATTTGATGAAATTAAATTGCTAACAAACTTGGAGGTAAGCCCTGTACTCGCTCCAAAAGATGAAATTGATAAAATAATAAAGGATCATTATGGGGTTGGAGGCGACACTGTTGAAGAGATGGCCGATGACGAGCAGTTTGCGCTTTCTGGGTCTGAAGATGATAGCCAGGATTTGTTGCAGATGGCGCAAGAAGCTAGTGTCATCAAGCTTGTTAACGAGATTATTTTGGAAGCTATAAATGAGCGGGCTAGTGATATACATATTGAGCCATTTGAGAAGACACTCTCAATCCGTTACAGGATTGATGGTGTTTTGCAAGAGGCTGCCATGCCCCCTCAAATTAATCGTTTCAAGGCGGCTATAATTAGCCGTGTGAAAATACTCTCAAATATGAATATTGCCGAGAGAAGGTTGCCTCAGGATGGTCGAATTAAATTTTCCGTTGGCAGTCGTCAGGTAGATGTTCGTGTGAGTGTAATTCCAATGATATTTGGTGAAGGAGTGGTTATGCGTATTCTCGACAAAACCACCGTGCTTTATAGTTTGACAGAGCTTGGTCTGGATGAAGGGACTTTTGATCAATTTAAAACGCTTATTGCCAAGCCACATGGCATTTTTCTAGTTACTGGTCCAACCGGAAGTGGTAAGACTACAACTTTATATGCTGCTCTTAATGCTATAGTTGGATCTGAGAAAAAAGTAATCACCACAGAGGATCCAGTGGAGTATAACCTCGATGGAGTGAACCAAATTCCAGTTGATCATAAGGTTGGCATGTCCTTTGCAATGGGGCTTCGTGCAATTCTTCGTCATGATCCAGATGTAGTTATGATCGGGGAAATTAGGGATCTTGAAACGGCACAGGCGGCTACGCAGGCTTCACTTACTGGGCATTTAGTATTGTCTACTTTGCATACCAACGATGCAGCTTCTGCAGCGACTAGATTAATCGATATGGGAGTTGAGCCCTTTCTCGTCAGTAGCACCCTGAGTGGGGTTATGGCTCAAAGGCTGGTGCGTGTTATTTGTCCTAGTTGTAAAAACGAGGTTAATTTAAAGAAGGCTGGTCTGCCTAAAAACCTTAAATGGCCAAAAGGTGGGAAGGTATATAATGGTGTTGGTTGTAGAGCTTGTCGTAATAGTGGTTACCGAGGTCGAACAGGGCTTTATGAACTATTAATGATGAATGAGGAACTCGGTGAGCAAATTATTGAACGAGTGGCTGCTAGCGAGTTAGTACGAATTGGTCGTGCTAATGGNATGCGTATGCTTAGCGAGGATGGTTGGGTTAAGGTTCGGGAAGGAATTACAACCCCTGATGAAGTTATGCGTGTGACAGCCTCGTAATCAGCCATGCCTAAGTTTCATTACACGGCAAGAAATCAAAAAGGCGCCAANATTTCNGGCCAGATTGAGTCGGATGGAAAAGCTGCTGCAACTCGATTGTTAGAAGATCGTGAATTGTTTCCAATTGATATTTGGGATATTGATGATAATGAAGTTTCGAGTTCATTTCGTAGAAATATACCTTCACGTGACCTTGGAATAATGTACGGTCAGCTTTCTGATTTACTTGGTTCTGGAGTGCCTTTGCTACGTGCAATAAAATCGATTTTTAAGTCAACAGTCAACAAGCGGCTTGCGGGTGTATTACGTGACATTCATAACGAGGTAGCAGATGGAAAATCTTTGTACGAATCCATGGCTAGCCATGAGGATGTTTTCCCAACTCTGCACACGGTAATGGTACAGGCTGGTGAACGAGCTAGTTTCTTGGAGGAAGTTTTAGCTAGTTTGTCCGTTTTTCTTGAGCGACTAGATGAACTACGCAGTAAGGTTCTTGGAGCGTTAGTGTATCCCGTTATGTTGGTGTTTATGGGTAGCGCTGTGATGGTCGGAGCGTTACTTTTTTTCGTTCCGAAGTTTGAGCCTATGTTGGCTGATGTTGATAAGCCAATGCCAACTGAGGTTGTTTTTTTTCTAAGTCAAATGCTTCGCAATCACTGGCTTATTCTTATCGCAGCAATAATTGGCCTTATTGCTTCTTTCTGGAGTGTTTTGCAAAGTCAGGCAGGCAAGCAGGCTGTCGAGCGTTGGCGACTCAAGATTCCTGTCGCCGGAAATGCATTGAAGATGGTTTCCATTACTCGTTTTTGTCGAATACTTGGCACGATGTTAGCTAATGGTGTNCCAATTCTTCAGGCACTTGCTATCAGTCGAGATGCTACTGGTTCGGCGCTTTTGGCGGTAAATATCAATGAGGCACTAGAGAGTGTTAGAGCCGGGGAACCACTCACTGAGCCCTTAAAGGCTGGAGGCTTATTTCCTGAACAGGTTATTGCTATGATTTCGGTTGCTGAGGAATCAAATCAATTACAAAAGGTTCTGTTGCAAATTGCCGACTCTGTAGAACGACGTACAAACCAGCAGGTAGATCAGGCTGTGCGGCTTATAGAGCCGGTGATTCTTTGTCTTGTTGCTGCCGGGATTGGTTTCTTGGCTCTTGGCTTATTGTTGCCTATTTTCACAATGGCCAGCTCACTAGGTGCAAACTAGACTTAAACTTGATAAATAAGTTAATTTTCGTAACTATACCAATGTTGTTCACGTATTAATGTTGTTTAGTTGGAATTTTTTATATCATCCAAATTTAATTATGGTCCAAATTGGTAACAAAGTATCATTAACAGCAGTTTTCCTTGTAGTTTTCCTGGGTATTAATTTCCAGCTTGAGGGGGCTGATAATCCTTATTTGGCAATTAACAAGCGTAATGCATTTAATCTAGGTAATGAGCCGACATCTAGGAAACCCGCTCCACCTCCAGNTCCAGAAAAAACCGAGGACATTAAGTTGACTGGTATTTATAAGCATNGAGGTGTTGAGCGTGTGGCTTTGGCTATGATTGATCCTAAGAAGAAAACAGAACCGCCCAAGTATATTGAGTTGGCTGCTGGAGAAAAACAAGGGGGCATTGAGATTGTTTCTATCGACAAGAAAACAGGTAAGGTGACAGTTAAAGAATTTGGTTCTCTAAAAAGCCTAACTTTTAAGGAGGACGCCTTTAAGACTTCGCTTAGCAAGTCTCCTCGTAGNTCTTCAAAGTCATCCAGTTCTCGTTCTTCTGATGCAGCTAAAAAGGCGGCTGATGCAAGGAGAGAGTCTTATGAACGTAAGAAACGTGAAGAAGCAGAAAAAAAGAAGCGCGAAGAATCTTCACGCCGTTCTTCTAGCTATTCTAATTTTAGTTCTGAACAAAGAGCTGAAATGCGATCTACTTATGAGCAGCTAACTCGAGGTAAAAGTGAAGCAGAGAAGGCCAAAATTAGGGAACAATTTGCGGCCGAATTTAAGGGAGGTTCTGGAAATTCAAAAACCGGCGGAGACAGTCGTCGCGGTCGAGGTCGATAATTCAGATAATTAATAAAGTTAAATTTTAAAAGAAAAAGCGGAGCAATATGCTCCGCTTTTTATGTTCTAAAAAGTCAACAGCTACTATTCTGCAATAGATACCTCAAATGGTTTACTTGCCTCGACTTTAGGTAGAACGACTTTTAGTAATCCGTTTTTGAACTCTGCTTTTATTTGTTTATTGTCGATCCCGCTGTCGAGTTGAAANGAGCGACTGAACTTGCCGCATGCCCGTTCNTAACGGTGCCCAAACTCCTTGCTTTCGCTACGATCACTTTTCCGTTCACCGGAGAGTGTGAGAACACCTTCTTCAACTGTTAGGTGAATATCGTCCTTTGTAAGGCCAGGCAGATCTGCTGTTAATGTATAATTGTCTGTGGTTTCCACAATATCGACGGAAGGACTCCATGACCCGGCTTGAGTTGCTTTGGCTAAAGCACCTACCGAATCATTTAAAAATGTACCAAAAACATCCTCAAATACATTTAGCGGACTGTCATTTCTTTTATTAATAGTCATCATATTATTTTCCTTTCTTGTTAAGTTAACGGTTTATACTGAACCAACTAACACTCTTATTGCAGCATCTGTGCCAATNAAAATTCGCCTAAAAAAGTAAAAAAACTGATATTTTAAATAATAAATTAACGTATCGGGACATAATGGCTCATAATTAATGAACTGGTAATAGTGCCAATTTGTCTCTATTATCCCNGTGAATTTAGACAGGATTCATTACTAAGAATTATTGGCAGTTCTTTACATGTGCGGTTTTTAATTGGCATGGTTTTTTCCGGTGAGCTTAGCTTATTTTTTAAAACGCTTGGCGATGTTAGTGCCTTTGATTTTAGCAATTAGTTTTATCGCTTTTTGCTTGGTTCGGGTGGCACCGGGTGGACCNTTTGACAAAGAGCGAGCGCCTGCTTCACCAGATATTGAGAGAAATTTAAAAGCCAAGTATCACCTCGATGATCCCCTATGGAAACAGTACTTACGATTTATCGGTNTAGGATTTGAGGGGGGNCTTATTCGAGGTGATTTTGGTCCTTCTCTTAAGTATAGAAATCATTCAGTTAATGATATAATTGCTCAAGGCTTGCCGGTTTCATTATTACTTGGCCTAGTCGCTTTTGGATTTTCTCTAGGCGTTGGAATTCCCATTGGGATTTGGACAGCCTTGCAGCGTGGTCGATGGCAAGATCATGTAGGTAGTTTTATTTCAATTCTGGCTGTTTGTATTCCGGCTTTTGTTTTGGGCCCAATTCTGATTGTACTCCTCGGTATTAAGTGGCCTATTTTTCCAGTAGGTTTATGGGGAGGCCCTTGGCATGTGATTTTACCAGCGGTTACACTTGGTACTTACTTTGCCGGAAAAGTGTCACGTTTAACTCGCGAAGGAATGAGTCAAGCTATGCAGCAAGATTTCATTACAACTGCAAGAGCCAAGGGAGTCAGNGAAAAATCGATTGTGTTTAGGCATGCCTTACGNGAGGGGATTTTGCCTGTAGTAACTTATAGTGGTCCGTTATTGGCAGATCTTATGGTAGGTTCATTTGTAGTGGAAAATTTGTTTCAGATTCCTGGTATTGGTGTGTTCCTGGTAAATAGCTCGATTAATCGCGACTACACAATGGTGGTTGGGTTGGTTATTCTTTATTCGGTGCTTTTGTTGACATTAAATTTAGTGGTGGATGTCATTTACGGAATTCTCGACAAGCGAGTAAATTATGGCTGAAGTTATATCAAATAATACTCGATCATTAGAATCAGGTGAATCACTCAACCGCCGAGCATGGCTGCGGTTTCGTGAGAACCTTCCTGCGATGGTGGCTTCTGTATTTTTGATAATTTTGATTATGATCGCGATATGCTGGCCGTTTGTATCTGGTTTAGGTAATCAACATAGCGATGCTCAGTTTCATGCTCCTAGTGATAAGTACTGGTTTGGCACTGATGTCCATGGCCGCGACTTATTTGGACGTGTTCTTGCTGGAACTCGTATTTCGTTGCTTGTTGGTTTGGTTGGTGCACTTGTGAGTTTGGTTATCGGGGTTTTNTGGGGTGCTNCTGCCGGTTTACTCGGAGGGCGTTGGGACAACTGGATGATGCGNACTGTAGANATACTCTATTCATTGCCCTCTATTATTTTTGTTATAGTCATAATCACAACACTTGAGGGATTGATTCAGGGCTGGATTGAGTCGATGTTTGGCGGTGATGGTAGTGAGACTGCAAGGCATATTTTACTTTATGCTGGTTTGGGGGCTGTATCGTGGCTGACGATGGCTCGGATTGTTCGAGGTCAAGTGTTGGCGTTGCGTGAGCAGCAATTTGTTGAAGCATCTCGATCATTAGGTCTTGGTACNTGGCCAATTCTTTGGAGGCATATTTTGCCTAATGTTTTTGGGGTAGTGATAGTATATCTGACATTGACTCTGCCAGCTGTTGTTCTCTATGAATCTTTCTTGAGTTACCTTGGTTTAGGCATACAGCCGCCAAACGCCAGTTTGGGGTCGCTGATTGCCGAAGGGGCTGCGCAGATTAATCCTGTTCGTATTTATTGGTGGATGATCCTTTTCCCAGCCGGAGGACTGGCGGCTTTATTGATGGCATTAAATTTTATCGGTGATGGATTGCGGGATGTTTTTGATCCTAAATCAACTAATGAAAGGTAGTTGGTTTAAAGGTCAGTTTGATATGGAATAAATCAATCCTTTGTTATTTTCGGCCAAGGCCAGTCGCCTTTGTCAGAATTAAAATTGATTTTATTGTTCTTAATAAAAAATTTTCCGTCGTCGTCTTTTTCATTGAAACCTATTGAGTATAAAGTAAACGAATTGTCATGATTTGATTGGTATATCAAATCTTTTTCATGAAACAAATCTCCTGGAATTTTTGAAATATAATCTGGCTGTAATTTATTGAGTTTTTTTGGATATTTATTGTTTTTTAATCTATACCTNTCTAGTGCAGCAACAATATAAGCCTGATTCAATGCTGTTTGAGCCTGACTTATTTTAAGCATCATTATTTTGCAATTTGGCAATAACATAAGAGTTATTGCGTACTGGGAAGGGATGAAGCTATCCTTTAATTGTAATATTTTTTTCTCTGCTATCTTTATTTGATTAGCACTTACTTTATGATTTGAAATATCAATTATAGAAAGAATGTCTTCTGTTATAATTTTGTTGATTTGATATTGATTGTTATAGAGGAAATAGCGAGTGGCAAAATTTAAGTTTAGGCCTAACATGTCAGCCAATTCTTCAGACCCTTTCTTTTCTTGCGTTATATTTGTAAACCACTGATTTGTAATATTCCTTTCTAATATAAGCGCTAATTCAATGCCTTTAAGAAGGTCAATGTCTTTAAGTTTTTCCTGGAATAATATTAATTGCTTAGNGGACCATTGGTCATTTACTTGACCTTCCCAAAAAGTTTGAAGTGACATTTCAAGGATAGAAATTCTAACTAGNTGAGATATTATAAATGGTTCTAATCGAAGTTGNTCTCCTAGCTGTATTACATTAAGGGTGTCTTGCATTGCTCCAACTGTGTCTTTTTNGATAAGCTTTTCTCCTGCTCGAATCGAAAATAAGTATGCTATATTTTTTATTGTCGATAAATGTGGTAGTTGTGCTTCGAACCCATCTTGATATTGAATATCGAAACGGCAATATGGTCTTTTAAGATCCTCGGCTATTTGCGNTAAATCAGATTCAAAAAAGGAATTCTCCCATGAAATAGAATCTCTTTTTTTTCCCTTCCTCCAATCATGTTTGATTAACTTTTTTATTTTAAAGCGATCGCTCGCTTCATTGAATTTTGCAGTTCCTATATCATTGGCAAAAAGTGGCGCAAAAAATTTGGATTTTGCAAAATTCTGATGGTCTGGAACCTTATTGGGAATATTACTACTAATATCAAATTTTTCCCCCTTAGCTTGCCATTCTGCTTTCCAATTTTCCCATTCGCTTTGGCTTGCCCGCTTTAAGCCAAGTGCTAGTAGCAAGATAATAAAGATTGAAAACCCTAATCCTACCGTAATTCTTTTTATTAACATCGAAAATTATAATTTGTTCTCTGGAGCTTAATTTAAATTTGGAAGAATGGGCAAATTTAAGACCTAGTCTTCAGTTTTCAAGGCTGGGATTAGTCAAATGGCTCAATATTTTGAATGCGTTTATATTAATCGGCAAATGGTTTTAAGCAAAATGAATTGATTGAATTCCATTAACAGAATGAGCAACCGTTGACCTTCGTCGTTAAGGGGTATAAATATGCCGGCCCTAATGAATGAGAATATTCGCCAATTGCTGATTCTTCAAGATCGAGATATGAAGTTCAGCCGACTCGAGGATGAGCTTGAATCGCTGGATCCTGAGCGGCAGTCGGCCAAGCGTGATAGTCTTAACCGGCAACAGGTTTATGAGGAGGCGAAGCAGCATCTGGTGAAGTTGGAAGTGCGTCGTAAGGATCTCGACAACGATGTTGAGGCTAAAAAAACTCAGATTAATAAGTACGCTCAACAACAACTAGAAACACGTAAGAACGAGGAGTATACAGCATTGGGTCGAGAGATTGACCATGCAAAAGAGATCATCTCTAAAATTGAGGATGAAGAGTTGGAATTACTTGTAGAGATAGACGCTTATAAACCAAAGATTGAGGAAGCTAAAGGAATAGCAGAGGAAGCCAAGGCGCACGAGGTGGCAACGCTCGCTGATTTTGATGAAAGAGAAAAAAACATCGAGAAAGAGCTGGAAGCT
Source organism: Verrucomicrobiales bacterium (assembly GCA_002708005.1). GTDB lineage: Bacteria > Verrucomicrobiota > Verrucomicrobiia > Limisphaerales > UBA1096 > UBA1096. The sequence goes on along the minus strand of PAOJ01000001.1, from coordinate 8,162 downwards.
CTAGAAGACGAGCGTGATGCTTTAATTGATAAGTTGGATTCGAAATTGGTGCGTCACTACGAGAGATTGCTGGAAACCAAAAGTGGCAAGGTTGTTGTGGGAGTTGATCACGGCATTTGCAGTGGTTGTCACATGAAACTTCAAGCCCAGACTTTAGTGGATGCCAAGAGTAGTCGAGATATGGTGACTTGTACCAATTGTGGTCGATTGCTCTACTACACTCGTGAGATGATTATGCCAGACGAGTTGACTGATTAGTTATTATTTATTTTCTTTGGATATAATCTGTTTGGTAAAATTTTAGGAGATTGTAATTAAATTTCTACTTACTAGATACTAAATAGATATTTTTTATTGGAGAGGTTAGTTAAATTTTTTAAGATCCAATATATTCATTCAATGACTGCGTTGTGTTAAAAATAACTCGTTGTGTGTGATGATAACGCAAGGTGTTTTCTTTAGTGAGCTGTTTGGGAGTGGAATGTTGAGAATGGAGTTTGGCATTCAGTTTGCTTTTCATTTAGCGTCCGATTTTGTTGTGATTGTATTGCGCGATTTATAGCAATTTTATTAATAGGATAACATTAGCAAATGTGCTTCGAGAAATTATCTTTATACAAATTACATTTATTGCGCTGCTGGATAGTGTTTGGTGGTCTGCTGCTTTATTGCGTGCAGCCTTCTAAGGCGGAAGAGGGTCCATGGCGATGGGCTAACCCNCAGCCTCATGGTAATCCCATTCGAGCAATGGCAAAGGGTGAAGATTTTTCGATTCAAGTTGGAGACAATGGATCAGTTCATACTAGCCAAAATATGGTGCAATGGCTTCCTAAAGATGTTGCCACAGATAATACACTCAGGTCGGCATCTTTTTTTAAAGGCCAAGCAATAATTGCAGGTGATAAAGGAGATTTATTTTATAGTGAGAGTGAGAATTTTTTTGTTCCTGCAAAGTTAGATAAGCCAACCGATAATTCTTTTTTTGCATTGGCTTCATCGAATAACACTGCGGTTGTAGTTGGAGAGGGAGGAACGCTTTATACTAGCGATGATGGCCGATCATGGCGGAATCGTTCTTTTCGTTACAGTGACAACCTATATTCCGTTGTATGGACTGGTAGATATTTTGTGGTTGCTGGTGAAAATGGTTTTGTAGCAACGAGTAGGGATGGAGCCTCATGGACAAAACGTCAGAGCCGAACGAATAGAGATCTTAATGCCCTTGCTTTTATAAATAATCGACTTTGGGCTGTTGGTGACGACGGTGTGGTTTTGCTTAGTTACAACGATGGACAAATTTGGCTCGCTGCTCGTTCTGGAACAAACAAAAATCTCAACACCGTTACCGGGACATCTAATGAAGTAATTATTGCGGGAGAAAATGTAGTGCGTAAAGGGGTGCTTGGTTTTTTTATGTATTGGGTCGATCTTCTTGAGAAGGACGATGGAACTAATCCTGCCCCGCCGCCTGACTGGACCTATTTTTGTTCTCTTGCAATTGACGATAAATATTTGCTGGGAGGCCGTACCGGAATGTTGGTTGACAGTGTTCGCGATGAGTCTGACGACGATTATCTTTATTGGTTTACGGCTGATGATTCTGTTAGAAACTGGNTGTGGGATATTAACAATTCAAATGATCTGCTTGTAGCTGTAGGAGATCGTGCAACAGTATTAACTAGTAGGGANGGGGCGACATGGAATTTGGAAGTTGTGCCAGAATCGATGACTGATGCGATCTTACTTGGTGTTGGGGGTAATACTAATTTACTTGTTGCCGCTGGAAACCGCGGGCACTTGATGTCTAGCTACAATTCATGGACTAATGTTGTAACTCAGGGAGAAATGGGTCAATCGGTAACTAATCGAGTGAATACTTTGGGTATTGTTTGGAAAGCTGTTGAACCAAGAGTTACCGAGAATGATTTGCAGGGTGTAGCGGCACTGAATGACAACTTTGTCGTTACCGGAGGTAAGGGTACAGTTTTAACTTCTCGAGATGGTAAAGAATGGTCTAAACATCAAGCCCCAACCTCGGGAATTCTTACTAGTGTCGAGGCATTCAATAATAAGTTTGTGGCAGTTGGAGAAGAGGGTTTTATCTTGAGCTCAGCAACAGGTTCCGAATGGGTTAGGCATGATTCTGGAATTAAGAATTGGATTTATCGAATACGTGCCTTTGGAAATCAGGTTGTGGCAGTTGGTCAAGCTGGGACAATTCTTACTAGTATCGATGGTGAGAATTGGGTTGCACGTGTGAGTGGTACCAGTCAATGGCTTAACGATGTAGCCAAAGCCGGAAGTATTTGGGTTGCGGTTGGTGCCAACGGTACGGTGTTGACAAGTTCTGATCTGGTTAGTTGGAAATCTAAGAGCTCTATTACTGGATTGTCTCTTTATGGTGCGCTTGGAAATGACGGCCAATTGCTCAGCGTCGGTTTGGAGGGGGTTGTTTTACGTAAACAAATTGTGCCGCGTAGTTCGCCGATTTTAATTCGATGGGATCGATTAGAGGGGGAAGGTGTTGGATTTATCAATGAATTTGTTTTTAGAGGTTTTCCCGGCCAACGTTTTACACTTGATCGAAGTTCTAATCTAAAGGACTGGGAAACTGGGCCAGAAATGGAGTTAATTGATGGTTCAGGGGTTTTGGAGTACTCAAATTTAACAAAGGAGAATAAAGAGTTTTATAGGGTCCGACTGATGCGATGATTGTTCCTAAGGTTCGATTTCAGAGAGCAGGATTTCCATGATTATAATCGAGTATGGCGGGACTTGGGCGAAGTAGTTGCCCTCCTTTCCGTAGGCCTGTGATGGTGGAATATGCAATAAGGCATGACCACCCTTTTTCATTAACATCAAACCTTCGGCAGCTCCAGGAAGAACTTTTGCTAGCTCGGCTATTGATATCTTAAAGGGAGGATTAATTGAATCCGCAAAAACCCTTCCGAAAGGATTCACTTCTGTTGTAAGTTCTGCGACGAATTTAAATGTAACCGTGTCGGTTATTTTGACTTTTTGACCTGTTCCTTCTTTCAAATCCTCGAAGATTAAGCCTGATTCTGTAGGCTCAATGTTGAGGGTATCATGAATTTGATTCATCTGTTGTTCGGCTCTTTCCTGTAGCATTAGGTTGATGGCGTCTTCAGTGGATTCAAACGTTTTAGCTTCATCACCTTGTCTGATAATCTTAATATTTTGGATATATACTGTTTTCGTGGGTTTATTATTTGCGTCGGTAGAAACGTTGGCGATCTTATCAATTACTTCTAGGCCTTTGATAACTTTTCCAAACACAGAATGGTTACCTGCTCTACTATCGTTGAAGTCAAGCCATGGTGTAGCTTTGTGAGTAATGAAAAATTGACTGCCGTTTGTGTGTTCTCCAGAGTTGGCCATAGATAGAATGCCTGGGGCATCGTGCTTTAGATCTGGGTGAAACTGATCCGGCAAAAAATAACTAGGATTTCCAGTGCCATTTCCATTGGGACAGCCGCCTTGAATCATAAAGTCTTTTATTACCCTGTGAAATAACAGGCCATCGTAGAAAGGATTACCCTGCTGATTGATCGGGCTCTTTGTGTTGTCTTTATTATAAAATTTCATTCCTTCAGCCAAACCGATAAAGTTTGCAACAATTAAGGGGACTTTTTTGTATTCAAGTTTGGCTAAGATTACACCGTGGTTTGTAACGATCTCTGCGTAAACCCCATCTTTCAGTGTTTCAGCTGCGTGGTTAATTCTTACGCGGAAAAAGTAAGAAGGTAGATTGATAGCCTGTTTTGTTTCCCATTGAGCTTGCCCTTGTTTTACAACTGTTTGTCCAAGTGTATTCCATGCCTTTAGATCGTGAGACCCTTCTATCAAAACAGGTGTTTCAGGAGTTGTATTATAAATATTAAGTAAGATTGTTTTATTTATTTTATCGTCAGAGATCGGTTTTAATTCGATTGATTTAACTTGAGGGGGCGGAGTTTGTCCAAGTGTAGTATTTGTGAAAAAACAAATCATCAAAATGGTTAATATTTCTAATATTTTCTTCAACATTATGATGAGCTCAAGTCTTGCCGCTGTTGCGTGTTGGTGCGAACTTTTTCTCTATGTCAATTTTGGTTGCTGTTAATGCTTTGCCCGGTAGAATCGATGAAGCCACCTGCTTACTGCTTGTGACTAATATCGTCTGAATTTCTTGAAATGAAGATTTTAAATTTTAAAAAATTATTATCTCAGGTCTTAGTGTTTGTTTTGGCTCAATCTGGCGTCGCTTATTCATTAGAAGCAAAGCTTGATGAGAAAACCGGTACTATCACTATTCACCGTGACGGCTTGGCTAAGCCGGTGGTCACCCAAAACGCCGCCGCCGATCACCGACCGTATTTGCACCCGATCACTGGGCCGGACGGAAAGGGCGTGTTCACCCAATACAGCCCCGGGCATCACAAGCATCAGACCGGCATCTACTGGGGATTTACCCGATTGAACGGTCGAGATTATTTCCACAACCCAAGAGGTGATTACTGGAAGCGAAAGGATGTAAAGGTNATCGAAGCCAAGGGGGACTCGGTGAAATGGGAGACTGTGTATGACATGCTCGATGCTGATGGCAATGCTGTGCTCACGGAGACCCAGCGATGGTCTATGACTTCAAGCAACGATCGGCATGTTCTCAACCTTGAGTGGATGGGGACAGGGCAAACTAACGTGACTATTGGCAAATATCCTTACGGCGGGCTTTTTGTGCGTATGCCTTGGAAGAAGGGCATCAAGGGCGAGGCTGTCAATGCCGCGCGTGACACCAACCGTAGGGCTGAGGGAAAGCGCGCCATGTGGCTTGACGTTGGTATGGAGATTGACGGTCGTGATGACTGGGGGCACATCGCTATTTTTGATCATCATAAAAACGGAGGCTATCCTCAGCCTTGGAGAGTCGACGGCCAGCTAGGTGTAGGCCCTGTGAGGGCGAGACTTGGTGACTGGAACATTGCCAAAGGCAAGACCGAGACTATTCGTCATCAGGTTCAGGTTTATGGAGGCAAACTAAACGGCAAAGAATTGACTGATCGCTGGAAAGCCTACACTGGCCAGCGAGGTACATATGCACTTTGGCAACTTGCCAAGCGTGCTGGTCGAGATGCCAAGTTTCTCACTCCTCAGGAGGCGGTCGACAACTCGACTATTGAAGGAGGTTTCACTGTTAACTCCTGGGCCAATGAGCCAATGATCACTCAGCCGATGGCATTCTGCTGGGACGACAAAGGTCGCATGTGGGTTGCCGAGAACCGAGACTATGAAACGCGCGGCCGCGGATTCTCCGGGTCGGGTGATAGTCGTATTTTAATCTTAGAAGACACTGACCGCGATGGAGTGGCTGATAAACGATCAGTATTTCTTGAGGGAGTTCCGTTTCCGTCTGCGATGGCAGTGGGCCTTGACGGACTTTGGTTGGGTGCACCGCCTAACCTGTTATTCGTTCCAGATCGAAACAAAGACGACAAAGCTGATGTTGACGATATTGAGGTGCGCCTGACCGGGTGGGGCATTCGCGACCGACACGAGGTGTTAAACAGTCTGCACTGGGGGCCTGACGGCTGGATATACGGCTGCCAAGGCGTGTTCACGCCTTCGGTGGTAGGTAAGCCGAAGGGGGCTGGGAAGCTTTTCAAGCACGGCGAGCCATATCCCAAATCGGTCGAGTTCGAAGGGGAAGGCCAGAAGATTAACGGGGGTGTCTGGCGCTATCACCCAACTAAGGAAGTTTTTGAAATTGTTGCGCACGGTTTTAGTAATCCTTGGGGAATCGACTACGACGCCAAGGGGCAACTGTTCATTACAGCATGCGTGATTCCGCACTTGTGGCATGTCATCCCCGGTGGATTGTATCACCGCCAGGCGGGTCGTCATTTTAATCCGNACGCCTACAGTGATATCCGTACGATCGCGGAACACCGTCACCGTTCAGCACACGGTGGAGCACGTGTGTATCTATCGGATGCATTTCCAGATGAGTATCAGGGTAAACTTTTCATGNCCAATATCCACGAGCATGCAGTGTTGACTGACGAGTTGGTTCCTAATGGTTCCGGTTACGTTGGNAAGGAACANAAGGATTTCATGCATGCAAACAATGAGCAATGGATTGGCTTTAGTATGGAGATTGGTCCAGCGGGTAACGTGTATGTTCTTGANTGGCATGATGCATTCATATGTGGAAATAATGTNCAGCATAAGGATACTGGTCGTATTTTCCGTCTNGCNCCNAATAAAAGCTTAGCCAANGACTGGGNGGGNCGTTACGAAGATGTTGANAAACTTAGCGATNCCAAATTGGTTANTTACCAGACNAACGCAAGTTCGTGGCANGCNCGTCGAGCTCGCGTNGTTCTNCANGGGNGGGCAATAAAANNCAAATTAGANAAGGGTACGCACCGCTNGCTAAAGCAGATGTTCCGCAAAAATAAAAACGTCGATCATCGCCTGCGTNCACTCTGGGCACTGCACATNACTGNTGGCTTGAACGAGTCTGATAACTTAAAAAATCTCANCGACGAAAACGAGCATATCCGTGCATGGTCAATTCAATTTCTCTGCGAAGATAAGAACCCGTCTAACCGTGCTTTAAAAAAATTCGCAAGCATGGCTAATAAGGATTCCTCGCCGGTGGTGCGCCTCTATTTGGCCTCCGCTATGCAACGCATATCGCAGGACAATCGNTGGGATATTGCTGCCGGATTGGTCACCCACGCTGAGGATGCTGATGACCACAATTTGCCCAAGCTGATCTGGTATGGTATTGAGCCTCTCGTCCNGGAAAACCCTGCGCGCGCCATGAATTTGGCGCAGGCCAGCAAATTACCATTGGTAACCGAATATATTGCACGCCGAGCAACAGATGCACGCCAGCTTGAGATACTCTCTCGTGCGCTTGGNAAAATTAATGATGAAACAACAATCAACAATATGCTCCGAGGTTTTGATACTGGATTAAAGGCTTTAGATGATGCTGAGGCCCCTTCTAGCTGGCAAGAAACATACAAAAAAATTGAGAAATATCCACTTGCAAAAGAGATAGCTCTGATTCTTGGAGATACTGAAACCAACAAAGCTTTAATTACAACTTTGGATAATTCCAAAGCTAGTAATNCAGATCGTAGATCTGCTCTTAAAACTTTAGCATCCAAAGAACATCACGCACTTAAAGACCGTTTAGTAAATCTATTAGACGATAGTAATTTAAGTAACGANTCAATAGTTGCCATGGCATCATATGACGAAAAATCATTTTCGAGCGAATTGCTTAATAGGTATTCTAAAATGAATGTTGAAGAAAAGTCTGCTACGATAAAGACATTAGCATCGCAGGCTTCTTATGCNCAAAAATTTACTGACGCAATTAAATCTGGAGTGGTTCCTAGGAATGATNTTCCTGCCTATATAGTCCAAAAAATGCGACGAATTGCTGGACCTAGATTCGTTGATATTTGGGGANNTGGTAGCTCTATTCCGNTTATAGCGAGTGGTGAAAAGTTTCAGATCACCATAAGCACTGTTGAGGGAAAAATGCTTTACGATATNNAGGAGTTTGAGGTTAAAACTGGAGATTCTGTATCATTAAAATTCAGAAATATGGATTTTCCTCCTCATAATCTGCTTATAGTAAAGCCTGGNAAAGCTGATGAAGTAGCTAAAATGGCTCTTGAACTTGGTGAAAANGGTATCAGTAAACAATGGCGACCTGAGACTCAGCATATTCTGTGGGGCTCTAAAGCTATTAATCATAAAGAGGAAACAGTGATAAATTTTATTGCACCCGAACCAGGGAATTACCCATATGTTTGTACCTTTCCGGGTCANGCAACGTTGATGCGAGGCGTGATGAAAGTTGTCTCAAGAAATATTAAAACGAAGTAAACCGTACTTTNATTCTTATAGCTNAAAGATCAAAAANTCTTTTCAGTAGCTTATTCATATATTTATTTGTATTTACATATTAATNGGNATTTTTATTTGAAATTTTGATTCANATACGTTCTTCAGTATTGGGCTAATGGATAATTCAATAAAGCAGCGTCATNCTTCCTTAGTGGAGGAGATTGTTCGGCATGACAGGGCTTATTATGTGGATGCGCAGCCAGTTATAAGCGATCAAGATTACGATCGGCTTT